>CADABS010000012.1 GCA_902786245.1 uncultured Erysipelotrichaceae bacterium
GGTATTAACCGTATCAATATTCAGACGGAAGTCTTTGGCACCGCAGGTGCCTTGGAAGCCCCGTCTATAGTGCATGGCACTTAGGCGGGGAGAGTTCACTAATCAACGTATCGCTGCATACATAAAGAACAATTGCAGTTTTACAGGATTTGCGTTAGCATATCCGGGTGATATTCCTCTGTCAGAATGACAGGAAACAATTGTGAGGTAGCTATGAACTCTCTGCTGAATTCTCTTTCTGCCGTATCCGTGATCCTGATCCTGACCGGATGCGGCTATGTGCTTTCAATGCTCGGATGGATCAGACCGGACGCAAAAACCTTTCTCAGCAAATATCTGATGCGCTTTGCTGTCCCTGTCATGTGCGTCTATTCGCTGCGCACGCAGCTGACCCTGGATCTGCTGAAAAGTTCCTGGGTCCTGCTTCTGATCCCGGCGCTGTCGACCGCCTTCAGTTTCCTGCTTTCCATGGCCATCGGAAAATCGATGCGTCTGGGTCCGAAGCAGGCAAGCGTCTTCGCGGTGATGTGTTCGGTATCCAATGCGATCTTCATCGGCTATTCCATGTGTCTGGAACTGTTCGGCAGCGAATGCACACCGTACGCAATGATCTTCTATCTCTGCAATACTGCCTATGCCCAGCTCGTCGGTGTTGCCATGATCAAGCGCTCCGGCGGTCAGTCCGGCACTTCTTTCAGAGATTCGGTCATTTCTTTCTTCAGAACACCGTCGATCCTCGGGGTGCTGGCCGGTGTCTTCCTGATCCTGACCGGTCTGCAGCCGCCTGCTCTGTTCATGTCCTGCGCAAAATACATCAATAATACGGTTACCCCGCTGGCACTGCTGATGGCCGGCCATATCATCTGGGAAATCGGTCTGCGCAATGTAAGGCTGAATAAGCTGCTTATACTGACCATGGTCTTCCGGTTTCTCATATCGCCCGGCATTACACTGCTGCTGTGCATGCTGTTCAATGTCAGCGGACTGGCAAAAGATGTTCTGATCGTACTGAGCGCGATGCCGGTGCTGACCCAGACCGTCGTCGCATCTGCCGAATACGGTGCGGATGAACAGCTTGCTGCCCAGGGCATTGCCGTCACGACACTGGCATGCTTCATCGTCATACCGGTGATCATGCTTCTGCTGCAGGCCTAACCTTCTGTTTCAGAAGGTTTTTTTGTACGTTCCGGTACATCGATGCTATTCTGAATATGAAGAATTAAGGTGAACAGTGATGATAATCAAATGGAAAGAAGGATCCGAGATCCTTGCAAAAACGGACGGCAGTGAAATCGTAATCTCCGCAAATGCCCAGGGTCTGCTTTCGCTGGCCGGTATACTGCAGAATCTTGCATCGGCAGAAAACGGAGATCATATACATCTGGATGCGTATAACGCACTGGAAGAAGGATCGGCAGATCTGATCATTGAAAAGATTCCGTCGAAGGAGGATGCAGGATGAAAGCTGCCGGTATTTTCGGTATCGCCGCGCTTCTGCTGGTGCCGTATGTATTCTCCGGCTGTACAGCGCAGCCGCAGGAAGAACCGGTCACCGGTAAAAACGAACATCACCAGGATGATGTTCCGGGCACCATTGCGTCAAAGGAAATCATTTCCCTGGATACATCCTTCTGTGTGCTGACCCGCTGGAATACAGAAGAAAGCAGTTTCTTTCATTTCGCGGTCGAAGAAGATGAGACAGGCGTGCTGCAGGCAGCTGAAAAGAATCTCGGTATTCAGTATCCCGCAGATGAAGCGCTTCTGAAACAGCTGCAGGAAGTCATTGACAGAGAAAATCTGGTATCGCAGAACGGACTGTATGACGTGACCGCCGGTCTTGCGCCGGAATATCAGCCCTGCTCTTTTTCAGCGGTCTATGTCTCCGGTGAAAAACTGTATTTCAGACAGGACAATAATCCGTATGCCCTCTGGTCAGAATCCTTATATGATCTGTTTGCCGCATGGTTCAGCAGCCACGGCATTGAATCTCTGTATCCCAGACCCGATGATTCGCTGATCACCCGCTTCGATTTCGGTTTCAGAGAAAACGGCAGTGCCGAAGATTTCTTCGACGTCAATGTCAGCGGAGAAGAGGCTTTCGGTGGGAAAACGCACCTGCTGCGCAGAGATACAGAGGATCCGGAACACGATGCGCAGACGGAATATGCGGCAGTTCCGGAAGATTACTATCAGAAAGTCACCCGGATCATTGCGGACCATGACATACAAAGACGCTGTGATTTCAGTGAATACAATCATGCGTCCGGTTCCTATGACAATCATGAGCTCGGCTATTACGGTTTCGGGGATCAGACAGCGGCAGATGGTGAACCGGATGCGGAAGGACTGTATCTGGAAATCTATATCGAATATGAAAGCGGAAGAATCATCCATATCGAAACCGGAAAGAGCAGTGAAATCGATGCAGTCAGAGATCTGATTCTCGAGCTGTCTGACTACCATCATTCACTTTTCACGCAATAAGCAGAAAGGACGCATATGACAGTAAAGCTCATCGTAACAGGCAGTCACAGCGAAGAAACACGGCAGAAATTCCTGCGTCTGCCGGACTGTGAAACGGTTTTTGCCGCAGATGCCGGAGACATCCGTCCTGAAGATCTTCAGGAAACCGAACTGTTTGCCGGAAAGATCACGCCGGAACTCTATTCCAGGATGCCCCGGCTGCGCTTTGTCCAGCTGTTCAGTGCCGGCGCGAACGGCTATGAATGGCTGCCGGAAAGCGTCACGCTGGCAAATGCCTACGGTGCCTATGGCGATGCGATTGCCGAGCATATGCTTACCGTGACCCTGATGGCAATGAAGCGGATGCCGGAATACCTGGAAATGCAGAAAGAAGAGAAATGGGAACTGCTGAAGGATATCACCCGCTTTGAAGGTTCGAATATCCTTTCCGTCGGCATGGGTGCGATCGGCACTGCATATCTGAAACGGGCCGATGCGCTCGGCGCATACTGCTATGGTGTCAGAAGAACCGTCCATGATATCCCGCCGTTTGTCAGAAAGCTGGTGACTCCGGATGCGATGGATGCGCTGCTGCCGCAGATGGATGCCGTAGCCCTGAGTCTTCCCGGCACCCCGGAAGTCAGAGGAATGTTTGATGAAAGAAGACTGCGGCTGATGAAGAAGTCTGCCATCCTGATCAATACAGGCCGCGGCAATGCCGTTGTGACAGAGGATCTTCTGAAAGTCATGGCTGAAGGGCATCTCAAGGCAGCCTGTCTGGATGTCATGGATCCCGAGCCCCTGCCCCCTTCTCATCCCCTCTGGAAGGCAGAACGGGTATATATCACACCGCATATCTCCGGCGGATTCAGAGCCGGTGTCAACTATGAAAGAGTCATCGACACCGCCATCGCCAACCTGCAGCGGGTCCTGCGGGAAGAACCGCCGGTACATACTGTCGACAGGCATCTGGGATACTGAAAACACAGAGGATGCCGTGTCACAGGAATCCGTTCCATGCATATTCTGTATGAAAAAGAACTGCCGGCCGGCAGTTCTCTTTTGTCTGATCAGGCATCGATCGTTGAGATTTTCAGCGTGATTTCTTCGAGGACATCGAGCAGAGCTCTGACTGTATCCAGCGAAGTGAATATTGTCGTATTGTTTTCAACAGCGCACATACGGATCAGCGCACCGTCATTTGCTTCATCAGCGGACTGGATATTCCGCGTATTGACGACATAGGCGATATGGCCCTGGCGGATCGCACCCGGAATATCATCCGGATCTTCACTGATCTTTTTGCGGACATGTGTACGGATGCCGTTTTTCTTCAGGAATTCCGCGGTGCCTTCGGTCGCTTCGATATTGAATCCGAGATCATAGAAGCGGCGGATCAGCGGCAGTGCTTCTTCCTTGTCATCATCTGCGATCGTTGCGAATACCGTACCGTAGTTGCGCAGGCTCATGCTGGAAGCCTGCAGGGCTTTATACAGCGCACGGTTGAGTCTGTCATCATAGCCGATGGCTTCACCGGTGGATTTCATTTCCGGAGAAAGATATGCATCGAGTCCCTTGATCTTGCTGAAGGAGAAGACCGGAACCTTGACATAGTATCTCTTCTTTTCATCCGGATACAGATCGAACAGACCCTGTTCCTTGAGTGTCTTGCCGAGGATCACCTCTGTCGCAATATCTGCCAGTGGGTAACCGGTTGCCTTGGAAAGGAACGGTACCGTGCGGGATGAACGGGGATTGACCTCGATGACATAGACATTTTCATCTTTATCGACAATGAACTGAATGTTGTAGATGCCGATGATCCCGATACCGAGACCCAGCTTCTTCGTATACTGCAGGATCGTTCCCTTGACCTTGTTTGAAATCGAGAATGCCGGATAGACCGAAATCGAGTCGCCGGAATGGATACCGGTTCGCTCAACCAGTTCCATGATGCCCGGGATGAATACATCTCTGCCGTCGCATACCGCATCGACTTCGACTTCTTTGCCGCTGATGTACTTATCGACCAGAACCGGTTTTTCTTCATCGATTTCAACGGCAGTCTTCAGATAATGACGGAGCTGTTCTTCGTTTCCGACGATCTGCATGGCTCGGCCGCCGAGGACGAAGGAAGGACGGACAAGAACCGGATAGCCGATCTCGGCTGCCGCCGCGATGCCGTCTTCGATCTTTGTGACAGCTCTTCCGGGAGGCTGGGGAATTGCCAGCTCTTCCAGTACTTTTTCAAAACTGTCACGGTTCTCAGCGCGTTCGATTGCTTCGACGCTGGTGCCGATGATATTGACGCCGCGCTTCATGATCGGTTCCGCCAGATTGATCGCTGTCTGGCCGCCCAGGGATGCGATGACACCGACCGGGTTTTCAAACAGAACGACATTCATGACATCTTCCGGTGTCAGCGGTTCAAAGTACAGCTTATCTGCCGTTGTATAGTCGGTGGAAACTGTTTCCGGGTTGGAATTGATGATGATTTCTTCATATCCCGCTTTGCCGATGGTCTGTACGGCATGTACGGTGGAATAGTCGAATTCGACACCCTGGCCGATACGGATCGGACCGGCACCGAGCACGACGATCTTCTTTTTGTCGGAAAGACGGGATTCGTTTTCACCGGTATAGGAAGAATAATGGTAGGCAATATACTTGCCGGAGTGCAGGGTATCGACCATGCGGAATACCGGGAACAGGTTGTTCTCTTTCCGCATATTGAATACACAGAGTTCATCCGTGTCCCACAGTCTTGCGATGAATGCATCGCAGAAGCCCATTTTCTTCGCTTCCTTCAGCACTTCAAAGGAATTCTTATTGGCCGCAAGCTTGCGTTCCATGGCAACGATCTTGGCGATGGATTCAAGGAACAGCATCGTGATCATCGTGATTTCATGGATTCTGCTGAGCGGTACGTCTCTGCGGATCAGTTCGGTTACCGCGAAGATATTGTCGAAGCGGAATTCCGATACATACTGCAGCAGTTCATCGGTGGTGAAGGCATCGAATTTTGCGGAATACAGGTGATTGACACCGGTTTCCAGGGAACGTACGGATTTGAGCATGCATTCTTCCAGATTGGAGCCGATGCCCATAACCTCGCCGGTCGCCTTCATCTGGGTGCCGAGCTGATTCGGTGTATTCGGGAACTTATCAAACGGGAAGCGCGGGAACTTGGCAACGATATAATCCAGACTCGGTTCTTTGTCTGCCGTTGTTCCGGCAACTTCGATTTCTTCCAGGCCCATGCCCATGGCGATCTTCGCACTGACTCTGGCGATCGGATAGCCGGAAGCCTTGGAAGCCAGGGCACTGGAACGGGAAACTCTCGGGTTGACTTCGATCAGGAAGTATTCGCTTGTTTCAGGGTGGAGAGCGAACTGGACGTTGCAGCCGCCTTCGATCTTCAGTTCCCGGATGATCCGGATAGCACTGTCGTTGAGCATCTTCAGATCATGGTCATTCAGGGACAGGATCGGCGCAACAACGATCGAGTCGCCGGTATGCACACCGACCGGATCGACGTTCTCCATGCCGCAGATCGTGATCGTCTTGTCATTGGAATCGCGCATGACTTCAAATTCGATTTCCTTGAAGCCCTTGACGCTCTTCTCGATCAGAACCTGATGCACCGGAGAAAGCTGGAAGGCATTTGTACCGATTTCAATCAGTTCTTCTTCGTTATAGGCAAAGCCGCCGCCGGTGCCGCCCAGGGTGAAGGCAGGACGCAGAACGACCGGATAGCCGATATGCTTCGCTGCTTCTTTTGCCTCTTCAAGACTGTATGTGATTTCACTGGGAATGACCGGCTCGCCGATCTTCTGGCACATTTCCTTGAACAGCTGACGGTCTTCAGCCCGCTCAATGCTTTCTCTCGGTGTTCCGAGCAGTTCGACGCCGCATTCCTTCAGAACGCCTTTCTTATCCAGCTGTACGGCAAGATTCAGACCGGTCTGGCCGCCGATGCCCGGAACGATTGCGTCCGGTCTTTCGTAGCGGAGGATCTTCGCGATGTACTCCAGCGTCAGCGGTTCCATATAGACTTTGTCCGCCATCTGTGTATCTGTCATAATTGTCGCAGGATTGGAATTGCAGAGGATTACCTGGTATCCCTCTTCTCTTAAGGCGATACAAGCCTGTGTGCCCGCATAATCGAATTCAGCTGCCTGACCGATGACGATGGGACCGGATCCGATAATCAGTACTTTTTTGATGTCTGTTCGTTTAGCCATTGCGTTATTCCCTCCTCTTTCTGTATTTGATTCCTTAAAAAAACCGGTTCCTAAATGATAAACATTGAGAAACCGGCAACTATCTCACTGGCAGAAACATATTCGATTGTTCTTCCCGCAATCATCATAAGCTCTCCTGTAACTGTCGGAAGGCAGTGCCTTCATGACTGCGTAAAAGTTACCATTTTCGGTTTGGGTTGTCAATCCAATATTACAGGATTTGCATACATACGGAACCGGACAGGAAGACAACGACAAACCGGATCACTGTGTGACCCGGCTGTTTCTTCTGTATCAGCGCTTGACGCGGGCGCCCTGTCCGCCGACGATTGCCGCAACTTCTTCCAGAGAAGCCATCGATGTATCGCCCGGTGTTGTCATTGCCAGTGCACCGTGGGCAGCACCGTAGTTGACTGCTGTTTCCGCATCTTCATATGTCATCAGGCCATAGACCAGACCGGAAGCGAAAGAGTCGCCGCCGCCGACACGGTCAAGGATCTCAAGTCCGTTGTATTCCTTGGACATATATACTTCGCCATCCGCCCAGCAGATTGCCTTCCAGTCATTGACGGTAGCGGTTCTGACGGTTCTCAGCGTTGTAGCGATTGCCTTGAAGTTCGGATATTCCTTTGCGGCAGCCGCAATCATCTTTCTGTAGCCGTCCAGATTCAGTTCTTTCAGGTTTTCGTCATTGCCTTCGACTTCCAGACCCAGACATGCGGTGAAGTCTTCTTCGTTGCCGATCATGACATCGACATACTTCGCTACTTCACGGTTGACCTCACGGCACTTCTCGAGGCCGCCGATGGCACTCCACATGGAAGGACGGTAGTTCAGGTCATAAGAGATGACGGTTCCGTATTTCTTCGCTGTCTTGCATGCGGCGATCACGGTTTCGCAGGCCTGTTCCGACAGTGCGGCATAGATACCGCCGGTATGGAGCCAGCGTACACCCAGTGTTCCGAAGATATAGTCGAAATCGAAATCTTCCGGCTTTGCCTGGGAGATTGCCGTATTGGCTCTGTCACTGCATCCGATCGCACCGCGGATACCGAAGCCGCGCTCGGTGAAGTTCAGGCCGTTTCTGCAGATCCGGCCGATACCGTCTGTTTTCTTCCAGCAGATCAGGTCCGTGCTGACACCGCCCTGCTCGATCAGGTCTTTCATCAGTTTACCGACTTCATTATCCGCAAAAGCCGTGATGACACCCGTGTTCATGCCGAAGCATTTGTGCAGGCCGCGGACAACGTTGTATTCACCGCCGCCTTCCCAAGCCGTAAAGCTTCTGGCTGTACGGATTCTTCCTTCTCCCGGATCCAGGCGGAGCATGATCTCGCCCAGGCTGACTGCGTCAAATCTGCATTCTTCTTTTGGTCTGAGATTCAATTTCATTCTTTTCTACCTCTGCTTTCTCATCAGCTGTATGCCGGCGTGCCGGATCATTGCATAGGAATAAAATGATATCCGGTGCCGGTCTGCGTTGACTATATACTAATATATTCCTGCTTCAGTGACGATTGCCATTTTCAGTCAATGTATGGATGATTTCAACTTAACATATGTCAGCCTGCAGGCTCTGTCCTGTTCCTCATATTCCATCTGTCTGAAAGAACAGACATGACTGCGGACAGAGCGGTTTAAGCAGGTGTATACTTTTTACAGAACACACAGGTATATCTATGACCGCTTTCAGAGTGAAAATATTCATCTATACCGTGATTGCCGCAGCCGCTGCTGTTTTTCTGCATATCTTCGAGCATGAATGCGGCCATCTGCTCGTCATGCTGGGAGCCGGCTCCACGATCACCGAATTCAGCGTTCTGCATGCGCATGTCAGCGGGGTCGGAGGCAGTTTCACGCTCATGACGGAGCTGCTGTTCAATGTCAGCGGTGCGCTGCTGCCGTATCTGCTCGGACTCCTGACGATTGCTCTGTACAGAAGAAAAGCGAAGAATCATTTCTACCGGATCTTCGTCTTTCTGCGGACGCTCATCGCTGCTTCTTCGCTCATGTCATGGGTCATTATTCCTGTGCAGTACATGCACAGCCGGGCTCCGCGCACGGATGATGTGACAAAGTTTCTCGATCTGACTGCAGATAAAATACATCCGCTGATCATTTCCAATACAGCTGTCTGTCTCATTCTGGTCATGATCATATGCATGTTCCTGCGGGACATCAGCAGGAATTATGTTCTGACAATTAAAAGTCTGCGCCTGTGAAAAACACCGGAATATCCCGGTGTTTATTTTGAATCAGGCGGATGTTTCGATACCGCTGTGCCGTTCTTTCCGGCGGATCGATGTGGCGGCTGCGACACAGATGATCAACAGGATCTGCAGTCCCAGTGCCATCCAGAAATTGACTGCATAGGATCCGGTGATGTCATACAGGCTGCCGACCATGGTTGCGGCTGCCGCATTTGACAGACCGCCGATGAAACTCAGCACCGGATAGGCAGACGCATAGTTTTCCATTCCGAAGAGATATCCTGCCAGCATGGCATTGCCGACCGCGCCGATCGAGAATACACAGGCAAGAAGTCCGGAACCGAGATACATCACGATCTCCTGCGGGATGAACAGCAGCATCAGGATACCGGCAATGTTCAGAGAAGCCATGAAAATGATGGATCTGGACGGTCCGATCCGGTCATTCATGACCCCGAAGCAGAGCTTGGAAATGATATTGAAGGCCATGGATACCGAAAGCATCAGCGCTCCCACTGACGCTGCCTTGCCGATGGATACAGCATATCCCGGCAGATGCGAAGGCACTGCCGCTACGATACTTGCACAGCTGACAATGACGACTGCCAGCAGGAATTTGACACTGAAGAAATTGAAGCGGGATGTTGCGGATTCGATGGCATTGGTACGGCCTGCTTCTTTTGCCCGTATGAATTCTTCATAGCCGTACGGCCTGATCCCGGCGGTTTCCGGACGGATCGTCAGCGGCAGAAGAATTGCCGGCAGACAGCAGATCAATGTGCATGCCGCCACCCAGATAAATGCCGTACGCCATCCGGACCGGTTGATGATATCCGAAAACACCGGCGACAGTATGACACCCGGAATACCGGAAGTCGACATGACGATGGATGTGAACAGTCCCCTTTTCGCATAGAACCAGTAGTTGATGATCATGGTGACAAGGACAAAGTTGATCATACCGTCGCCGATGCCTCTGACAACGCTGAGCAGATAGATCATCCACAGAGATGAACTCATGGAAATCAATACGGTCGACCCTGCCAGCATCACCGTTGCCGCAATGATCATGATTTTCAGATTGGATTCACTGATGAGTTTCGGAATGCCCATGCCGATTACCGAAGCAATGATCGAAGTGACTGTGACAGCCATGGCAGCACTTCCTCTGCCGACTCCCAGACTTTCCGCAATCGGTGCATAGAAAACACCTGCGGTATTGATCGTAACACCGACCGAAGCAGCGGCCAGTCCGCACATTGCGATTAAAACAAATATATGTCTACTTTTCATATTGATTCCTCTTGCTCTGTATTCATCGTATCAGAATTCATTTGGTTTTGTGCTGTACATTCATTAATGTACAATGAAAACTGTAGAAACGGAGTCAGAATATGAATGCAATTGAAGCAATTATGAGCCGCAGAAGCACCCGTCAGTTTCTTGATGCAATGCCTGACGAAGAAATGATCCGGACCATTGTCGAAGCCGGCCGGGCAGCGCCTTCCGGAGGCAATTCACAGTCATCGCATTTCTTTGTCATCCGCGATCCGCAGGTACTTGATTCTCTTGCTTTGACGGTACAGAACGCCTTTGCCCGGATGGAAGTAACGGAAGGAATGTACCGCTCCATCGCATCCTCCATCACCCGCTCCAAAGCCGGCGGCTACCGTTTTCACTACGATGCGCCGGTGCTGATCGTCATCGCCAATCAGAAAGACTACGGAAACAATATCGCGGACTGCGCCTGTGCCCTGGAAAACATGATGATTGCCGGGAATGCACTGAATCTTGGAACCTGCTGGATCAATCAGCTGAAATGGCTGAATGAGAATCCGGAAATCCTGGCAGTGTTCCGCGGATACGGTCTGCAGGAAAACGAACGCATCTACGGTGCGCTTGCGGTAGGAATTCCTGCCTCCCCCGATCATCTTCCCGCCAGAACACCGCTGCCCCGTACCGGCAACGAAGTAACCTGTATCGGATGAAGCCGTCCCGGCGGCTTTTTTCTTTCAGATGAACAAGTGTGAACATGTTATCATTGTTATGTCAACAGCAATGAGGGGGTACCATTGTGAAGAAAGAAAACAAGGTCATACTGGCTGTCGCGGCCGGGGCTGCCCTGCTGTTCGGGTCCATCGTGCTCCTGAACAAATGGCAGGTGAATATCAGCCTGAACGGCGAAAAGGAGATTCATCTGGAATATGGGGATTCCTATGAAGAACCGGGAGCGGAAGCAGTATTTACAGGCAGTATACTGCGGCTGTTCCATAAAGATCTTGAAGTGAAAACCGACGGACAGCCGG
Source organism: uncultured Erysipelotrichaceae bacterium (assembly GCA_902786245.1). Taxonomy (GTDB): domain Bacteria; phylum Bacillota_I; class Bacilli_A; order Erysipelotrichales; family Erysipelotrichaceae; genus Bulleidia. The sequence continues at coordinate 11,224 of CADABS010000012.1, forward strand.
ACACGCAGAAACTCGGCACCTATACCGTGACCTACTCTGCCGCAAACGGCAGATATTCCGCCGAGGAAACAAGAACGGTCATCGTCGAAGATACGACACCGCCGGAAATCACGCTCGTCAGCGATCCGGACGGATATACACTGTACGGACATACCTATGAAGAAGAAGGCTATTCCGCATCCGACAGCTGCGACGGCGATCTGACGGACAAAGTCACCCGTGAGGAAAAGGACGGCAAGGTCATCTATACGGTCAAAGACGCTTCCGGCAACAGTGCCGAAAAAGAACGCACGATCGTCTATGATGACAGGACCGGTCCGGAAATATCGCTCGCAGGCGGCGATTACGTTACCGTCTATACCGGAAGCAGCTTCGATGAAGGATACAGCGCTTCTGATGACTGCGACGGCGATGTGACGGGCAGTGTTTCCGTCAGCGGAACGGTCGATACCAATACACCCGGCGATTATGTACTGACATATGAAGTCAGCGATGCCCATGGGAATGTATCGAGCATGCAGAGAACCGTGCATGTGGAAAACATGCCGGTCAATGTTCCGACGATCCAGGAAGGCGGCAATGTCATCTATCTGACATTCGACGACGGTCCGGGTCCCTATACGGATGCGCTCCTCGATATTCTTGACAGATACAATGTCAAGGCAACGTTCTTTACGACATCCGCCTATCCCGGCTATGCCTACTGCATGGCAAGAGCAGCGGCTGCCGGACATACGGTGGCAGTGCATTCGGCAACGCATGATTACGGCTATATCTATTCCAGTACGGATAACTACTGGTCAGACTTCAATACGCAGAATGCCGTCATTGCGGCGCAGACGGGTTCTTATTCCAATCTGTTCCGGTTCCCGGGCGGCAGTTCAAATACTGTCAGCATGTCCTACTGTTCCGGAATCATGACGACGCTGGCCCAGCAGGCTGCTTCGTACGGATACATCTATTTTGACTGGAATGTATCGAGCGGCGACGCCGGGGCAACGACGGATACCAATCAGGTATATGCCAATGTCATCGGCGGCATCGCAGCCAACAGTGCCTACGGCACGCCTTCGGTCGTGCTGCAGCACGATGTCAAGGCTTACTCCGTCAATGCGGTCGAAAGCATTATCCAGTGGGGTCTGCAGAACGGATATTCCTTCCAGGCTCTTTCGGCAGGAAGCTATACAAGCCATCACGGCATCAATAATTAAGGAGGCGCTATGATCCGGGGTATCCACCATATTTCCATGAAATGCGATGATCCGCAGGCATTTGACAGAGCAAAGAATTTCTACTGCAGCATTCTCGGCATGAAGACCGTACATGAATGGGATGCAGGCATCATGATCGATACCGGCAGCGGTCTTCTGGAAATATTCAGTAACGGCAAGGGCAGCCTGCAGAAAGGTGCGCTCCGGCATATTGCACTGGATGTGGATGATACGGATCTGTATGCGGAAAAGATCCGGGCAGCCGGCTATGAGATATTCGAAGAACCGCATGACGTTGTCATTCCCTGCGATCCGCCCCTGCCTGCCCGTATCGCATTCTGCTATGGGCCGCTGCATGAGGAAATCGAACTCTTCCAGGAAAAATAAAACTTCCCGACCGGGAAGTTTTTCTTTTACAGGATCGCCTTCTTTTTCCAGGCTCCTTTCTGATAGACGATGAATGTGACAAGTGCACCGATCGACCAGCTGATCAGCATCGATACATACATCATGGCACAGTTGCCCTGGGGCAGCTCCGGTGTTTTCGAGAGTGCCACCAGACCGTATGCCAGCGGGATGCGGAGCACGACGGATGTCAGGATCGAGATCCACATCGGCGATACGGTATCGCCGGCACCGCGCATGACGCCGGAAAGACACTGGGTGACTTCCATCAGAATGTATCCCACCGCAAGAATGCGCATCATCCGGTTGGAAAGATCGATCAGTTCCTGCGTATCCGTGAAGATGCCCATCAGATGGCGTCCGAACATGAGAATGATCATTGTCAGCACTGCCGAAATACCCATGGCCACAAAGGTTCCCCTTCTGGCACCGTCAACGACACGGTCCATTCTTCTGGCACCGATGTTCTGTCCGGCAAAGGTCGTCATGGCTGAGCCGAAGGAGAATGCCGGCAGCATGACAAATCCGTCAATGCGCATGACGATGACGTTGGCAGCGATGAACAGTTCGCCGAAGCTGTTTGTCAGCGACTGGACAACGATCATGGACATGGAGAAGATCGCCTGGGTGATGCCGGAGGGAAGACCGAGACGGACCAGACGGGATGTATATTCCTTTGCCAGGATCAGATAGGCAGCTTTGAGATCGAATATCTCCTGCATGCGGGTCAGCTTCCACAGACACAGTCCGGCCGACAGGAACTGGGCAAGGATCGTTGCCCAGGCAACACCGGCGACGCCCATGGAGAATTTTGCGACAAAGACATAGTCGAGAATGATATTCAGGAATGTCGCCGCAAGCAGATACAGCAGAGCGGATACGGAATCTCCGAGACCTCTGAGCACACCGCTCAGGATGTTATAGAGACCGCCGCCGGAAATACCCATGAAAATGATGAACAGATAGCTGTAGCACCAGTCAAGGATGGACTCCGGCGTATTCAGCAGATGCAGAAGCGGACGGGTGATCAGCGGTCCGACGATCATGATGAAGGCCGAAGCAGCCAGCGTCAGCGTAATGCATGCGCCGATCGTCCGGGAAAGTTCGTTTCTCTTCACTGCGCCGAAATACTGCGCAACCATGATCGAGGCACCGGTCGCGATTCCCATGAAAAGGACCAGCATCAGGTTCAGGATGGGTCCGGCACTGCCGACGGCAGCAAGCGCATTATCGCCGACGAATCTGCCGACGATGATACTGTCGACGGTGTTGTACAGCTGCTGGGCAATATTGCCGATGAGCATCGGCACCGTAAACAGCAGGATCGATCTGACCGGATCGTCTTTTGTCATATCTACAGGTTTAAACAGATTTTTCATATCGCTGACTCCCCCATTCGTACAGGCATTGTACAGTATTCATTTATTGATTTCTATATCTTTGCGCGGAAAGCAGAACACCGCCGATAATGACAGCCGTTCCGAATACATGCCGCGCTGTAATTGTCTCGTGCAGGATCGCTGCGGAAAGCGCGATGCCGGCGACCGGCATCAGATTCATCAGCGATGCGGCAGTTGAAGCGCTTACCCGGCGCAGACCGTAATTGTACAGAAACAGTGCTGCCAGAGTGCAGAGAACCGAAAGAAACCCAACCGCTCCTGCAACGGCCGGTGTCAGAGGTCCGATCCGGATATCCTCCAGCATCAGCATCGGTATAAATCCCACGGTGCCGGTCAGTACCTGCAGAGCGGTCACCGTGAAGTTATCGGTATCGTGACTGATTTTCTGGGTCAGATAATTGTAGAATGCCCACAGAAACCCGTTGAAGATCATCATCATGTTTCCCAGAAAGGAACTGCCCTCCCGGCTGCCGGATACGGTCATGATCAGGACGCCGCACACCGCCATCAGAATGCCGGCGATTTCAAACCGGCGGGCCCGCAGATGATAGAAGAGGATGCCGACCGCGACGGTGATCACCGGATATGCCGCGCTGATGACGCTGGCATCGGAGGCGCTGGTCATCGATACGGCAATGTTTTCAATGGAATAGTAAATGGAAATGCCCAATATGCCGGAAAGAAAGATATATTTCAGATCCGTGCCGGAAGGTCTTTTGAATCTGCCGTGAAACAGGGCCATCACCGCCAGTACGCAGGAGGCGATGATAAACCGCAGCAGACAGAGAAAAACCGGAGAAAAAGCCTGCAGAGCTATCTTTGATCCGATGAAAGACGATCCCCACAGACAGACCGCCGCAATCAGTGACAGGTGGTACTTCCAGTCTGTTCCCATAATCATATTGTACGTTGTTTCCGCTCTGTTGCGCTACAATAAAGATAACTGTAATATCAGGAGGTAACCCTATGCATCTGCCTGCTGCTGCCCAAAAAGAAATCAATACTCTGTACCATGGACGGAAACACATCGATCTGACCATCGGCATTCTGAAGGACGGGAAAACGGAAACCGTTCATTTCGGACCGGACCACACGGTATGCAGCGGAGAGCCGCTGATCTATGCGGTCGGCTCGATCTGCAAGCCTTTTACCGCTTCGCTCACCGCAAAGCTCGTATCGGAAGGAAAACTGGACCTGGATGCACCGCTGTCACAGTATATCAGCGGTCTGCCGGACCGCTTCTATCCGAGTCTGCGCAGCCTGGCCACGCACACCTCGGGCTATACCACGCAGCCATACAATCTGATCACGACCCTGCCCTTCTTTATCCGCATGAATCAGGAAGGAGGCCTGTTCCATACCAATCCCTTCCGCGGCTATCCGGATGAAGAACTGTTCCTGAAAATACTGCGCGACACCAGGATCAAAGACCGGAAATATAAATTCAGCTATTCCAACATCGGCATGTCGATTCTCGGCTATATTGCCGGAAAGGAAGCGGGTTCGGATTTCTGGACCGCAATGAGCAGCTATATCCGCGATGATCTGCAGCTGTCTAATACATTCCTGGGCAACATCGATCTGCCCGGATATGACCGGAAAGATCAGCCCTGCCGCTGCTGGCAGTGGGAAAAAGGCGATATCATCGCACCGGCCGGCGCATTGAATGCAACAGCAGAGGATCTGCTCGCATTTGCGGCAAAGAACATGGACGGCTCCCTGCCCTATACGGAAATGTGCCATACCGTACAGGCAGACTGCGATAAGGATTCATACAGCGGTCTGGCCTGGCGGCTGGATAAAACGATGCCGATCAGCTGGCACGGCGGCAATGCCGGTGCCTTCTCCGCATTCCTCGGCTTCAACCGGGAAACAAAGACTGCTGCGGCAGTGGCAGTCAATTACGGACTGGTCAATGCGGAACAGATCGGCATGGCGATCCTGAGAAATGAAGCAGAACTGTAAAACCGGAGGACACTATGAACGAAAGCATCACTAAACGCAACACAGCTCTTGCCCAGACTGTCATCAAAGGGCTTGAGTCCAGAAACATGAGCGGCTATTTCGTAAAGAATGCGGAAGAAGCCCTGCAGAAAGCACTGAGCCTGATCGAAGAAGGAAACACCGTCACGATGGGCGGCTGCCAGACCGCCCGTGACATCGGCCTGGTCCAGGCCCTGAAAGAAGGTCCGTATAACTTTATCGACCGCGATGAATACGAAGACCGCAGAAAAGCCATGTTAATGGCCTATGACGCGGATGTCTATCTCGCTTCCGCCAATGCGATCACCAGCGACGGTGTCATGGTCAATATCGACGGCAATGCCAACCGTGTCTCCGCCCTCGCCTGGGGACCGAAGAAAGTCATCATCATCGCCGGCATGAACAAGGTCTGCCCGGATCTTGACAGCGCCATGAAGAGAGCCAGAAACGTCGCAGCCCCGATCAATACGCAGCGCCTGAATCTGTCGGCTCCCTGCACAAAAGCAGGAAAATGCTTTGACTGCAAATCGCCGGATACGATCTGCTGTCAGTTCCTGATCACCCGGTTCTCCCGCCATGCCGGAAGGATCCATGTCATTCTGGTGGATGAACCGCTCGGCTTCTGATCAAAAACACAAACGGACCCGCAAGGGGTCCGCTTTTCTTTATATGCGCCGCAGGAAATCTTCGATAAACACTGATTCATAGGCATGTGCTTCGTCGTTGGGATGAGTATTGGACGGATAATTGACCGCCTGTTTCAGCATGACCGCATGCTTGACTTCTTCGGCGATCGCAGGATTGCGGGAGCGGATCATGACCGGCGTGAATCTGTCGCCGTTGAGATCGATATAGGGAATGCCGTATTTCTCCGCCATCCGGATCTGTACCGTTCTGTATTCATCGCGGTCGCAGCCGTTGCTGACAAGGATGCCGATATGGGCAAACGGACGGTTGACGATCAGCCAGGAAAGCACTTCATTCCATGCCCCGCAGTAGGTCGCGGTACCGGTATCCTCCGGGGTTCCGATCGGAATCGGTCCGGTCGGGTCTTCGCCGTCTTTTGCCTTGCCGTGTTCATGATGGGAATCATTGATGCCGAGATAAATCGTAATGTAATCGGCATCTTCCGGAATATTCCTGTAATAGCATTCCGCATCCGGATCGGTCAGGCTGTTATGAAATGTATGATCGGCCGGATATGCCAGGGTCCTTCCTCCCTCAAAGAAAGAAACGATCTCCATGTGATTCCGGCGGGCAATGAAGTACGGGTATACCTTGTTTTTTCCCGCGTATTCACCGTCTTCAAATACATTGCCGCTGACGCCGGCAGTAAAGCTGTCGCCGCAGACAGCCCATTTTTTCCCATACAGTATATTGCCGCTGTACTGTTCTTTTTCCATGCGGTGATTCCTCCTGATTATGCATCAGGACTGTACCGCAACACCAGCCTGCCGCAACAGAAAACACGGCATTGCCGTGTTTCATGTGATGATTCAGATATTGAGCAGGTCGCTGTAAACTGCCAGCGCACCGTCTGTATTGTGGGCCAGAACCTTCTTGGCAAGAACCTTGCCGAGCTGTACGCCTTCCTGGTCAAAGCTGTTGACGTTCCACAGGAATCCCTGGAACATGACTTTGTTTTCGAAATGCGCAAGCAGAGAACCGAGGGAAGCCGGTGTCAGCTGGTCGCCGATGATGATGCTGGAAGGACGTCCGCCGTCGAACTTCTTGTTCAGATTCTCATCTTCCTTGCCGCAGGCAAATGCGACGATCTGGGCTGCCACGTTGGCACAGAGTTTCTGCTGGGAAGTGCTTCCTTCGATATCGACATCGGTTCCGATCTGGGAATTTCTGAAGCCGATGAACTGCAGCGGGATGATCGTCTTGCCCTGGTGCAGGAGCTGATAGAAGGAGTGCTGACCGTTCGTGCCCGGTTCACCGAAGATGACCGGTCCGGTCGGATAATCAACCGGCTCGCCGAAGCGGTTGACGGATTTGCCGTTGGATTCCATATCCAGCTGCTGCAGATGGGCCGGGAAGCGGCTCAGCGCCTGGGAATACGGAAGAACTGCTGTATCCTGGAAGCCGAGTACATTGCGCTCATAGACACCGATCAGCGCATCGAGCATCGCTGCGTTCTTCAGCGGATCTGCTTCTGCCGCGAGCTTATCAGCCGCTGCCGCACCGTCGAGGAACTGTGCGAATACTTCCGGACCGAATGCCAGGGAGAGAACGCCGCAGCCGACAGCGGAGGAAGAGGAATAGCGTCCGCCGATGTAGTCATCCATATAGAACGCATCCAGATAGCCTTCGTTCTTTGCCAGAGGCGATGTTTCACTGGTCACTGCGACCATATGCTTTGCCGGATCCAGTCCTGCTTCTTTCAGGGCGTTCTTGACAAATGCTTCATTGGTCAGTGTTTCCAGTGTTGTGCCGGATTTGGATACCAGAACAAACAGAGAATGTGCAACATCGATGGAATTGAGAACCGCTGCCGCATCATCCGGGTCAACGTTGGAGATGAACTTCGCTTCCATCTTCAGCGTATTGTTCTTTCTTGCCCAGTTTTCCAGAGCGATATAGATTGCGCGGGGACCCAGGTCAGAACCGCCGATACCGATCTGTACGACCGTCGTGAACTTGTCGCCGTCCGCATTGGTGATTTCACCGTCATGTACTTTCTTTGCGAAGGCAGCGATTCTCTCCTGCTGCTTCACATAGAATTCGCGCTTATTGACACCGTCCGCGATTACATCGTTTCCGAGCTGTCCGCGGCAGAGCTGATGCAGGACCAGACGCTTTTCACCGGTATTGATGACTGCGCCGTTGTAGAGTTCTGCGAATTTTTCCGCCAGCTGCGCTTCTTCACCGAGTTTCTTCAGTCCGGCAAGGACCGTGTCATCGACTGCTTTTGCGCCGAAGTTGTAGGCAAGTCCTTCTGCCATCGGTACACAGTATTTCTTTACACGGTCTGCGCCGTTTTCCCCTGCCATGACTTCCGGCAGGCATACGCGGGGTGCCGCTTCCAGTTCCCTGTACGCATCGAGCGTATCAAGGTTCTTCCAGTTGATCATTATAAGATTCCTCCTTCTTATTCCTCTCTATATTATGACACAGATTGCCGTTTATACTGCGATTATTTATCGTTTCATGCCTGCCTGTATGCACCGGAAAAAACACCGCATGGTCTGCGGTGCATTCATTTCAGTGCATTCAGCATATACAGATACCAGAATGAATCGCCTGCGTACTGCCGCCAGTATCCATAGGCAGGATCGCTGCGCAGCTCATCAGGATCTGCTTCTGCGCCGGTATAGAAGATTTCGTTGAAGCGCACTGCGAAATCCGTCATCTGCTCGCGGATCTCCTGCGGGATGTCAATTTCTTCCAGCGTCGGAACGGCCGTCCGCAGAATCGTTTCGTCAAAGCGCTCCCGCGATTCTTCCTGCAGGATGCCCAGTGATTTCTTTTCATAGGAGAAGTCCGTCTGTCCCGGTTTCAGGGTGATCACGCCATAGGACAGAGGCCATACACTGAGTGCTTCATTGCATATATCGGTCAGTCCCTCCGATACAGAGGTGTGCTGCAGATGGGAATGGCCGCTGAGATGCAGAAATACGCCGCCGTCCTTCAGGATCTGCTGTACTTCTTCATAGTCATTCATGACATAGCCCATATACATCATGTCATTCTGCTTCAGGACATTCTGATGGGATATGGTCATCACGGTGATCTGTTTTTCCGCGGCCTCTGCCAGCTGCTTTTTCAGCCATTGCTTTGTGCTGTCCTGCAGTGCGCACGGGGCTGCTTCGGTATTGGCATCCAGTGTCAGGATCCACAGATCATCCCGCAGGGCATAGACATAGCTGCAGGAATCCGGATCTTTCGCAATGCTTTCTCCATAGCCGAAATCCTGCATTTCCTGCCGGAACTGCACAGAGGTGACTGCCGGCACGGATTTGGCGATATCGCCGAAATAGGCATTCGCATAGGGGTAGGAAATATCATGGTTGCCCGGAATCACTATGACCGGCACACCGGCTTCTTCCATCCGCTGAAAGTACCCTTTCAGTTCCTGCAGGCTTTCCATCTCGCCGTTGAATGTCAGGTCGCCGAGCATGACAAATGCCTCCGGTTTTCCTTCGATCACCTGCTTTGTCATTTCTTCCATGATTTCCCGGTCATATTCAAACAGTTTTCCGTCATTGTTCTTCAGCAGGCGCTGGAATGCCTTTCCCCTGTCGTACAGTGTCTCTGACAGATAATGTATATCCGTCGCACACCAGATTACTGCCTCAGAATCACCGGACCGTCTGATTTCTGTCTGCTGCATACAGCCTCCGCATATCAATGCACTCATGATCAATGCATATACTCTTTTCTTCATGTATTCCATTGTAAAAGAATCGTCCGGCATTTGCGAATCCTTCGCATTTCGTACAGGCAATCGTGTATATTGAAACCATGATCAGAAGTTGTTTTCTTTTCCTTCTCTGTATCTTTCTTGCGGCCTGCGGGGGAACGCCTGAACAGACATCTTTTTCTTCTGCGCCGCTGCAGGCAGCGGTCATCTCCGATCTGCATTATCAGCTTCCTGAGGGAGCTGTCAATACCATCATGCCTCTGTCTGCATACTGCGATGATTTCATGGATACCCTGACTGCCCAGATCATCGATCTTCATCCGGATGTGCCGATCATGACCGGAGACAAGACCAATAACTGAAAGACCGCAGAAATGAAGAAATCACTGCAGATCCGTCCCTGGAAGCCCTGCTGGACGCATTGTCTTCAACCAATTACGGTCCCTGGATGCGCATGGCAGAGAAACCCGCGGATGCGTCTTATCTTCTGATCGGTTCTCCGTAAATACGGCAGCCGCTGCTGTCTGACTGCTTCAGGGCGGCCAGGGCCGTATCGGCATCCTGGAAGATATCTCCCTGCGGGTTCTCACGGTCAAAGAAGGCAACGCCGACGCGCAGTGAAACCGGGAAACCCTGTCCTTCCGGATCCTGCAGAACCCGGTTGATCGTCTCGACTTTTTCATAGACAAGATCCTGCATGGAACAGGTGATTCTGGTCAGGATGATGACAAATTCATCTTCTTTCAGACGGCAGATGCTGTCAACGGAACGGAAATTGTCCCGCAGTACTTCAGCGGTCCGTACGACCGCGCTGACGGCACCGTCTTTGCCGTACCTGCGCTGAATATCATCGTATCCGGCGATATCCGCAATCATAACAGCGATATGATCATGATCGGAATCATGGAAGAGAATATCAAAGGCGCTGTGATTGTACAGACCGGTCAGAGGGTCATGCATTGCATCATAGGTATATCTGTCGCGGGAAATGCGGGTGCCGGATTGACGGCTGACTTCCTGCTTTTTTTCTTCTTCGTACCGGCTGCGCATATAGGCTTCGAATTCATCCGCCGGCAGCGGTCTGGAGAAGTAGTAGCCCTGTACATAATCGCAGCCCATGGTCTTCAGCGTGAACATCTGTTCGGCGGTTTCCACCCCCTCGGCGATCGTCGGCACAGACAGCGCTTCTGCCAGTCCGATCACGACTTCCAGAAGCCTCGTATCCTTGCGTTCTCTGAAGGCGCTGCGGATAAACTGCATATCGAGTTTCAGCGCGTCGATCGGCAGAGAAGAAAGCATGTTCAAGGATGAATAGCCGGTACCGAAGTCATCCATTTCGATCCGGAATCCTTTCTGACGCAGACGGCTGACCATGTCAATCATCTGGCGGGAATTTTCCGTATAGGCGGATTCCGTGATTTCCAGGATCAGGTCGCTGTGGTCCAGGCCGTATTCCTGCACGATCTCTTCCAGATGTTCGCTCAGGTCTTCATCATACATGTCGATGCGCGATACATTCACCGATACCGGCACGGATCTGCCTGCTGTCTGTTTCCATTCGCGGATCTGTTTTGCGGTCTGCCGCCAGACCCAGGAGTCCAGCTGACGGATCATTCCGTTGTCTTCAAACAGCGGAATGAATACACCGGGACTGATCATTCCGAGTTCCGGGTGTTTCCAGCGCACCAGTGCCTCGGCACCGGCAAATACCGGTTCCGGCGGACGGACATCGAATTTGGGCTGATAGTATACCGTAAACTGGTTTTCGCGGATTGCCGTATTGAATCCTTCCAGCAGCTGCTCGGCATACAGTTCTTCCTGGTGCAGGGAATCGTCATACCAGGCAATGGACTTTCCATAATTGGAACGCAGCGTATCCGTCGCAGACTTGGCCCTGTCGAAGCGCCGTTCAATATCAAGGGTTTTATCCGCGCAGGGATAGATACCCATCCGCAGCCGGATCCGCCTGTCGCTGCCGAAGGAGGCAGTGATATTCCCGAGGAGCGCCTCATAGTCATCGCGGTGCGGGCAGTAGATCAGATAGGTATCTGCTTCCCGGCGGCAGATGATCGCATCTGACTCCTGCAGCGATTCCTTCAGTTTCTGGGCAATGGACTTCAGCAGTTCATCGCCGTATGCCTTTCCATAGCGTTCATTGATGATATGGAAATGCGAGATGTCCACGACCACGGCATCTGTATCGGTATTTCTGTGATACTGATCGAACTGGGAAGCATACCGGTAGAAGTATTCCCGGTTGTACAGGCCGGTCAGTGTATCCCGCTCTGTCGAGAGGATGATATCCCTGTCCTCCGAGAGTTCAATCGTCCGCAGCACCCGGGCCAGAACGACCTTCTGGGGAGGATACGGCTTGGGAATAAAATCGATTGCTCCGGCTGTCAGGCATTCCACTTCAGCCTCGCGGTCTGCGGTCATGACAATGACCGGTATGCCTGCGGTCTGTTCACTGGATTTGATCTGTTTCAGAAGTGCAAGACCGTGCATATCGGGCAGATTCAGATCGAGCAGGATCAGACTGACGGGTTCGCTGATCTTTTCCAGTGCCTGGCTGCCTGTTTCGGCAAACTCCACCTCATATGTCTCCGCCAGCATCATCCGCAGAAGCTGCTGGTTCACTGCTTCGTCTTCGACGACCAGGATTCGTCTTCTGCCGTTTCCGGAATGAAATTTGAGATTTGTTTCCGCCATAGTTTCAACACCCTTCTGTTATGTATATCAGTCATTGATCAGTTCCTGCAGTGTTCTGCAGAGCAGATCAGGATCGATCGGTTTGCTTAAATGCGCGTTCAGTCCGGCCTGCATGCTGCGCTGTACGTCTTCATCAAACGCATTGGCAGTCAGGGCTATGATGGGAACAGACAATGCGTCTTCCTTCCCGCATGCACGGATCTTTGCGGATGCCTCAAGGCCGTCCATGACCGGCATCCTCATATCCATCAGTATTGCATCATAGGTTCCCGGGGGATTGTTTACAAATGCATCGACGGCTTCTGCACCATTGACGGCAAGGTCTGTCTGCATGCCTTTTGCGCTCAACAGCATCCGCATGATTTCCGCATTGACAGCGATATCTTCCGCCAGAAGGATCCTTCTGCCGCTGAGTTCTGCTGTTTTCTGCGTGCGTTTATCAGGCCTGCGTCCGTATGCCTCTGCATATGCATCCATGACCCTGGCTGAATCCAGCGGTTTTGAGACAAATCCGTCCACGCCGGCTGTCCGGGCTGTTTCTTCGATTTCATCCCAGCTGTATGATGTCAGGATGATGATTGCGGATTCATCCCCGATGACCGAACGGATCTGACGGGCTGTTTCCACGCCGTCCATCTCCGGCATCTTCCAGTCGGTCAGGATCAGATCATATGCTTCGCTTCTGGCTTTGTGCATACGGACCATTTCCAGTCCTTCTTTTCCGGAAGCGGCGGTCTGGCAGGCGATGCCGGCATTTCCGAATATGATCTGCGCATGTTCGCAGGCGACCGGGTCATCATCGATGACAAGCACGCTGAGATGGGAAGGCAGGCTGCTGTCTTCCTGTCTGTCTCTGCGGCCGCTGACTCCCAGTGTCACGGCAACCGTGAATACGGACCCCTTCCCCTTTTCGCTTTCCACTTCGATCGTACCGTTCATCAGTTCAACGATACTGCGGGTGATTGGCATGCCAAGACCCGTGCTTCCGTATCTGCTGGTGGAGGAAGAATGCTCCTGGGAGAAGGATTCAAAGATATGCGGCAGGAATTCACGGCTCATGCCGATGCCTGTATCCGCAATGACAAAGCGCAGCGTCGAGCGGCCCGAGAAGCGGTTGAGTTCTTCGATCGTAAAATCGATGTTTCCGCCGGACGGTGTGAACTTGACCGCATTGCCGAGAATATTGATCATGACCTGGCGCAGCTTCATTTCATCGCCGATGTAGTATTCGTCGATCCTTCCGGCTGTGCGGCAGGTATAGTGCAGTCCCTTTTCCTTACACTGACCGCCGATGATCGTATTGACCTGTTCCAGCAGTCTGGTGAAGGAGAATTCCTCATTGCGGATGACCATCCTTCCGGATTCGATTCTCGACATATCCAGAATATCATTGATAATACTGAGAAGATGCCGGGCCGACGTTCCGATCCGCTCCAGATATCCTCTGGTTCTATCGGATATATCTTCTTCGCTGAGAGCGATGCTGTTGAGACCGATGATGGCATTCATCGGTGTACGGATCTCATGGCTCATGTTCGAAAGGAACGCAGTCTTTGCGATATTGGCCTGTTCCGCTGCCTTCAGCGCATCCGTCAGAGCCTGGCTTTCGGCCAGATTCTTTCTTGTTTCGATATCGACATCGGTAATGCACGCACCGACGGAATGGACCAGATGATCGTCTCTGTCTTCCGGATGGCGGACCCCTGCGAACTTGATCATTTCATAGAATTCGCTGCCGTTGCGCCGGACCAGATACCGGTAGGAAACAACCAGTTCTGTACTCAGCTTGGTTCGCAGATTCTGCGGCTGAATGAATGACAGAAAGTCATCCAGATACTGTTCGGTAATATATTTGCGGCCGTATTCACTGAATTCATGCAGGTAGCGGAAATGTTCGCCTGTCCGCAATCCGTCCGCATCGGGCAGACACTGGTAACAGACGCCTTCATCGGTATCCAGATCGATATAGTATACGCTGCGGTAATCCGAGGCCAGAGCGGTGATCAGCTTTGTCTGCTCTGCCTGTTCCCGTTCTTTCTGCAGCAGTTCTTCCTGCAGTGCGATCCGGTGTTCGAGTTCCTGCTGCTTGACTCTTGCCTCTGTTTCCGCGGCTTTTGCCCGGCTCATTTCCGTTACGTCCACGCACATGCCCAGTGTGCACAGCCGGCCGTTACTGTCGGTGAATTTCAGTTTGGTCGTCTGCAGATTCCGGATATGTCCTGCCGCATCCGGTACATCTTCAAAGAAGATATACGGTTCTTCCATCGCCAGTGCCTTCCGGTCATCTTCTGTAAAATGACGGGCGGTTTCCGGATCGAAAATATCAAAATCCGTCTTCCCGACGACGCCTTCCGGTGTTTCTTTGTGTGCGTATTCCGCAAATGCCTGGTTGCATGCCAGATATCTGCCGGTCTCTGCGTCTTTGGAAAAACTCATCGCCGGCATATTCGAAAGCAGCGTCGCTACAGAACCCATCAGATCTGCCAGCTTGGCAGCGGATTCGATCTGCTCGATCAGACGGCTGTTTTCTTCTTTCTGTTTCTTTGCGTCCCGCAGTGCCTGCTGCATCTTCTGCCCGGTCCGCACATCGTCATCGACGTCTTTGAAACCGCAGACGACACCCATTTTTCCGCCGGGCATGCTGACCCGGGCAAATTCAATGCGGAAATATCTCTCGCTGCCGTCTTCCATGATCCGCAGATAGTTGATATTGAACTGCGGTTTTTCCTGCAGGCGGCTGACGATGCGTCCGATGGCGAGTTCCTCCTGCAGGCGCTGTCTGTCTGCAGGTGCCACCATCGTCTGAATGTAATATTCCTTTGCCTGGGAATACTTCATGCGCTCGAGGGCGCTTCTGATCGGCGCCGCATGGATGGATGATCCGGCTATATCTCCCCGGTACAGAGAAAAACTCTCGCTTTCCACGTCATTGATCAGCCATACGGTATGATATGCCTTGCTCAGTGCTTCAATGACAGCCTGGCGGACTGCCATGTCCCTCTCCATCTGTTTCCGCTTATCTGTAATATCGGAAATAAATACGTAATAGATGCCGCCGTAGGCCTCTGTTTCCGTATAGTGGCCGTAGTCATCCACCCAGCGGACGGCTCCGTCTTTGCGGATGATGCGGTATTCGACATAATCCACGCCTTCATCATCTGTACTGATCTGTTTGCCGATGGACTCCTTGACGGCATCATAATCTTCAGGATGCACCATGCCTCTGAACGTCCAGCCGGTCAGACTGCGCAGTTCTTCGGTATCATGGCAGCCGAAGATCCCGGCCGCTGCCTGGTTGGCATAGATCAGTTCTTCCGGTTCTTCCGCTCTGTATATGAAGAAACCGCCCGGCATATGCCTGCCGAGTTCCTCAACGATTTCCATCGTTCTGTCATTGAGTTCAAACTTTTTTCCGAACATACGGCGCTCCTGTTCTATCTGGTGATTGCTCCAGCATCCTTCAGCTGTTTTTTGGCTGCATACATTCCGCTGTCCGCCCGCTCAAATACACTGTGCCACTGTGTGTCTTTTCCCGGTATGTATTCGGCGATGCCGCAGGCTACGACAACCTGTCCGGACGCAATGTTCTGCAGCGAGATTTCCATCAGCTGCTCTTTGATCTGTTCTCTGTTTTCATAGTCTCTGCCGCTGAGCACAACAGCGAATTCGTCTCCGCCGATGCGGTATACCGGGCTGTGCTGGAACAGTTCGCAGATCATGCGGGCAGCTGCGCGGATATACTCATCTCCGGCTTTGTGTCCGTATGTATCGTTGATATGCTTCAGTCCGTTGAGATCGCATACGGCAGCGGCCATCGCCGGTGCGCTTCCGGCAAGGATCATCGCGTTGATCTCGCTTTCTTTTTCCGTATATGCATGCTTGCTTTTGACACCCGTCAGAGGATCTGTATTGGCCTTGTTTCTGACGATGCCGAGTTCTGTTTCGCTTTCTGCTGCCCGTCTGTTCATGATGGAGTAGTTGTTCAGCAGCACGCCGAGCGATATGCCGAACATGGCAACGACAACAGCGATACTGCGGGCATTGGTCATCCTTAAGGTATCCAGTTCCTGCAGGATCAGTTTCTCGCCTTCCGCTGTAAAGCCGGCTTCTGCGTAATAGTCCTGGATATGATTCATCGCATCCGCGGTGACCCGCATGGTCGACTGGCTCATCCATACCAGTGAAACAAACAGCACCAGCGACAGCAGCACGATCCATACGACGATGGATCTGCCGAACCGTCTGTCTTTGTCTTTCCGCAGAATGCTGTGAAAGAACAGAAATCCCAGGATCGACCATATGACAAACAGGAAATAGGATTCCGATTCGAGCGATCCGCTGGTAAACAGATTCGGAACCAGAAGCCAGATACCGAACACAAGCATGATCACGATTCCTGCCGCAGCCGGGAAAACCTGATTTCTGTCGCCGTAAGTCCCTGCCTTTTTCAAAGCGCAGGCGCTGACATATCCGTAGATCAGTACCGCACCGAGCGTTGTCACATCCACGATCCATCCGACGGCCGTTCTGCCAAGCAGCGGTACCGCACAGGACAGCAGGAAGATCAGCATGACTGCATTATGGGGTATTCTTCTGTCATTGAGTTCAGCGTACCGGTCCGGAATGATCCCATCTTCCGCAAGGGCATAGAACAGTCGGCTCAGTGCCGTGATATTGCCGATCAGGCTGGTGATGACCAGAGCCAGCAGCGCTGCCATCAGAATATTGACACCGAAGTTTCCCAGCCAGGTATAGGCGGCATAAAACGGCGGAAGCGCCTCAATGCCGCTGAGCTGGCTGAGATTCCGAATGTACGAAAGCCAGCTGTCAAACTGTCCGGGATATGCACTGATGGAAAGCAGGATGATTGCCGCATACAGAACGGCTGAGGTCACTACCCCCGCAGCCAGGATCCTGCCTGTCTTTTTCCGGGGAAAGTCAAATTCCTCAACGGCATGGGAAATATTCTCGAATCCGATGAATGCCCATGGCGACATCATTGCGATCCGAACAACCTGTGAAATGACGGGTGTATCCGGTATGAAAGCAGGATCAAAAGCTCTGTCCGTACGGAAAAGAGCCGCTGCCGTACAGAACAGTATGGCTGCAGTAAAGAATGCACACATGGCTGTCATCATCCTGGCGGGCAGATGCCGGTGCCTTGCACACAGCAGTGTACTCAGCAGAATCGCCCCTGCCGTCAGCAGGACTTCGGCAAGATATACCGGGTAGCCGAATATCGTAAACAGGTATCCTGTTTCAAAGAAATCGCCGATGAAGTATCTGGCAAACAGCGGCAGAGATGTCGCATTTGCCCACAGCATGGCCAGATATGTCAGAGTCAGAAACCATGCGGTCAGAAAGCCGTGGTCATGTCCGAAGGTTTCCTTTGAATACGCATAGACACCGCCTGCGTCCGGGCAGCAATTGATCATATAGGCATAGCTGCGGCTGATGATCAGCATAATCACCGTTCCCGCCGCAAGACCGAGAAGGCATCCGCCCGGTCCTGCCTGGGAAAGATATGCACTGCTGGTAATGACCAGCGATCCCCAGCCGATACTTGTGCCCAGAGAAAGCGCCCATGCGCCGGCAGGTGTCAGATATGGCTGCAGTTTTCTTTTATCACTCATACAATTATCCTGATAAATAATCATTCCGTCTGTTTCTTCTATTGTATCGTAAAACGCATCGGTTTTCCTTCCTGTATTTCATGCCTGCGCGTCATATATCATTCTGCAGTGCATGCCTTTTCAATACGGCAGCCGGTAAAAAAATGAGAGCCGGGTGATACCGGTTCTCATGCATCGCTTCGGGCAAAGCCGTTTTTCATTTTCAGACTGACCGCAAGCAGTACTTTATCCAGCAGGTCATCTGTCTCTTTTCTGACAAAGGATATGATCTTTTCATTCACCGCAGCCGCATCAAAGCTGCCTGCATCTGTGAATGCTCTGTCTGCTTCTTTGATCATGCGGTGTGTTTCGCTCAGAACCCTGTCCTGATAGCGCTCGATCATATTTGCACAAAGACCAAACTGACTGTCCGCAAGGGCTGCGATGATCCGGTTTGCCCAGTAGAAATTCTCCGTCGTCACCTGCGCGGTTGTATTTGAAATATATGCCGGAGATATACTGGTCTGCGCATAGAGCGGTACAAGCGTATTGAACACATTGGATCCGAAAGCTACCCATTCAACCGTTCTGATTTCTTCCGGCAGATACGGACGGATCTGTACAAGCGAAAGGAAGTTGTTGCGGTTGATGCCGATGGGTCTGCAGGATCCTTTCAGCAGCGGATCGGCATGTCTGCTGTAGGGATCATAATCCGTTCCCTGATAATGGCTGGAGAGTACATACTTCACATCTTCGACCGTGATCTTATGTTCCGGTCGGCGGCACCAGGGAATATCATCCGATTCCGGTATGTACCGGTTATCTGAAGGATTGAAATACTTCTGGATGAACCATGCCCGGGGCGTGTTGTATACATGATCGGCATCTGAATGGGAACCGAATGCCCTTCTGGCATTGAATACGCCGTCCAGGGAAAGATCGAGACAATTGTCCCGGATGAATTCCCGCAGATCTTCGGAGCACATGTGCTCTTTCTGTACAGAGAACGCATCCTCGAGATCAAACGTATCAATGCCGAAGCTGTTTGGCGCTGCGACATAGCAGTCATCCGGTACGCGTCTTGCAATCCAGTGATGGCCGCCGATGGTTTCCAGCCACCATACTTCATCCACATCCTGAAAGGCAATGCCGTTCATTTCATAGGTACCGTATTCCTTTAAGAGAGAACCCAGGCGCTGTACGCCTTCTCTGGCAGAATGGATGTAGGGAAGGACAAGGGTGACCATATCTTCTTCACCGATGCCGCCGGGTATTTCATCTGTCTGCTTCACCTGGGATACGGTTTTTGTCAGCGGATCTGCTGAGAGGACCCGGTCATTGGAAGTGATCGTCTCTGTCGCAGTCATTGAGACATTGCAGGCATTGACCCCGGCAGCGCCCCAGATGCCTTCGTCATCCACGGCATTGGGCATGGATGTATAGCGCATCGGGACCTGCGGCAGCGGGATGGTCTGCTTTGAGAGGACGGATGTATACAGACGGGGCTGTTCATCCGGATGAACGACTCTGAATTTCTTGGCACAGAAACCGGTGGATCCGGAGTCTTCATTCCGGGCGGTCATCGTCGATCCGTCATAGGTAATATTCTTTCCTGCAAGCAATGTTGTACAAGGCATATTCTTTCATTCCCTTCTTTTTAGACACTGCATTATTGTATCACTGTCCGTGCTGTGCATTACGTTTTTTCAGATGCGTGTCCGCCGGCGTAATAAAAGGAGCAGATGTAATTTCTGCCCCTTTCAATGCAATTCCTGTATGAATTACTCTGCGTCTGCTGTAACAGCCTTGGCAGCTGTACGGCCGGATACGAAGATTTCGACAATTGCGTTTCCGCCCAGACGGTTGCCGCCGTGGATACCGCCGGTGACTTCGCCTGCCGCATACAGACCCGGGATGACATTTCCGTCTGTATCCAGTACATGACGGTCGACATCGACCTTCAGACCGCCCATTGTATGGTGGGTCGAAGGAGCCATCAGACGGACTCTGAGATCAACGCCATCCAGTGTGTATGTTTCCGGCTTATATTTGCCGTTTTCATCCTTTTCACAGTTTCCGATCGTTCTGGAAGCTGCTGTCTTCTTGACATCCGGATAATCCGCTGCAGCGGTACCGGCCATGACGGCCTGGTCATAATCCTCGATCGTCTGTCTGACCGTTGCAGGATCCGCTTCTACGCCGATTTCCTTGAACAGGTCGCCGAGCTTGTCGATCGTTGTTGTGTAGTATCTGCCTGCGAAGTCTTCATCACCCAGCTGCATCGGTGCCGGAAGCATCTGTTCCTTGTTGTAGATTTCAACGAAGACGCCCTTGGTGCCGTTGACTTCCATACCGTTTCTGAATTCTGCCAGAGACAGAACATCGCGTTCGGATGTTTCATCAACGAAACGCTTGCCGGTTGTCGGGTTGATCCATACAGCATAGTTGCCTGCACCGAATGCCAGGTTGCCGTTGTCGACCCAGGAGATCGGCATCAGCTGTGTGAAGTTCATGCCGGTTGTAGCCGCGCCTGCTTCTTCCGCCATCTTGATGCCGTCACCGACCAGAGAACTGCGGTTTGTCGTCTTGGTGCTCTTTGTCAGATATTCGCTGTCCCAGTACTGGTTGTATTCGAGAACTTTATCAATGTTTGCCGCAAATCCGCCGGTTGTCAGGATGACACCCTTGTTTGCATGCACCGTCACTTCTGTTCCGTCATACTGTACACCCTTGACGCCGGTAACTCTGCCGTCTTCCGTGATCAGAGATTCTGCCTTTGTTCTCAGCATGATCTTATTCTGGTCTGCGGTGGAAGATGTCTTGAGCAGTGTGTTCTTCGGAGCCATGAAATATGTGCCCCATCTGCCGCCATATGTTTCGCCGTCGATCTCCGCACCGGCAAATTCGTTTTCTCTGTACCAGAGAGCGCCGATCAGCGTCTGCTGGTTTTCAACAAACTTGCCGCCCTGTTCTTCCAGCCAGGGTTTGAGATCCTGACCGTCGGTGATGAACTGGGATACCAGATCATAGTCGCCGTACATCCATTCCGACATGTCTGCGGTCGGACGCAGTCCGCCGTAATATGTCTGGAAGATATGCAGGTTCAGCGTCGAGAACAGTGTTACTTCTGTAGCGCCTGCTTCGATCTTGGGTTCAGCCCATGCCAGATACGGAGCGATTTCCTTCTTCAGAGCCTGCAGAGTCGGCAGATATTCCGCATGGACACCGTGCTTCGCGAGTTCCGCTGTATCGCCGGCTACGAATTCATGATCCTTGTAGTATGCTTCATCAAACGGTTCTTCCGACCAGCCGGCAATGATCTTCAGTTCATCGACCGTGCTTGCCGGAGCCATCTGCTTGTCCCATTCGGTTCCGTCATACTTTGTGCCCTTTGTCGCATCCGGGTTGCTTTCTTCCCAGCACAGATACGGCATGACAGACTGATACTGTCCGCCGGATACCAGTGTATTTCCGCCGATTTCAGCGTTTTCTTCCATGACGAGAACGGTATTGCCGTCCTGGGCAGCCTGGGCTGCAGCAGCCATACCGGCACCGCCGGCACCGACGACGACAACATCATATGTCTCTTCGATCGGATCGCCCGCTGTTACTTCAACAGTATTCTTCTTGAATGTATCCAGACTGGAAACAGATGCCTGTTCAGCAGCGTTGTTGACCGCCATCTTCAGCGCACCGGAAGAGAATGTCGCACCGGATACAGAGTCAACGCCTGTACCGTTTGCCGCAATGATCTGTTCCGGCAGGATTTCGAAGGCGACATCGCCGACATGTTCTGTTTCTGCCGAAGATGTAACTTCGATCTTTTCGATCTTGTCTTCTGCAAATGTGACATCGACTGTCACAGGTCCGTTATAGCCTTCACCCGTACCGGTATATGTACCGGCTGTGAATGTCAGCGGTCCTTCTTCTTCGGAAGCAGCGCCGGATGCCTTTGCCAGTGCGTCGTTGACTGCCTGGATCAGCGCGTCAGATGTCTCGGTAGCGTTGGTGACTGTGTCGACTTCCGCCTTGTTCGCCGAGACCATCGCATCAGGCATCGAGTCGAACGGCTGGTCGTAGTCAAAGTTTTCTTCCACGATTTCAATCGTTTCGATCGCGTCCGCGGAAACTGTCACTTCAACCGTGACCTTGTGCCCGAGCTTTTCGGATGTTCCTGTGCCTGTGTAGGTGCCTGCGGTAAACTTGCCGCCTGCCGGAGCGGTTTCAGAGCTGCATCCGGCAGCAGAAAGGACCAGCACAAAGCAAAGAAACGCTTTCGCAAAATACTTCTGCATGTTATGTTTTCCCCCTCATATTCCGCATTTCAGTTTATAACTCCGCTGTTTGTCCGGTCAATATAAATATGAGAAGTTCCACTGTTCCGGTCCGGTCAGAAGATGCATTCTTGAAGAAAGAAAACATTTGCAGGATAATGAAGTATACATGTGGAGGATCGTATCTTGAAGTCATATCTGAAGCTTCTTCGTGTGAAGCATTACATAAAAAACTCTCTGGTTATGTTCCCGCTGTTCTTCGGACAGCAGTTTACAGATCCGGTAAAAATGAAAAGCGCACTGCTCGGTGTATTCGCATTCTGTATGATTTCGTCAGTGATTTATATCATTAACGACATAAGAGACGTCGAGAAGGACCGCCAGCATCCGACCAAGAGATTCCGGCCGATTGCCAGCGGCGAAGTGCCTGTGCCCAATGCCCTGGGTGCAGCGGCTGTATGCTTTGTTCTCAGCATCATCTTTACCCTTCTGGCGGGAAGCAGTTCTGCCCTGCTTCTGCTTCTGCTGTATTTCGTTCTGAATCTCGGCTACAGCATGGGTCTGAAAAACGTACCGCTGGTCGACGTGGCGATCCTGACATCGGGATTTCTGATCCGGGTTCTCTACGGCGCCGCATTAACCGGTATCGAAGTTTCCAACTGGCTGTATATGACCGTTACCACCGGCGCGTTCTTTATGGGTCTGGGCAAGCGCAGAAATGAGTTCCAGCGGCAGAGCGGCAATGATACACGGGCAGTCCTGAAACTGTATTCCTATGATTTTCTCGACAAGAACATGTATGTATGCGTTGCCCTGTGCGATACGTTCTATTCGCTCTGGGCGATGTCCCATGCCAATGACCGGATGATCTGGACAGTGCCGGTATTCATTCTGATCCTGATGCGCTACAGTCTGGATATTGAAGGAAATTCCGACGGCGATCCGGTCGAAGTCATTGAACACGATGTATTCCTGGTCGGGCTGGTACTGGTCTACGGACTGGTTCTGCTCGGACTGCTCTATCTGTTCTGATTGAAAAAAACAGATCTGCTTATCAGATCTGTTTTCTTTATGCCTTGTGACTGTTTCTGTGCAGCAGGGACTGCAGTGCGGAACGGTTTGTGTACAGGATGGCTGCTGTGATCATGACAGTCAGTACTGCCAGTACCGGACGGAAGCGGGCATTGGCAGGATAGATCAGGTAGACCGCACACAGCAAAAGAACGAAGAGGATCTTGGCTGCCTTCCAGGTACCCTGACATAAGGAGGCATGGCTCTCATAGAATCCCAATACGGTGCTTTCGATCTTTTCTGCGGCAAATGCCCATGCCAGCAGGCAGGCAATGCCGATCAGACTGATCACAGCTCCGGGTATGAATCCCGGTGTATGATACTGCATTTCCACGGTATGTTCGCCTTCGCTCAGCCGGATGCCCGTAAAGCCGTCATCCAGGTTGAAGCATTCCGCTGCTGTTCCGTCGACTTTGACCGACCAGCCTTTCTGATACGGCAGGGACAGGAAGAGAACATTGTGCTGTGCATCCGCCGTGACGGTACCGCGGATATAGCCGGAATCTCTGACTTCAGCATCGCGCATCGCGTATGTCTGCATGGCGGCAGCCGCCTGCGTCAGTGCATCTTTCTGCATGGAATACAGCAGCGGATCGGCTTTCAGCACAGCTGTGCCGTTTGTCTCGATCCGGATCTTCGTTTCGCCCAGCGATGAAGGCAGACGGATATAGGTACAGATGCGCAGATATTCATAGGGATCATACTGGCGGATCAGCCGGTCATTCTGGTAGATCTGGATATCGAAATCGCGCACCGTGCTCTCGAGCTGTACAAGAATGTAGTATTCCCCTTCCTGCCGGGCATTGTAGGTGAATTCATAATCGCTGTTTTTCTGCAGTGTTTCCTGTTTCAGAACGTCCTGATCGATACTGGATACCGCTTTGATCAGGCGGTTCTGATAATCCAGTGTGTTGTAGTCTGCCAGCGGCTGTACATCTGTATCCGTGCTCATGGTGCCCATGCCGAAGGTCAGCGGGTTTTTCATCAGCATCCGTTTTTCAGGCTCCCGCTTGGTTGCGGCGAAGCGGGTCGGATCATACGTATAGGTCCTGACCTGTTCATAGAGCGTATTGCTGTAGTTATGCGATACATAGCGGTGATTCAGGAAGATATCCGCAATCTCGCTGGTATCATCGGAATACCAGTATGCATTGAATACCTGCGGATAGCCCAGGTTATATCCGATCTGCGGCATTTCGTTGGCTGTGCTGGACATGAACATGCCGCTGGTATTGAAATCCGCGACCACGCCGCTCATCGGTGAAAATTCATGTCCGACCGCGGTCCGGTAGAAGCCGTCCGTATCATCCGTCCGGGTGTTTTCCGCCATCGTTTCTCCATACGAATCGATATGCGACCAGATTTCCTTATCAAACGCACCGAGCACGACCCAGGCATTCGTAAACAGTTCGGCCATGGTAATGCATACGATCAGGATTTCTTTTTTCCGCAGCGGGATCTTTGAAGGCATGCACATGAAGAGATAGACGCAGCTCAGGATCAGAGTCACCGCAATCGGCAGCCGGCCCAGGAATTCCGGTCTGCGCAGGAAATGGAATGCACAGAACAGCAGTACGACGATGCCGGCGATCAGGATATCCTTCAGCTTTGTGCCTTCCCGTACCTCCAGGTATTCCCCGGCCAGAACGGCACTGTAGAAGGACAGGATGAATGTAAACCGGCCGACGAAATCCGCCGGAATCGACAGGGCATGCCACAGCATGTATACCGGTGTGATGACAACCGACAGGACCAGGAACAGCCACAGCAGGAAATACGGGATCTTTTCTCTGCGGTCTGCTTTTCTGTTCAGGAAATACAGCAGCGAGCAAAGAACCGAATAGATGCCGCTGTAGAGATAGCAGTATGTCGAATTGAGTACTTTCGGATCGGATGCGCCCCAGAACAGTTTGGAATATGCCCGCAGTCCGCGGAATCCGAAGGTAACGGCCAGGCTTTTAAGCATCCGGCTCGAAGTCATCGTTGTCAGTGCCGGAACCATCAGAATGAATGTCGCAAGACCTGCCCCGATGGTGATGATCCAGTACTGCAGCCAGCTGCGTACCTGTGCGCTGCCTGCTTCTTTTTTTGCATGCACGCGGGCAGCAGTATAGAACAGCGAGAATGCACAGATCATGAATCCGATATAATAGCTGGTCAGTACCGAAAGGAAGAGGCTGACCGCATAGAGCCAGGGACTCTTTCCTTCAATCATGCGGTTGATGCCCAGGGTTACCAATGGCAGCAGATACATCGCATCCAGCCAGAGAATATTGAACAGATACCCGAGATACCATCCGCACAGGGCATAGGACATCGCCAGGGCTGCCAGAATGCCGAGACTGCGGCGGGGATGTTCATGCCGCAGCAGGATATATGTATTGAAATAGGCAAGCACGGCATTGAGAATGATGATCAGATGCATGCCGAGCTGCAGCTTTGATTCGGGAATCAGGAAGAACAGCAGATTCAGCGGACTGATCAGATAATACACCAGCATGCCGGTCGTGGAGGTTCCTCCCGCAAAAGAGAACGTAAAGAACAGCGACCGCTCCCCTGCCAGGACCTGACGGAACCATGCATAGATCTGATAATAGGATTCCGCACAGTCATTCAGAAGCAGAGAACGGTCATTCCAGGGCACCCCCTGGATCAGAAATACAGCCGATATAAATAAAAAACCAAAGAGCAGAACCGCTGCATATTCGCGGATCCGCCACTGTCTGTTTTTCATAGGCACCTCCATGAATCAATATGTAAATGATACGTCATCCCGCAAAAAAAGAGAATCATTTTACTGATTCTCCTTCAGTGCAACCAGTTTTTCATTGAGCAGCTCAACGACCTTTTCCTTGGACCGGATCAGTTCAATGGCAGCCGCATCCGGTTCCGCTGTGCGTCCTTCGCTGATTGCCGCATAGCAGTCCCGGCCGAGCTTTTCATATGCTTTTGTGAGTTCGCGCTGGTTATGCCCGATTTCGGAACGGATCTGTGCCTTTTTCTGTTCTGCCTCCAGATGGTTCAGAACTTTTCTGCGTCTTTCGTGAACCGCATTGACAACCTTTTCCGTTACGTCAGAAATCGTCTTGTTGAAATCATCTCCCATGTCAGTTCTCCTTCCCTGTTTTTTCAATCAGGTTCATGATCAGCCGCTGAATATCCGCGTCTGTCGCTTCTTCCTGCCGGATCAGTTCAATGATACCGCTGATGATCAGACAGGCGCAGTAATTCGGGGCTTCCATATTCAGACTGCCGGTCCGGTTTCCCTCGTCCAGCAGATGCTGCAGTTTCATTGTAGCGGCTCTGCGTGCATCGACCATGGACCGCAGACTGAGTTCTGTCAGATCCACGTCTTCGGCATCGCCTTTGAGTTTGCAGTTCAGTTCCCGGAAAGAACGGATCGAATTATTGATGAACTGCCGCAGACGGGCATCATAATCCCGCCCGTCCATGGAGTCATTCATCATCTCATTGAACACTTCATTATATTTTTCACTGATGGCTTCGATCACGTCATCCTTGGATTTGAAGTAATAGTAAAACAGGCCTTTTGCGACATCCATTTCCTTGACGATGGAACTGATCGTCGTGTCCACGATGCCGTTCTGCCGGAACAGTTTTTCAGCCGCGTCTACAAACTCGTTTCGGCGGATATCATTATCTCTGTTCTCCTGCACAGGTCTCACCTCCTGTCTTCACTATACACAGCGACTGACCGTCAGTCAACAGAATCCGTTCCGTAGATCTGCTTCAGCAGTTCGCTGCCGTACCGGGTTGCGAAAAAAGCATTGCCGGCCTTTCTGATTTTATCTGTATCATCGCCGTGTTCATCCGCATTCACCAGATAATCGGCTTCCAGAAGTATGCGATGGACAATGTCCGTGACACCGGTATAGGTATGATGGCGGCAGACAGTACGGATGATTCTTTCCAGCTGTTCTCCCTGTACATCCGTACCTGCGAAGAATTCTCTCAGCAGCGCTTCGCTTTCCGCTTCCTGGTGATATCCGGCAGTATTGCCGTATTTCTGACGGCACAGCGGACATGCGATATCATGGACGATCGCGCACAGTTCCAGGGTATTCTGTGTCTGTGCATCCAGTCCTTCCGCTCTTCCGATCATTCCCGCATAGGCATATACTTTGACGAAATGCGCAATGTCATGGCGGTTGTGTCCGGAGATGGAAATCATTCTCATCATTGCCTGTTCTGCATTCATAACGGTCATCCCCCTTTTCAGTATACATGCCCGGTCCCGTCAGGATGATCTTTTTGATCTGTGCTATACTGTTTTCATGAGTCTGATCTGTCCTGTATGCGGAAAGAATCTGATCAAATCCGGCAGGAGCGCTGTCTGCGCTTCCGGCCATTCTTTTGATTATGCAAAAAGCGGCTATCTGAATCTGCTGCTGAACAGTCCCGGTATACATGGCGATGATAAAGATATGGTCAAGGCCAGGACCCGTTTCCTGCAGAGCGGGGCCTATGCCTTCCTGCGGGAGCGGCTGCGGCAGCTCAGCGCCGGCTGTAATATTGCGGCAGATCTTGGCTGCGGAGAAGGATACTATACTTCTGCCCTGGAGGCAGAAGAACGGTACGGTTTCGATCTTTCCAAAGATGCGCTGAAACATGCCGCCAAGAACGATCTGAGCGGACAGTATACAGTCGCCTCGATTTTTCATCTGCCCCTTGCTGATTCCAGCTGCGATATGGTACTGACCTGTTTTGCGCCTCTGGCCGCTGCGGAAATCCGGCGCATCCTGAAACCGGGCGGAAAATTCATCTTTGTGACACCGGGTCCCAGGCATCTCTATGAGATGAAGGAGATCCTGTATGAACACCCTTATGAAAACACGGTGGAGCCGGCGGATACCGGCATGCCCTGCATTCATGAAGAAACAATAAGCGCAGAACAGACGGTTTCCAATCAGGCGCTGCTCGATCTCTTCATGATGACGCCCTATGCCTGGAAAACAGAAAAAACCGGCACAGACAGACTGTCTGAAGCCGGCGATATACGTATTACCTGTGAATTTGTGATCCGTATCTATGCGGCAGATCATTGATCTGCTTTTCTTTTTCCGAGTTTTTCTTCCAGCTCCTTTTCTTCGTGGCTGATTTCAAACGTCAGGACCGCCCGGAAAATAATGATTGCGCCGAGCACTATCAGTTCATGGTATTCTTCCGCGATGATCGTATGCAGAATTTCTCCTGCCATCAGGAACTCGAGGGCCAGGCAGATCTTCTTTGCGAATTCCAGGCGGACATGTTCAATACCGCTCATGTAATGCATCAGACTCTGGATGCTGGCAGCTACGATAATGCCCAGTCCGATCATTTCCAGAATGATCTGCGAACCGTGAACGATCAGTTCTTTTGCGGCATCGAGAGACTCTAACATTTACTTTCCCTCTCCTTTGCGGACATAGCCCTGCTTCTGCGCTGTTCCCCCGACTGCCTTTGCGACTGCTGGAACAACTCTGTCATCGAAGGCGGAGACGATGATGTGATCCGGACGGAGTTCTTCGTCGCTGACCAGTTCTGCCAGTGCCTTCGATGCGGCAATTTTCATTTCTTCGCTGATTCTGGTTGCCTTGTAATCCAGTGCACCCCGGAAGATGCCTGGGAATGCAAGGATGTTATTGACCTGGTTGGGATTGTCCGAACGGCCTGTGCCGACGATATAGGCACCGGCTTCCACTGCTTCCTTATACGTGATCTCCGGTTCCGGGTTCGCCATCGGGAATACGATGGCATGGTCATGCATGGAGCGGATCATGTCCTGGGTGACAAGCCGCGGTGCGCTGACACCGACAAAAATATCCGCGTCTTTCATCCCTTCGGCCAGCGAAGCATAGTGCATATGGTCTCTGTTGACATACTGCAGCAGTTCCTTTTTCAGATCGGTGTAGCCTTCCGCATGATCGGGATCCAGACAGCCGTCGATATCGAATGCATAGATCCGCGTGAATCCGTAGCTGTACAGCATCCGGATAATGGACGATCCGGCGGCGCCGCTGCCGCTGATCACGACCTTCATTTCTTCCGGTTTCTTTTTCAGCAGACGCAGGCAGTTGATCAGGGCTGAGAGAACGACAATTGCCGTTCCGTGCTGGTCATCATGGAATACGGGAATGCTGCATTCCTCGATCAGTCTGCGCTCGATTTCCACGCAGCGCGGTGCGCTGATATCTTCCAGATTGATTGCACCGATACCGGGCGCAATGGCTTTGCAGATGGCGACGATTTCATCGGGGTCTTTTGTATCCAGGCAGATCGGCCATGCGTCAAGATTGGCAAACCGCTTCATCAGCAGCGCTTTTCCTTCCATGACCGGCAGAGCTGCGGCCGGTCCGATATCGCCAAGACCCAATACGGCAGTGCCGTCCGTTACGACTGCGACGGTGTTGGCGCGGCCTGTATATACATATGATGTCTCCGGATCTTTCGCTATTTCGAGACACGGCTGGGCAACGCCCGGGGTATAGGCCAGGCTCAGGTCATGGGCATCCTGACAGGGTACTTTTGATTCGACCCTGAGTTTGCCGCCGTACTGTTCATGCAGTTTCAGTGCTTCTTCATACAGATTCATTTTTCATCGCCTCCATAAATTCGTTTTCATTCAGGCATATCACGCCGCTGTTTTCCAGCATTGCGGCAAATATACCTTTTCCTTCAATTCTTTTTCCGCTGAATGTTCCGTCATAGACCGTATGCAGACCACAGGAAGGACTTCCTTCCTTGAGTACGGCTTTTGTACAGCGGGACTTCCGGGCTGCGGACAGGGCTGCTTCCGCTCCGCGCAGAAAGTTTTCCGTCACATCTTTACCCTGCTTATTATACACCCGGCCGTTTCTGATTTCCGAAGGCATGCGCGGCGTCGGCAGACCGCCCAGCTGCTCCGGGCAGACTGTGACTGCATCTCCCTTTTCCAGAAGATCAGCGATTTCCCTGATCCGGCAGGTGCCTCCGTCATAGCGGCAGTGCTCACCGGTCAGACACGCACTGATCAGCCAGGTCATAAATATCGTTTCCTTCGGTATCCATGCCGACAAAGCACGGGAAGTCTTTCACCGTCAGACGGACGACTGCTTCGGAGAGCAGGTCTTCAAAGGCAACCGGCTCGGCTGCAGTAATTGCCTTGCTCAGCAGTGCTCCGGCACCGCCGACCGTGACAAAGTATACTGCACCATGCTTCATGACTGCCTGGCGGACTTCTTCGCTGCGTCTGCCCTTGCCGATCATACCGGCCATGCCGTGTTCACACAGCAGCGGCACATACGGGTCCATCCTTGAGGATGTCGTCGGACCGGCGGAGCCGATGACCTGTCCCGGCCTGGCCGGTGTCGGACCGACGTAGTAGATCACTGCGTCCTGCAGATCAAACGGCAGCGGTTCTCCCTTTTCAATCAGCTCTTTCAGACGCTTATGCGCAGCGTCTCTGGCTGTATAGATCGTACCGGACAGAAGCACTTCTTCTCCTGCCCGCAGTTCTCTGAGTTCCTGCCTGGAAGCAGGCAGATGGATTCTTTTCATCATATCACCGCCTTTGCGTGCCGGCAGACATGGCAGCACATGTTCACTGCACATGGCATTCCGGCAATGTGTGTCGGTTCATATTCGATCTGGATCTTCAGGGCTGTCGTACGTCCGTGCATTCCCATCGGACCGATATTCAGTTCATTGGCCTTCTGCAGCAGACGCCTTTCCAGATCGGCATAGCGGGGATCGCTGCTGTCTTCGTCCAGCGGCCGCATCAGTGCTTTTTTGGAAAGACGGGCACAGGAATCGAACGTGCCGCCGATGCCGACGCCGACGATGAACGGCGGACATGCATTGGGTCCGGCAGCCGCAATCGTATCAAGGACAAAGCGGATGATTCCTTCTTCCCCTTCTGCCGGCGTGCACATCCGGACCGCCGATTTGTTTTCCGATCCGAATCCCTTGGCCATCAGTTCGATTTCGACCTGATCGCCGCCGGTGATTTCCGTATGGATGACAGCCGGTGTATTATCCTTTGTATTCTTCCGGTCATACAGCGGATCATCGACGACCGACGCCCGCAGATAGTTTTCCGTATATCCCCTGCGGACACCTTCCTGAATTGCGTCCGTCAGCAGTCCGCCGGTAAAATGGACATCCTGGCCGACCTTCAGAAAAACGATGACCATGCCGGTGTCCTGACAGATGGGAATACTCTCCTGCTCTGCAATTTCCGCATTTTTCACCAGCATGTTCAGAGCGCTCTGTGCTCTCGGCAGTGTCTCCGTTTCTGCAGCAGACCGGATCCTGCGG
Source organism: uncultured Erysipelotrichaceae bacterium (assembly GCA_902786245.1). Taxonomy (GTDB): domain Bacteria; phylum Bacillota_I; class Bacilli_A; order Erysipelotrichales; family Erysipelotrichaceae; genus Bulleidia. Next base: position 42,550 of record CADABS010000012.1, read on the forward strand.
ATAATATCGGCGGAATAGACCGTCGCCATCTGCCCGCATGCATCTTCGATTGCCTTGCCGATCCGGCTGACTTCGATTTCTCTCATAAGCAGTTTCCTCTTTTCAGCGCTTTCATTATAAACAAATCATCCGGCAATACATATGACAATTACATGCATTCCTCTAAAAAGACCGTACATCTCTGTACAGCCTGCTTCATGACTGCTGTTTTCCTCTGTATTCAAAACACATCATCGTCAGATCATCGAACTGATCTTCATCTCCGGCAAAGGCATCAACGGCTTCATGCATCTTTTCAAGAACACCGCGGGGATCCAGTGACAGACCGCTGTTGAGGGTCGTGATCATCCGTTCTTCCCCGAACAGCTGCCTATCCTTGTCTGTCGCCTCCGGCAGACCGTCGGTATAGATGAACAGGCGGGTGCCGGGTTCGAGCTGCAGCTCATAATCCCGGTAGACGGTATCTTCCATGGCACCGATGACCAGACCGTGTCTGTCTTTCAGGATTTCATACTGTCCGCCGGGTTTCCGGATGACCGGATACTCATGACCGGCATTGGACGCTGTCATGCGGCCGCTGGATATTTCCAGAATGCCCAGCCATACCGTCACGAACATCTGTTCCGGATTGTCGGCGCAGATCGCGCGGTTGGCGGCTTCGAGGATGGCACTCGGCGAATGCATGATATGCGCGTTGTTGGCAATGATGATCTTGGAGGCCATCATAAACAGTGAAGCGGGAATTCCCTTGCCGCTGACATCTGCCATGACCAGGCACAGATGATCTTCATCCAGCAGGATGAAATCATAGAAATCGCCGCCGACTTCCGTGGCCGGATCCATGACTGCGTAGATATCGAATTCATTTCTGTCCGGAAAGGCCGGGAATCTGCTCGGCAGCATGCTCGACTGGATCTTTGCGGCAAGACTGAGCTCGGTTTCGATCCTTTCTTTCTCGGCGGTAATATTCTGGATATCATTGATATACATTTTCATGCGCTCGGTCAGCGAACTGAACGAGGCTGCGAGTTTCTGCGTTTCATCCTGTCCCGATTTCTCATCCCAGACAAAGTCGAGGTTATTCCCTTCGATCTCGGATACTTTCCGGGTAAGCTTGCGGATCGGTTCGACGATGCGGTTGGAGACTTTCAGGGATCTCTGCAGCACGAGGATGACGGTTGCGGCTAGTACCAGGAAAATGATGACGACAGCCGACCGCAGATTTGCGGCAGTGTCTTTCTCAGCGTCGGTACTGATCTCATACAGAGACGTCCGCAGTTCATAGACGGCTTCTTCCACTTCTTCCTTGGACAGGAAAATCAGGAAAGACCAGCCTGCTTCCTTCATCGGTGCATATGCGGCATAGTACATGACACCGTCGATTTCAATGACGGCGATGTCCGATTCTCCGGCAGCTGCTTTTTCCAGGATCTGCGTCAGAACCCGGTTCTGTTCCGTGCCCAGTCCCGAGCCGGTGTCGCCGGATGCCAGGGTTCCGGAGGTGAACGTTGTGAAAATGACTTCCCCTTTTGCGTTGATGATGCACGCATCGCCGGTTTCACCGATATCTGCGCTCTTGACGAGATTCTCGATGTCATTCAGGTAGATGCCGCCGCCGGCAACACCCATCAGTTCTCCGTCTTTTCTGACCGGCACACCGCACATGATGCCGAGCAGCGATGTATGGATATCCTTTGTGACCGATGAGATATAGACATCGCCGGTCTCTTTTGCGCCGATGTACCATGGCCGTTTTTTCGCATCCAGCGGAATCAGGACGCCGTCTTTATCATATTTATTAAAGCCGTTTTTGCACATGAGTGCTAATAACAGGCTTAATTCCCATTATTTCTGCTGAAGTATTCTCTATATTTCAGTGAAACTGCGGATTGAAATG
>CADABS010000013.1 GCA_902786245.1 uncultured Erysipelotrichaceae bacterium
TACCGGCTCATGGCGGATGCAGCGCCGAAGTATGCGCACCTTTACCGGGCCGGGATCTTCGGCTATATCTGGCTGGCTCCGGTCGGCTGCCATCTGAACATGGGCATCCTGAACCTGGCCTATAAATATCTGCTCCGGGCAGATGAGGCGCTTGCGGCGAAGACAGCGGACCTGCTGTTTTACGGCTTCAGCCTGCCTGTATATCTGCTGCTCGTGATCTTCTGGCTGCCGATGATGATCATCCAGTTTAAAGCATTTGCCAAGGAGCTGACGCCCTATCCTAAGAAGGCCAAATGGTTCTGCGTGCCGATCGGCGCGGTCCCGGCGCTGGTGTTGGCTGTGATCCTTGGTCCAGACACTGCTCTCGGAGCGGGAATCGGAACGATGTTTTTGAGCTTCGGAAACGCCTTCATGTTCGGCGGACTTTCAGCAACGCTTCCGAGTGCAGAGCAATTTAAAGCATTTGAAAACTCCCTGCGGCAGTCATCGGAGGAATGAAACAAATGATCGTCCAGAAAACTTCCGTCTTTCCGGCGGGCAGAGATTTTGTCTTTCAGAAGCTGCAGCAGCTTAAAACGCTTCAGTATATTACCTGGCCTTATGCAACCTTTGAATCGATTGGGGAAACGGTCTCCACATGGGAGGCCGGCAGCACATCTGCATATAGGTTCCGGCTCTTTGGCATGATCCCATTTGGAACTCACACAATTCATATCGTGCGTTTCGATCCGGACAGCGTCAGCAGCCGGGAGGGAAATGAACATGTACCGGTATGGAATCATGATATTCAGCTGATCGAGAAGGATGAAACCCATACCCGGTATACGGATCGGGTGGAGATCCACGCAGGCTGGAAGACCGTTTTCATCTGGCTGTGGGCAAACGCTTTCTATGCACACAGGCAGAGAAAGTGGATTCGGCTGTTAAACAGATCGGAGAGGTGACAGCCCATGAGGATCTTGATTTTTGGCGCCGGCGTGATCGGCAGCCTGTACGGCGCGATGCTTGCGGAGGCCGGATACGATGTATCCGTTTATGCGCGGGGATGCCGCCTGGAAAGCCTGACGCGGGATGGACTGCTGTATAAGAGAAAGGGCAAGATACGAAAGGCTCCCGTGAACATACTGTCAAGGCTGGAAGCGAAAGACTGCTATGATCTTATTCTGCTGACCGTTCGGGAAAACCAGCTGCACGCCGCGCTGGAAGAACTTCGGCAAAACATCAGCCCGACCATTGTCACCATGGTCAATTCCCTGGAGACCTATGATCAATGGGAGGCGATTTGCGGGGAGGGACGGATTACTCCCGCTTTCCCCGGCGCGGGAGGCGGCTTTGACGGAAACGTGCTGGACGCAGCCTTGACCCCGCGGCTCATCCAGCCGACAACTTTCGGGAAAACCGACGGAAGAGAAAGAGTTCTTGCCCGTGTTTTTCACCGGGCGAAAATCCCCTGTCAGATCGTATCGGATATGCACGCATGGCGGCTGTGTCATCTGGCTATGGTCGTGCCGATCGCCGACGCATATTATGAGGCGGCGGATCCCGGGCACGCAGGAAGAGACGCAGCGCTCATGAGAAAAACCGCAAAGCAGATCCGGGATAACCTGGACGTAATCGCAGCCCGGAAGATCCGGCTGTCACCGGGGAAAATGCAGGCCTTCCGCCTGCTGCCCATGCCGCTCGTGGGATGGATACTCGGCTTTGTGTTTCAAAGTTCCTTCGGGGATCGGTTCATGTACCGGCATTCGATGAAAGCGTCGGATGAGATGCGTCAGCTGCACGAGCAGTTATATCGATGGCTTGAGTAAGAGGGCAATCAAAAAAAACATTATTTTTCACAATCAGGAGGGCAGTATGCTTTTGACAATATTTCTGACGGTCGTCTTCTGCGCAGCGATGGCAATGATGCTGATATCCTGCGTGGCATTTATACAGGACAATAAGTTCTTCGGCTCGGCCCCGAAGGAAGCGCGGGAAGTGATCATCCAGAAAGAACACGAACTCTTCTACGGGGCCAGGGCGATCGGATGGACGCTGTTTATCATCAGCGTTCTGATGATCCTCGGGGTGGGTGTGATCGCCATCTGGGACGGATTCAGAAGCGGCTTTACATTTTGGCAGTTCTTTTTGCGGTTTGTGCTGATCTTCACGATCTATAAGATCTGCGACATGACCCTCATCGACAACTTCCTGCTTCTGAAATTCCACTTCTTCCAGCATTATTACCCAGAGGCGGCACAGGTGATGGAGGGAAGAAAGTATGGTTTCAACATTGTGAGCCAACTGCTCAAACTGTTTGTGATCTTCCCTGCGGTTTCGGCGCTGGCAGCGTGGATCTGTACTCTGTTTTGATGGCATTTATACGGAGGTCTGAATATGAGTATCCGGGTTATTCTGATAGAAATTGCCGTCTTTTCAGCCATATGTACAGCGATCGTTTTCTTTGCCGCCAGCGGCGGCAGAAAGCACTCTCCCGCGGCGGTCCATCTGATATACAGGAGGAATACTTTAAAACCCATGAGCGGATTGACGTGAGTTGCAAGTCAAAGAATGTGATTCTGACGAAAGGTTCCGGTGTATTGCTTTTTACATGTATCCTGCCGGTCTGCTCGCTTATTGCCATAGCGAAAACCTTCTGGCAGAGTTTTGGACTCACTTTCGGCCTGATGGCGTGGATCAGCATCTATGACACCTGCTTCCTTGATTGGGTGCTGTCTGCCGATGTTCCGACTGGAGGGTACCGGGCATATGGACAAAGCCTATCACCAGAAGTGGTTCCACGCGAAGGGCATGCTGTTTCCCGGCATCATCTTCGCACTGATCCCTGCCGCTTTGGCGGATGGATTGTGACATTGATCCGATAAGACGATCAACAGGAGAGGATTGACTTACCAATGAAATATTTTGAATTTGGCAAAGAGAACGGGGAATTGATGGTCCTTCTGCATGGCGGCGGGACCAGCTATCTCGGCGTTCTTCCTACCGCCAGGAAGATTGCGGAGAAATACCATGTCGTACTGCTTGCCTACGACGGCTTCAACCCGTCCGAACCGGAGACGGAATTTCAGTCATTGGCCTATGAAGCACAAGGTCTGGAAGACTATCTCATAGAGAATTACGGCGGCAGGGTCGATATCCTCTATGGTCTTTCCTATGGCTGCCGTACATTGATGCAGGTGCTGGAGGACAACCGGCTGGAGATCACTACAACGATCGCTGACGGTATGTCTCTGCGGGATTATCCCGATATCAAAAGCGGTTTCTGGAAAGAAGTCTATCTCTTTTTCTTCACGGGAACGTTCTTCGTTATCATGGGCAGAGCAGGAAAGCTGCGCAAACGGTTTCTGGCAAAGATCACAGGGCGAAGCATTGAAGAAGCTGACCGGATCCTCTATACCAAAGCCAGCTGGAAAAGCTGGAAGAACCAGGATAGGTGTCTGATCGGCAAAAAGACCGATTACAGTGTTTTCAAAAATACCGATATGCATATCTGGTATGGAATCAAGGGAACTGTGGACAGAAAACTTTCGGCCAATCTGGAAGAACTGAAAGCAAAGGGCTATCCCTTCACCTGTAAGATCTTTGAAGACATGGGCCACGGCGGCCTGATCGGCGAAAACACGGAACGCTTTATCGAAGAGGTGGACGCTGTACACCTGCAATCGAAGAGGAAAACGGAGAAAAGAGTATGACAGGAAAACAACGCGCAAAGATATGCAAAAGGATGCTTTGGATCATTCCCGGTATGATTCTGGCAATCATCGGCGACTACTGCATGGGAATCGAGCCGAAAGACAGCACAGGCATTTCCTTTATGATTTCTTCCGGCTGGCTCACAATTGCCGACTGGCGCATTGCGCTTTCCAATATCGGCGGCCTGATCGGAACGGTTTTCTATGCGGTTGCGGCTCTGAGTTTCATGGAATATCTGAAATACAGGCTCTCTCAGTGCAGCGGAAAATGGGACAGACGATTCCTGAAGCTCTATATCGCAGGACTGATCTGGGGCTGCATGGTTTTCATCTATTTCCACCTGGCCTGCGGAACGCTGATCCACAATTACAACGTTCTTTATGAAGCGGCCCAGGGCGATACAGCGCGGGCTGCGGCAGCCTGGAACCGTTCCTACGCGGTGCAGGCTTTTCCATACTGGGTATCGTTTGCTGTGCTGGGGATCACCTCCACCGGCGGCTGGATCGCTCTTGTTCTAAGGGAAATTCTGCCGCTGAAAAAACACTGGGTACTGGCGGCTCCGCTTCTGGTTGCCGGAATCGGATTTCTGCTGGAAATGATCCTTCCGCTGCCCTTCAGCGGCTTTGCGTCCGGCTTTGAAAGCTTTGGCTGGATCGTGATGTTCCTCGGGGGAATCCGGGCCATCAGAAATGACGGAATGGAGGCTTACGGATGATTGCGCTGAAGCTCATTCCGGAAGGCCTCGGACTGGGCTTTCTGCTGTATCTGATCTGTGCTGTCGGCATCCGGAACGGCGCAGTCGGTATGGTCCATCTGTATGATCAGAAGGTGCAGGAGCGCGTCGTTCAGCTCGGCCTGACGACCGCGGAGGAGATCCGGAAACGAAGCGTGCGTTTCAGAAGTCTGTGTATTCCGGGGTATCTGATCTATGTGCTGATCTGTGTGTACGTAATCAACGGCGCAGGAGGCTTCTTTGAAGGCTTTTGGCAGGGCTTTGCAATCCTGTCCATGATGAATCTGATCGACCGTTTTCTGATCGATGGTTACTGGGTCGGTCATACGAAAGCCTGGATCATCCCGGGTACGGAAGACTTAAGGCCGTATATCACGGCAAAAGACAAGAAGAAAAAATGGATCATGGGAACCGTGGGCATGGCGCTTATTGCCGCCATTCTCTCCGGAATCATGGCCCTGATGCTGAAATGAGAAAGGAGCGGAAGAATGGTCACCCTGATTCTGACGCTGACAATGTACGCTTTGCTGTTCCTTATGATCCGGCCGGCGGCGTACTTCTGTCCCTGGACGGGACTGCTTCGGTTTATTCCAAAGGATATCGAAGAAAAAGCCAGGCTGCACCGGTGCTGCAGGCAATCGGCGGGTTTATGGAAAGTCCCGCAAATCAAAAAGGAGCTGTGAATCAATGAAACTTGGAATCATAGGAAAACTGTTTCCCCTCATGTTCCGCAGGACGGTCTACGGATATACGGCGAAGGCTGTCCCGGGACTGGACATGCATGCATTTCAGAAGAAACACAAAAAAGAGTACGAAGCGATGGTGAAAAGAACGCCTTCCGTCGGCTCATTGAAGGACAATATGTTTGCAGCCGTGATGTATATGGCCTGCTACGGATTCTCTTATTACAAGGCGGATCCGGAGCATATCACAATGGAAGTTTTTGACGGTATGATCGATGCGCTTTGCAAAAGCGACATGATGAAGCGTTTCTATCAGGGGAAAAACTGCTTTGACCAAAAAGAGATCGATAAATATATCCGCGGTGCAGAACGCTCGAAGAAACGGGAATACCCGATGGACTGGGTCTTTGATTTTTCCTGTGACCTGTCGGTTCCCGAATACTATGTCACGCACCGGGAATGCGGTGTGTGCAAAATCGGGCAGCAGGAGAATCTTTCATTTCTGACACCGCACATGTGCGTTATGGATTATCCGACGATTGAGTATAAGGGCGGAAAGCTGCTGCGCACAAAGACACTCGGTGCCGGCGGCGACTGCTGCGACTTTCATGTCGTCAAAGGGGGATGAGTAACATGAAATACACTGGAATGCCAATGGGCATGTGGGCTCTGTTCGGCAGATCGTTTCAGAAGCACTTAGCATCCGTTTGCGGATATGATCCTGAAACTGCGAGAATGATCGCCGCAAAAGCAAAACTGAAATATAAAGAAATCATCGGCCGGCTTCCGGAATTCGAGAAAGCAGACCGGTTCAGAATGAATATTGTCAGCTGTGCGATGCTTTCTGCGTTTCTTCTGCATATGCCGGAAAGACCGACGGTGGAAAAGGCAACAGAGTATTATCGGCTGTCCATGATGACTGCTCCCATGAAATGGTTCTGCCGGATGAGCGGAAAGAGAAAATTCACGGAAAAGGATCTTCAGGGAATGCAGGATACGGCAGCTTTGAAAGCCGCTGACCGGAATCCTTATTCCTGGAACATGGAATATCTTCCTTATCCGGACGGCAGCGGCTATGAGGCGAGGTTCACAGCCTGCGGCATCTGTACATTGATGAAGGAGTTAGGTATTTACGAACTGGTTCCTGCGATGTGCCGTCTGGACTACACGATGAGCGAAGCAGGCGGTGCATCGGAGTTCGTACGGGAATATACACTGGCTTCCGGCGGCCCGTACTGCGACTGCGGATATAAGAAGAAAACATAGGCACTGAAAAACCAAGACCGGAAAAGAACAGTATAAATGTCTCTGCAGGCTCTGCGGTCACCGGCCATGCCGCTATGATCCTTGAAGACAGAAAACGGTCCTCTGGGCAGTGCAGGAAAGGATGATACAGAAGAAAATGCAGGAAAGTATTTCTCAGAAAGGGGAAAATCAGATGAAACCGGATTATAAGAATTGGGTACCGAAAAGCATGGTATACGGACTGGCAGGCGGAACCGCTGCGTCTTTTGCGGCATTTGCGGTGCTTGGAGTGTCAGATCAGGTGATGCATGGTACATCAAGACGGATCTGCAGGATTGCTTTCGGAACCGGTACAATGGTCATGCTGTTTTTCACAGTATGGATGGGCGCCCTGCACAGGACGTTCGATTACAGCGGGAAACGGAAGCTGGCGAAGACGATCATTGAAGGCACTGCGGAATATGTAACGATACCGGAAGGAGGAACCGGACTGGATGTGGGCTGCGGCAGCGGTGCTCTGACCATTGCCTGTGCAAAGCGCAATCCCAATGCATCCATGACCGGCTGCGATATCTGGTCAGGCGCATACAGAGCAGTGTTCACAAAGAAACGCTGTCAGGACAATGCAGAGGCAGAAGGTGTACACAACGTCCGTTTTGAAGAAGGCAATGCCATTCATCTGCCGTTTGCGGATGAAAGCTTCGATGCGGTCACCAGCAATTACGTTTATCACAATATCAGCGGACATGATAAACAGAAGCTTCTTCTGGAGACACTGCGGGTATTGAAAAAAGGCGGGACCTTTGCGATTCATGATCTGATGAGTCCTGTCCGCTATGGCGATATGAATGCTTTTGTGAAGAAACTGAAAGACAGCGGCTATGAAGATGTGCGTCTGATCGATACGGCAGACGGCATGTTCATGCGCAGAAAAGAAGCCGTGCTGCTGGGACTTGCCGGCTCAAAACTGCTGACCGGGCGGAAATGATCAGAAGCAGACTGCCGTTCTGCGGATGCTGTACATTATTTCAGATGTGCAGGAAAATCCGAAGGAACATGCAACAGCACATCTGTCAGAAGAACAGCGGCATCTTCCTTTGACAGTCCGCTGTCCAGGATACACCTGATCATGAAGGCAGCCATTCCGGCAGACCGGAATTCATACTAGAGACGCAGTTTCACGGAATCCCGAAGATCAGATCCGTCAGCTGCTTCAGAAATCTGCCGTCATCGCCTTTGAACATGACATAAATCAGATCTCTGACTTCGGAAATGCCTTCGATGATGCGCTTTGCGTATAAAGGAATGCCCGCGCTGCCGCAAAGGAAAAGACCGGTTCAGACCGGTCTGGGGCTGCAGCTGAAGAAAATGCCTGACAGGCAGCAGCCAGGCTCCTCACTGATCAGTTTCGGCGGGGAGCTGTTTGTTAAGGAGTAAATGATGAATACACAGGTTTTGACAGGTATTCTGCTGCCGTTTCTGGGAACCAGTCTCGGTGCAGGTATGGTGTTTGTGCTGAAGGATAAGATATCCGACGGTGTGCAGCGGATGCTGACGGGATTTGCAGCCGGCGTGATGGTGGCTGCTTCTTTCTGGAGTCTGCTCGCACCGGCTCTGGAGAGTTCCGAAGGCATGGGAAAATTTGCTTTTGTACCGGCTGCCGTGGGATTCCTGATCGGCATCGGCTTTCTGCTGTTTCTGGATACAGTCACGCCGCATATGCACATGGATGAACAGGCGGAAGGTCCGAAAAGCAATCTGAAGCGTACGACAAAACTGATTCTTGCCGTGACGCTGCATAACATTCCCGAAGGAATGGCAGTCGGTGTGGTATATGCCGGCTGGGTTGCCGGCGGTGCAGGTGTCAGCCAGGCAGCAGCGCTGGCACTGGCATTGGGTATTGCCCTGCAGAATTTTCCTGAAGGTGCGATCGTATCCATGCCGCTGCGGGCTTCCGGTATGCCCAAGATGAAAACATTCTGGTACGGGGTACTGTCAGGGGCAGTCGAGCCGGCTGCTTCCCTGGTCACCATCGCAGCCGCAAGTGCGGTGACATCCGTGCTGCCGTACATGCTGGCATTTGCGGCCGGTGCGATGTTCTATGTCGTTGTCGAGGAACTGATTCCGGAGATGTCCGAAGGAGAGCATTCCAATATCGGAACGATCGCATTTGCACTCGGCTTTGTGCTGATGATGATTCTGGATGTCGCACTGGGCTGAAACAGAAAAACAGCCGGAATCTGCCGTTCAGACCGGTCCTCTTCTGCTTTGCAGGAAGGGGATTTTTTTGTCAGAAAGGATGCAGAAATCCGGCGATTGTTTCATACAGCTGATCGATCATGACCGGTTTTTCTTCAAATGCATTCATGCCTGCTGCGTATGTGGCATCCCGGTCTTCGGCAGAATTATTCGTAGTCATGGCGATGATCGGAATTGCGGCTTTTTCCGGATCCTGAAGCTGACGGATTTTCCGTGCTGCTTCAAGACCGTCCATGACCGGCATCGTGATGTCCATCAGAATCAGGTCATAGCGGCCGGGCGGAGCGTTTTTTATCTTTTCCAGACAGATCTGTCCGTTTTCGGCAAATTCTGTTACGGCACCGGTCTGCTTCAGTATTTCTGCGGCGATACGGCGGTTGATTTCCATGTCATCCGCTACCAGGATCCGGCGGCCGGCGAAACTGTAATTTTCTGTCCGCATCTTTTCCTGTGCGTTCCTTGCAAGGACAGACTGCATATATTCCCGCAGCAGTCCGTCTCTGTCTGTTTTGAGTATGCCGGCGAGTTTCGGAAATAAAGCAATGTCCGGATATGAAAGACCGTTCTCCCACCCGGATACGTCTCTGTCTGAAACGCCAAGCAATTCAGCCAGCCGGGCCTGCGTCATATTGTTCTGCATCCGCAGGGCACGGATACAGGTGCCAAGTGTAGATTGTTTCACTGCATATACCTCCATGTGCCAAAACTAACATGCCGAAAAACAGCAGACAACCGACTGTTGGTTTACATGGCATCGTATCTTCGGACGGACCGGATTTTCTTCCTGATACAGTCATCTGGAAAATGCGCATACGCAGGGACGCCGATCCCTTGCTATAATAAAGACAATGGTAAAAACCGTCCTGCACCACATCATGAAATATTTGCAGAGAGGATACGTGTATGCTTCAAAGTCATAAAAAATTTCATTCTTCCAACGGGAAAAGACAGATTCTGATTGCTGAAGATGAACTGATCAACCGGCAGATTCTCAAGGTCATGCTTGAAAATGACTATGAGCTTGTATTTGCGGAAAACGGAATCCAGACACTGGAACAGATGCGGGAGAACCAGGGTACGCTTTCACTGGTTCTGCTGGATATACTGATGCCGGAAATGTCCGGCATGGATGTGCTCAGAGCCGTCCGTTCAGATCCGTTTCTTTCCAATATTCCGATTATCGTAACGACTGCCGAAACCGAAACCGAAGTAGAAAGTCTCAGGCTCGGCGCCATTGACTTTATTCCGAAACCGTATCCTGCATCGGATGTCATCCAGGCCAGAATTCTGCGTACGATCGAGCTTTCGGAAGACCGGGACATTATTCAGTCGACGGAACGGGATGCATTGACCGGACTCTATAACCGTGAGTATTTCTACCGCTATGCCGAGCAGTTTGATGCCTTTCATAAAGAACAGGCAATGGATGCGATCATCGTCGATGTCAATCATTTCCGGATGATCAATGAGCGCTATGGCAAAGCCTACGGCGATGAGGTTCTCCGCCGGATCGGTGAGCAGGTGCGTCTGATGGTTGCGGATTCAGGCGGCATTGTCTGCCGCCGGACAGCGGATACATTCATGGTCTACTGTCCCCACCGCGAGGACTATCAGGAAATCATGGACAAAGCCTCTGTATATCTGCAGGATGATGAATCCGGCGAATACAGAGTCCGTCTGCGCATGGGCGTTTATTCAAATGCGGATAAGTCCATCGATATCGAAAGACGTTTTGACAGAGCGAAAATGGCAGCGGACACTGTCAAAGGCAGTTTTGCCAAAACAATCGGCTTTTATGACAACAGCCTGCACGAAAAGCAGCTGTATGCAGAACAGCTGATTGAAGATTTCCCGGCAGCGATTGCCGAAAACCAGTTCAAGGTATTCTATCAGCCGAAATTCGATGTCAGACCGGATACACCGGTTCTCACGAGCGCAGAAGCGCTGGTGCGCTGGTTTCATCCGCGCCTGGGAATGATCAGCCCCGGGGTATTCATTCCTCTGTTTGAAGAAAACGGCCTGATCCGGCAGCTGGATATGTATGTCTGGAAAGAAACTGCCCGGCAGATCCGGGAATGGAAAGACCGGCTGGAATATTCGATTCCCGTATCCGTGAATGTTTCCCGGGTCGATATGTATGATCCCAATCTGAAGGATACGCTGCTGGATATTCTGAAGGAGAATGATCTCAGCGGCAGAGACCTTCTGCTGGAAGTGACGGAATCCGCATATACACAGGATTCCAATCAGATCATCGAAACAGTCGAAAATCTGCGCAGCCTCGGCTTCCAGATCGAAATGGATGATTTCGGCACCGGCTATTCATCGCTGAATATGATTGCGAATCTGCCGATCGATGCACTGAAACTGGATATGCAGTTTATCCGCAGTGCCTTTGCGGAGGGCGGCAATACACATATGCTGGAAGTCATCATCGGTATTGCGGACTATCTGTCCGTGCCGGTCATTGCCGAGGGTGTGGAAACAGAAGCGCAGCTCCATGCGCTGAAACTGCTGGGATGCGATATCGTACAGGGCTATTTCTTTTCAAGGCCGGTCAATTCCGATGAATTCGAGCCGTTTATCCTGCAGAAAAAACAGGCGGATATCGCTGAAGCGAAAAGAACAGAAGCGGAATTCAACAATCCGGAAGAAGATATGGCCCGCCAGGCAAAACTGAATGCCCTGAAAGAAAAAACAGAGCCGGAACAGACAGAGCAGAACACCCTGCAGGTGCCGGAGGAACCGGCGGGCAGGGGAATCTATCTGCGCCGGGTGACATATTTCTTTGCCGTGCTTGCTCTGATTGCGTCAGCTCTTCTGATGTATCTGGATATTGCGGTAACTTCCGGGTATCAGAGGATGGAAAAAGCCAGCAGCAGCTATATTGCCGCACAGAATGCCGCAGCCGATATGCAGACAGGTTCCGATTATCTGACAGACCGGGTGCGCTGCTTCGTCGTGACCGGGGATATCCGCTATCTCACGGATTTCGTGACGGAAGTCGAAACGACCAGGCGCCGCGACAATGCGGTCGAGCGTCTGGCAGATCTGCTTGGAGACAGAAACAGCTATGTGCTGGACAGTCTGAATACCGCGCTCGATCTGTCCAATGAACTTGTGAAAACGGAAAACCTCTCCATGCGTCTGATGCTGGAAACAGACGATTATGACTTAAGCAATGTGCCGGCGGATATCAGAAACATACCGCTGGGTGAGAAATATCAGAACATGTCTGCGGAAGAACTGAAACAGACAGCGCAGGATATGGTTTTCAATGACCAGTATATGTCCTACAAAGACCGCATCAGTGACAATGTCAGTCTATGCACAAAGGAACTGATCCGGATTTCTTCCCAGGAACTTGAACAGGCTTCGGAGCGGCTTGCCGCAATGGTGCGCGCGCAGACCGCGGTCACTGTCATATTCCTGCTGATCATTCTGACGGTTGTACTGATCATATCGAGAATGATCCGCATTCCTCTGTCCCGGATGGTCAGACATATGGAAAATCAGGAAATGATCCCGCCGACCGGTGTCGAGGAACTCCGTTTCGTCACCCGGACGTACAACAATATCCTGCGGGAGAATTATGAAGCGCGTGAAAAACTGAGCCATGAGGCATCCCATGACGCTCTGACCGGCCTGTTCAACCGGGGTGCCTATGATCTTCTGATGGAAAGCGCAGATGCCGATCATATGGCGCTGATCCTGATCGATGTGGACTATTTCAAGGAAGTCAATGATACATACGGACATGCGGTCGGAGACAGGATCCTGAAGAAAGTAGCAGATATCCTGAAGCACAGTTTCCGTTCCGTAGATATTCTCTGCCGTATCGGCGGCGATGAATTTGCGGTCGTGATGACCCGTGTCACAAGTGCGATGAGTCAGATCGTCCTGTCCAAAATGAACCGGATGAATGATCTTCTTCAGCATCCCACCGATGACCTGCCGGCGGTATCCATCAGTGCCGGTGTAGCTTTCTCCGACCGGAAGAATCCCCGCGGAGATATTTATCAGGATGCCGACAGAGCGCTGTACAAAGTCAAGGAAGCAGGCCGCAAGGGCTGTTCCATCTATGAATAAAAACCGGGTTCATTCCGCATAAAACCAATGACTGCCTGTCATACCGACGGGCAGCCTTTTTACACCAGCCGGGTGTTTTCTGCTTTGACGGAGGCAGAGAATCTTTTTGTGCTATGCTGAAAACAGATGAGCCATGACGGCAGGAGGGACAGAACGGATGGAGAACGGATGGTTTACAGTTGAAACGATCGATGCGCAGACCTTTGCCATCAGTGAATACCGCCACTGGGAGGAAACGCACTGCTATCTGCTGCTGGGACAGGACAGCGCAGTCCTGATCGATACCGGTATGGGAATAGCGGATATCACTCCGGCGGTAAGATCACTGACGTCACTGCCGGTCATGGCAGTCCTGACGCATGCGCATTGGGATCATATCGGCGGACTTAAGCATTTTGAGGAAACCGCTGTGCATGAAGCAGAAAGAAGCTGGCTGGAGGAACGGTTTCCGCTGCCGGATGCAGCCGTCATTGAAAACCTGACGCGTATGCCATGTCTGTTTCCTGCTGATTTTGATATCCATGCATATCATGTGTTTCAGGGCAGACCGCAGATCATCCTGCATGACGGCGATACAATTGATCCGGGCGGCAGGGAGATCCGTGTCATCCATACACCGGGCCATTCGCCGGGGCATTGCTGTCTTTACGAGCCTGAACGGAAATATCTGTATTCCGGGGACCTGATCTACAGCGGCTGCCTGGATGCTTTTTATCCTACGACAGATCCCGTCCTGTTTTACGATTCGATCAGAATAATACGGGAATACAGAATCGGAAAGATCCTGCCCGGACATCACCGGCTTGATGTGCCTGTGTCACTGGCTGAGGACATTGAAGAAGGATTCCGGCAGATCGAAGAGAAAGGTCTTCTGAAACACGGCAGCGGCCGCTTTGATTTCGGGAACTTTCAGATCAGACTATGAAGTACGGGAGATCTTATGAAAAAGAGCAGCATGATCAGAGGGCTGCTGGCAGCGGTGCTGGCGGGATGCCTTGGCTGCAGGGCCGCAGCACCGGAAACAGCACCGGAAACAGCACCGGAACCGGAAGAACAGGAAACCGATGACAGCAGGATCAGGGAAATGATCAGCCGGATGACGCCGGAACAGAAACTGACCCAGATGATGATCGTCGGACTTCGTTCGGATGCCTCCAACAGCAGAACAGCCGCGGAACTGGATGACAATTACAGAGTATTTCTGCAGAAATACGATTTCGGCGGAATCATTCTGTTCGGCGGCAATATACAGGATATTGAACAGACCGTAAAACTGATCCGGGACTGCCAGACCGCAGCCATGCAGTCTGAAAACGGCGTTCCAATGTTTATCTGCACCGATCAGGAAGGCGGTGCGGTCAGCCGGGTCGGATTCGGGACGATCGGTCCGGGAAACATGGCACTGGCTGCCGCCGGAGATACCGCATTGACCGAAGAATGCGCGGATATTCTGGGACAGGAAATTGCGTCATTGGGATTCAATATGGACTTTGCGCCTGTATCCGATGTCAACAGCAATCCCAACAACCCGGTCATCGGCGTCCGTTCGTTTTCGGATGATCCGCAGCTTGTGTCTGAACACATAAAGGCATTTATCCGCGGTCTGCGGAAAAACGACATTTCGGCTGCGCTGAAGCATTTCCCAGGCCATGGCAATGTCTCGGAAGACAGCCATACCGGACTTCCGTGTTCGGATATGACGCTGGCAGAGCTGAAGGAATGCGACCTTGTGCCGTTTGCGGCGGGCATTGAAGAAAATGCGGAAATGATCATGACCGCGCATATTCAGTATCCGTCCATCGAGACAGGTACCTATACATCTGTACAGGATGGAAAGGAAATCTCTCTGCCGGCAACGCTGTCCGCAGCGGTCATCCGCGATCTTCTGCGGGAAGATATGGGATATGAAGGAATCGTCATCACCGATGCGATGGGAATGGATGCGATCGCAAAGCATTTCGATCCTGTCGATGCCGGTGTTCTTGCCATCAATGCCGATGTCGATATCCTGCTGGAGCCGGTGGATCTCTATAAAGATGATGAAATCGATACATTCCCCGTTTTCGAAGCATATCTGCAGGGAATGGCAGAAAGAATCGGATCCGGAGAAATCAGTGAAGAAGAACTGGATAATTCCGTTTACCGCATCCTGAAACTGAAAATGGAAAGCGGCATTCTGGATAATACGCCTGCGGCTTCTGAAGAAGAAATGATTGCGGCTGCACAGCAGACCGTCGGCACTGCGGAACATCATCACCGTGAATGGGAACTGACCCAGCAGGGACTGACATTGCTGAAAAACGAAGGAAACGTTCTGCCGGCGGACGGAAACAATGAGAAAACGCTGATCCTGTATCCGAGCGAATACCGCCGTCCGGCTGCCGATTATGCACTGCAGCGTCTGGCCAAAGAAAACCTGCTGGATCCGGCTTTGGTCAGTCTGCTCTGCTATAACGGCATCACGGCGGATGATCCGCAGCTGCAGAATGAACTGCAATATGCCGATAAAGTACTGATCCTTTCCCAGGCAGCTTTCCGCAATGAAGAAATCGCTGAGATCATTGATCAGCTGCATGAGGAAAGCAGGCAGTGTGCTCTGATCAGTCTGAATCTGCCGTATGACGCAGCCTGCTATGAAGAGGCCGATGCGGTGCTGTGTGCGTTCAATTCCTTCGGCAGTGCGTATGATGCGGAAGGAAACGGACCGTTCAATCTGAATGTGGCGTCAGTTCTCTGTGCGGCATTCGGCGAATCCGTACCGCAGGGCATCCTGCCGGTGAATGTGCCGAAAGTCACCCAAAGCGCAGAAGGCACGGTATTCAGTGATGAATGGCTGTATGAAAGAGGCTATGGCCTGCAGAACTGGGGCAGATAAAAAACGAAGGAACTGCAGCAGTTTCTTGTCTTTAGGCTGATTAGTGCATTTCTGCTTTTCTGTCTTTTTTTGAGCATTGCGTCGAATTAATACGGAATCTGAGATACAATAGGAATTGATTTGAGAGTATCGGAGGATTATCTAATTATGACTGCAAAAACACCCTTATATGATGAACATGCGGCTCTGAACGGCAGAATCGTAGACTTCGCAGGGTATTTTCTTCCTGTGCAGTATCCGACCGGTGTCATTCAGGAACATATGGCTGTGCGTGAAAAAGCCGGACTGTTTGATGTCTCACACATGGGCGAAGTGACATTCAGCGGCAAAGATGCGCTGGCAAACCTGAATTACATTCTGACCAATGACTATACGAATCTGAAGACGGGCCGGGTACGCTATGGCGTCATGTGCTATGAAGACGGCGGATGCGTCGATGACCTGATTGTCTACCGGATGGGTGAAGAGGACTTCTTCGTCGTTGTCAATGCATCGAACCGGGAGAAAGATGTTGCCTGGATGAAGGAACATCTGCAGGGCGATGTCACATTCAAAGACGTATCGGATGAATATGCCGAACTTGCACTGCAGGGACCGCTGTCCGGTGAAATTCTCGGAAAGTATACGGAACTGCCGCAGAAGTACTACAGCTTTATCAAAACGACGATCCTGGGAAAGGATGTCATCGTATCCCAGACCGGCTATACCGGCGAATACGGCTTTGAAATCTACTGTGCACCGCAGGATGCGGTGGAAATCTGGCGGGAGCTGCTCAAAGATGAGCGGGTCATTCCGTGCGGTCTCGGAGCCAGAGATACGCTCCGTCTGGAAGCGTCCATGCCGCTGTACGGACATGAAATGGATGAAACCATCAGCCCGCTTGAAACAGGTCTGGACTTCGGCGTGAAGATGAACAAAGACTTCATCGGCCGCGATGCGATCGCATCGAGAACCAACCGCCACCGGATCGGCATCAAGATCACCGGCAGAGGCATTGCCCGCGAACACTGCGATGTATATATCTCAGATGCATGTGTCGGCCATACCACATCGGGTACGCACTGCCCGTATCTCAAGGGGGCTTATGCAATGGCGCTGGTCGATCAGGCATATGAACCGGGCACACCGGTGCTGGTCGATGTCAGAGGCAGAAAAATCGAAGGCGTTGTAACGGAACTTCCGTTCTATAAAAGAAGCAAATAAAGGAGATCAGAGAAATGAAAACACCTGCTGAATTAAAGTATGCAAAAACACATGAATGGGTCAGATTCACATCTGAAACGGAATGCGAAGTCGGCCTGAGCGACTATGCCCAGGATGCACTGGGCGACCTGGTATTCGTCAACCTGCCGGAAGTCGATGCGGCAGCTGTCAAGGGTGAAACCATCTGCGACGTCGAATCCGTCAAGGCTGTATCCGATGTATATGCACCTGTATCCGGCACTGTCTGCGAAGTCAATGAAGAACTGCTCGACAGCCCGGAAAAGATCAACAGCGATCCGTACGGCGCATGGCTGTTCAGACTGACAGACGTAACGGATACCGATGACCTGATGGATGCCGAGGCATATATCAGCTGCTGCGAAGAAGAGGCATAAGGATATGGGCAGCTATATTCCTTCAACATCTGCGCAGCGGGAAGAAATGCTGAAGGAAGCAGGCTTCGAAACGATCGATGACCTGTACCGGGATATACCGGATGATCTGAAAGTCAGAGGCGGTCTGCAGCTGCCGGAAGGCTGCAGCGAACTGGAAACAGACCGGATCATGCGTTCCCTTGCGCGGAAAAATGTTGTCTATGACTCTGTATTCAGAGGTGCCGGTGCCTATCGGCATTACATCCCGGCAATCGTGAAGAGCGTTGTATCCAAGGAAGAATTCGTCACGGCATATACACCGTATCAGGCGGAAATCTCACAGGGTGTTCTTCAGTCGATTTTCGAATACCAGACGATGATCTGCGAACTGACCGGCATGGATGTATCCAACGCATCTGTCTATGACGGCGCAACTGCAGCCGCAGAAGCGGTATCGATGTGCCGTACACCGAAGAAGACAAAGGTGCTCGTATCGGAAGCCGTGCATCCGGATGTGCTCAAAGTCATCCGTACATACTGCTGGGCAGCCGGTGACGAAGTTGTCACGGTACCGGTATGCGATGGAAAGACAGCGGTTCCTGATTTCAGCGATCCCGCAGTTTCCTGCATCTATCTGCAGCAGCCGAATTTCTTCGGTGTCATCGAAGATGCCAAAGAGATCGGAGCAGCTGCCCATGAAGCAGGTGTGAAGATGATCCTCGGCATGGATCCCTTTGCCATGTGCCTGCTGCCCTCACCGGCAGAATACGGTGCGGATATCGCCGTCGGCGAAGGACAGCCGCTGGGCATGCCTCTTTCCTATGGCGGACCGTATCTCGGCTTCATGGCCGCATCGGAAAAGATGATGCGTAAGCTGCCGGGCAGAATCGTCGGCAGAACAGCGGATGATCAGGGCAGAACTGCATATGTACTGACACTGCAGGCCCGTGAACAGCATATCCGCCGTGAAAAGGCATCTTCCAATATCTGTTCCAACGAAGCACTGTGTGCGCTGACCGCAGCTGTCTATCTCAGCGCGATGGGACCGGAAGGTATGAAAGAAGCGGCTTCCCAGTGCTATGCGAAGGCGCATTATCTCGCATCCGAACTGGAAAAAGCAGGACTGAAGAGAAGATACAGTTCCGACTTCTTCTGCGAGTTTGTCACGGAATGCAGCGATCCGGAAGGACTCAATGCAAAGCTTGCGGAAAAGGGCATTCTGGGCGGTCTGCCGGTTGACGGCGGCATCCTGTGGTGCGTTACGGAAATGAATACAAAAGCAGAGATGGATCTGCTCGTAAAGGAGGCAGCAGCTGTATGAAAACACTGTTTGAACGCAGCGTAAGCGGCAGACGCTGCTCAATTCTTCCGGCCTGCGATGTACCTGCATGCGCACCGGAACAGACAAGAGAAAAACAGCTCCGGCTGCCGGAACTGTCGGAAACCGATATCAGCCGCCATTATACGGAACTGGCGAAGCAGACATTCGGTGTCAATGACGGTTTCTATCCGCTGGGAAGCTGTACGATGAAGTACAATCCCAAGATCAATGAGACCGCAGCCGGCCTGCCGGGATTCACAGATGTGCATCCGACGCAGGATGATGCCCAGGGCAGCATGGAACTGCTGGCGGAAGCAGAAAAGAAACTGTGCGAGATCACCGGCATGGACGCAATGACATTCCAGCCCGCAGCCGGTGCCCATGGCGAACTGACCGGTCTGATGCTGATCAAGAGATACCATGAACTGCACGGCAATACGGAAAGAAATGTCATCATCGTTCCGGACTCTGCCCATGGAACCAATCCGGCAAGTTCGGCAATGTGCGGTTTCAAAGTCGTCAATATTCCTTCCGCTCCGGACGGATGCGTCGATCTGGAAAAACTGAAAGAAGCATGCGGCAGCGATACTGCCGGCCTGATGCTGACGAATCCGAATACACTTGGCATCTTTGATAAAAACATCAAAGAAATCACCCGCATCGTGCATGATGCAGGCGGATTATGCTATTACGACGGTGCCAATCTGAACGCTGTCATGGGTATTGTCAGACCGGGTGACATGGGCTTTGACTGCATCCATCTCAACCTGCATAAGTCATTCTCGACACCGCACGGCGGCGGCGGTCCGGGCAGCGGTCCGGTCGGCTGCAAATCCTTCCTGGAGCCGTATCTGCCGGATGCGAAGATCGTCTGTGAAAACGGAAAATATGCATGGCAGGCAAGAGGCGAAGAAAGCATCGGCGCAATGCGCAGCTTCCATGGAAACTTCCTGGTTGTCGTCAAGGCATTTACCTATCTGACGATGCTGGGCAGAGAAGGCGTACCGGAAGTTGCCCGCAATGCCGTGCTGAATGCGAATTACCTCAAGCATCTGCTGGAAGGCACATATGAGACCGCAACAGAAGGAACATGCATGCACGAATTCGTTCTGACCTTGGAAAGTCTGAAGAAGGAAAACGGCGTCAGTGCCATGGATATTGCCAAAGCCCTGCAGGACTGCGGCATCCATCCTCCGACAATGTACTTCCCGCTGAATGTGCATGAAGCGCTGATGGTCGAACCGACCGAAACAGAATCGAAAGAAACGCTGGACAATGCCGCAAAGGCATTCCTGGATGTATACGCGAAAGCGCTGGAAGATCCGGAATACATGCATCATACCCCTTACAATTCACCGATCAGCCGTCCGGACGAGGTCACAGCGGCCCGCCATCCGGTTCTGCGCTGCCAGATCGATGATTGAACATCTGCGGGTATTCACTGCCGCAGGATTTGATCCCGTGATCAATCTCGCGGCGGAAACTGCTCTGATGGAATCGGTCAGAGAAGGGGAGATGATCCTGTATCTCTGGCAGAATGACCATACGGTCGTCATCGGCAGAAATCAGAATATTTACAGAGAATGCAGCCTCGCTGCCATGGATGCGGACGGTATTACAGCCGTCCGCCGTCCTTCCGGCGGCGGTGCTGTTTATCATGATAAGGGGAATCTCAATTTCACATTGATCACCGCTTCAGCGGATCACTCGATTGCCCGCCAGACCGAAACGATTATCAAAGCGCTGAAAGACTGCGGCATCGATGCGCAGCGGTCCGGCCGCAATGATATTCTCGTGCAGGGCAGAAAGGTATCCGGCAATGCCTATTTCAATTCGCATGGCCACTCTCTGCACCATGGCACGCTGCTGCTCAGCTGCGATCTTGCGGTACTGGGCAGATATCTGAAGCCTTCAGCGGAGAAACTGAAGTCCAAAGGCGTGGATTCTGTCCGCAGCCGGGTCATGAATCTGCAGGAAATACTGCCGCAGATCAGTGTACCGATAATGCATCAGCGCATCATTCAT
This sequence comes from uncultured Erysipelotrichaceae bacterium, assembly GCA_902786245.1. GTDB lineage: Bacteria > Bacillota_I > Bacilli_A > Erysipelotrichales > Erysipelotrichaceae > Bulleidia. The sequence continues at coordinate 20,501 of CADABS010000013.1, forward strand.
GCCTTTGAACAGGAATACGGCTGTACGGCAGAAGAGCACCCGGGACCGGATGCGGAGCGATGGAAAGAACTTTCCCGGCTGTACGGGAGTCCGGAGTGGATCTACGGGATGAATCCGACATTCACCCATGAGGTATCCGGACGGTTTGCCTGGGGCGGTGCGGAAGCAGGCTTCACATTGAAAGACGGAATGATGCACAATGTGCATATCTGGTCGGATTCCATGGAACCTGCGCGCATTGAAGCAGTCAGAAACATACTGGAAGGACATCTGCTGGATGCGGAAAGCCTCAGAAAAACAGCAGAAACCTTCAATGACAATACGATAGAAAAAGATATCATTCATCTGATACTGAAAGAGGAACGGATATGGCAGAATATGATCTGATCATCATCGGCGGCGGACCGGCCGGATATGCGGCTGCTTTTGAGGCAGCTGCCAGCGGTCTGAAAACATGCATTGCGGAAAAAGCGGAAACCGGCGGCACCTGTCTGAACCGGGGCTGTGTACCGACCAAGACACTGGTCCATACAGCCGATCTGTACCGCGATCTCTGCCATGGCAGCGACATCGGCATCATCGCCGATCATATGGAAATCGATACAGAAGCGCTCCTGCAGAAAAAAGAAGCAGTCGTATCGCAGCTGCGGGACGGTCTGGAAAAACAGATCAGAGCCGCAAAGATCGGCCTGATCCATGAGAAGGCTGTCATCACCGGCAGCCATACGGTACGGATCGGTGAAACAGAGCATACGGCAGAGAATATTCTCGTCGCCGGCGGCAGTGTTCCTCTGGTTCCGCCGATCGATGGCAGCGGTCTGCCAGGTGTCATTACCAGCGATGACATTCTCAGAGATCTGCCGTCCTATAAAGAACTCGTTATTATCGGCGGCGGCGTCATCGGCTGTGAAATTGCCGGCATCTATGAATCGCTCGGTACGAAAATAACGGTCATCGAAGCACTGGATACGCTTCTTCCTTCCCTCGACAGCGAATGCGGCAGAAGCCTCGCAATGCAGTTCAAGAAAAGGGGCATCGACGTTCACTGCAAGGCAAGGGTACAGAAGATCGAACCGGCGGAAACAGGTCTGTGTGTGACCTATACGGAAAAAGATACGGAAAAGAATATCACTGCGGATGCGGTCCTGATGGCTGTCGGCAGAAAAGCCGTGACCGACATGTTTGAAATTGAACCGCCGCAGATGGAAAGGGGCAGGATCATCGTTGATGAAAACTGTGAGACTTCCATCAAAGGCATCTATGCGGCCGGTGATGCGGCTGCCGGATATCCCCAGCTGGCCCATGCGGCCATGGCAATGGGTGTCAATGCGGTATGTGCCATGCGCAGAGTCCCGGCGAAGCGGGATCTCTCGCTGATTCCTTCCGGTGTCTATGTATCGCCGGAAATCGCTTCTGCCGGCATGTCTGAGAAAGAAGCGGCAGAAAAGGGAATCGAAGCATGCACTGCCAAGGCTAATACAATGGCAAATGCCCGTTCGCTGATTGCCTCGGGTGAAAGAGGATTCATCAAGGTGACCGCTGAAAAGGGAACCGGAAGGCTGCTGGGGGCGGTCATGTACTGCGAAAGAGCGACCGATCTGATCCAGGAAGCGGCTGCGGCGATCGCGGCGGGAATGACGGTTTCACAGCTTCTCTCGCTGATCCACGGGCATCCGACGTTCTCGGAAATCTTTGTCAGTGCACTGGAAGCAGCGGAAAAGAAGATCTGATGTCTTTGTGCCTGACCGTCCGGTCATTATGGAAATGTGCTGAAAACCCTGATTCGGGGTATAATAATTCTGCAGGTCATATACCTGCCGGAGAGTCATATGGCAAAAAAGAAAAAAATGAAAAAGGGCAAAGGACTGCGCCGGCTGCCTGCAGAAACACAGCCGGCTGTGCAGGAAACAGAGACGTTTACAGATGCTCTGTTTGAAGGTGAAGCAGATGCGCCGGATTATGCGGAAGAACCCGCAGTTATTGAACCGGAGACGGTTTCTGAAGAACCGGCGGCAGCTGCAGAAGAACCGGAAATCACGGAAACAAAGCCTGTTTCCGTCACAGAGGATTTCATAGAAAAACATCAGGTCCGCTTTGAAGAAGCGCCGCACTGGATCCATGAACAGGTGGAGGACCCTTCCTATATCGGAGGTGTCCGCTATCTGCGCAACTGCCGGTGCAGTGTATGCGGAAATGAAGTCAATATGGAAAAGCCCGTCTGTCCGGCCTGCGGGGCAAAAATGGCATAAAAGGACTGCAGTCCTGATCTGAATCATCCGGGAAAGAAGATCCTGTATTCTTCCAATGTCATTAAGTTAAGGACGGCATTGTAAAGTGAAAGATCTGAAAAGAAAAAGAATCAGGAAGTTTGAGAATAGAGACTCAGAAAATCCTGATTCTTTTTTTGAAAAGAATAACGATCAATCAGACATTCATACACGCCAAAAAGAACAGCGCACGCTGAAATGATTAAAAACAGTTGTAACTGATGGAACACTGATATATTGTGTTTGTTAAGCAGTATAGTATGAGGACGTCTTGGTCGACCGGGACCTCACATTACGACTATAAGATCTTCCTGGGCTGATTGGGATCAGGAATTTTTTTATCCGCAATATCAGTTCACACTCATCCATCTCACCTTTCAGATATCTGTGTGCATTGGTCACGGCTGCTTTGAAACTGGATTTATATCTCCATCTCCATTTGTCTTTACAGTCTGGCGGATTGTTGTTTGTGATCAGCTGACAGAAATTATAGAGAATCAGAGAGCCATTGTTTGGTTGAAAGTTTTTCATACGGTAATCATTGCAATGTCTTAACTTAATGACATTGCTCCGTGAATCTTCTTTTTTATGGTGCAGAACAGCAGTATAATAGCGCCGTATGAAAGAATTCCTGCGTTTTGCAAAGTTTACATTCTTCTCCATCAGTGCCGGACTGATCGAAATTGCCACATTCACGGTGCTGAATGAGTTCATCCGTGCCCCGTACTGGATATCCTACCTCTGCGGTCTGGTCCTTTCCGTGCTCTGGAATTTTACCCTGAACCGGAAATTTACCTTCCAGTCGGCCGGAAATGTTCCGGAAGCCATGATGAAGGTTGCGCTGTACTATCTGGTATTCACACCGGCTTCGACGATGCTGGAACACTGGCTGACGGCGGGTCTTGGCATCAATGAGTATATTGCGACAGCGGTCAATATGATATTGAATTTCACGACGGAATTTCTCTATCAGCGCTATTACGTCTTTGCTTCGACTATCGATACGGGAAAGAAACAGTAAGCTGCTCCGGCGGCTTTTTTTCTTTGCGCACTGCAAAACCGGACCCGATTGCGGTCATGGCCGGTGCCGGTGCAGCCGGAATCATATTGCTTGGGATTTTCTGAAAGGGGACAGAAAATGACGGACTACAGAATTATGGGCGGTACAATCTACAGTACGGACAACAGACCGCTCGCTTCGATCAGAGGAGAGTTTTTTTCACAGGAAAAAAGATCTATTCGGCAGCCGGTTCACTGGCGCTGAAGACAAATGTCATAGCAGAAGGAAATGATGAAAGTGTCCGCGGACACAGATATGTTGTCGAATCGCAGGACAGCAGCGAAAAGATCATTGCCTGTCCGGAATATGCGGAAGACAGCGAGCCTGCTTCACATGGATGGGCATCCGTGCCGGCTGATCATGGAGAACAGCCAGAACTATGTCCTGGTCAATGAGAACGGAAGAGACCTGGTCCGGATCATCCGCCGCGGGCTGACCGGGGGCTGGAATGTCTCAGCCAGCGGACGTTTCCGTCCCGAGATGCTGTGCGGTCTGTTCGCACTGTGCCGCTATATGGAACAGGAAAATGAAATGATTCTTGTCTGACATGCATTGCGCTTGACTGTTCCCGTGAGGAACAGATTTACAATGGACACCACGGGGTAGTCAGGCGCGATGAAAACAGTACACGAAGTATGCGAATCAACAGGTGTTACAAGAAAACGCCTGTTTTACTATGACCGCATCGGTCTGCTCAAGCCGAGCCGCCGCGACGGTCCGCAGAAATCCAAGCTGTACAGCGAAAAAGCAGTGGAACAGCTGAAGCAGATCCTTGTGTACCAGGATGCCGGCCTGCGTCTTGCGGAGATCCGCGAGATCCTGACGGCGGATCATGACCGGCGTAGAGAAATCCTGGAAGATGTACTGGCCCGCCTCCATGTGGAACATGCCCGCAAAGAAGAAGAAATTAGGGCAGCAGAGTCGCTGCTGCGCGCATATGCGGGAAAAGAATGACACATAATGGGCTCTATGTCAGAGTCCATTTTTATCATGCGTGAATTATAATGAACACGGAAACCGGAGGTGAACCGATGCACATAGTGGAAAGAGCGTTGATCTTTGCGGCAGAAGCGCATCAGGGGGCATTCAGGAAACAGACGACAATACCGTATATTCTCCATCCGGCGGAAGTGTGCGCGATCGCAACGACGATGACGCAGGATCCTGAGATCCTGGCGGCGGCACTCCTGCATGATGTGGCAGAAGACACAGAGTATTCACTGGAAGATATCCGCCGTATCTTCGGCAGCCGGATCGCTGATCTCGTCGAAGCGGATACGGAAAAAAGCTATCCGGATCAGAAGAAATCAAAGACATGGCAGAAACGGAAGGAAGATTCGCTCGCGGTACTGAAGGACAGCAGCGATATCGCCGTCAAGATTCTCTGGCTTTCCGATAAGCTTTCGAGTCTGCGCGGCATCTATGCAAGATATGTCGAAGTCGGCGATGCGGTATGGAAGTCGTTCAACCAGCAGAATCCGGAAAAGCAGTACTGGTATTACAGTACGGTTCTGAAATATGTCAGCGTACTGAAGGAATATCCGGTCTATGACGAATACCGGACGCTGCTGCGCAGAATATTCCGCAGCAAACAGGCAGAGGGAAGCAAATGACATCAGCACGGTCAGTGTAAAAGATGCGGGGAACCGGAAGGATTCCCTGCTTTTTTTGCACTATACGCATTGCATTGTTGGTACAATAGAGGTAACGGATTGTTTGCTTCAAGGAGGTTAATAGCATGCATTGTACAAGACAGGTTTTAAGCGACTTGATTTATGTCGGCGCAGATGACCGGAGACTGACATGCTTTGAAGGCGTATACGGTGTTCCGGAGGGAGTTTCCTACAACTCCTATCTGCTGCTGGATGAAAAGACGGTACTGTTCGATACCGTGGACAAAGCAGTCGCGCATACTTTTTTCGATAATGTCAGATATGCCCTGAACGGCAGAAATCTGGATTATCTGGTCATTCATCATATGGAGCCGGACCATGCGGCGACGATCGAAGATCTGATCTACCGCTGCCCGGAAACGCAGATCATCTGCAATTCCAAGATCAAAACGATGCTGGCACAGTTCTTTGACTATGACATGAGCGGCCGCATCATCGAAGTGAAAGAAGGGGATACCTTCAGCACCGGAAAACATGAACTGACATTTATCAATGCGCCGATGGTGCACTGGCCGGAAGTCATGATGACCTATGACAAGACGGCAAAGATCCTGTTTACGGCAGATGCTTTCGGTGTATTCGGAGCGCTGAACGGCAGACTCTTTGCGGATGAAGTCGACTTCATGCATGACTGGCTGGATGAAGCGAGAAGATACTATACCAATATCGTCGGCAAATACGGTCCGCAGGTACAGATGGTTCTGAAAAAGGCGGCGGCGCTGGATATTGCGTATGTCTGCCCGCTCCACGGCTTTGTCTGGCGCAGCCACTTCGGCGATTTCCTCGACAAATACAATAAATGGAGCACCTATGAGCCGGAAGTCAAAGGCGTATGTCTGGCGTATGCATCGGTCTACGGGCATACCGAAAACATGGCCAATATCCTGGCGGCGAAGCTGTCCGAACGCGGTGTTCCGGTCGAGATGTTCGATACATCGGTCATTCCGGCCAGCTATATCGTATCCAGCGCATTCAGGAACAGCCATCTCGTGTTTGCGGCAACGACATACAACGCCGGTGTATTTGTGACGATGGAGAACCTGCTCCACGATATCGCGGCACATAATCTGAAGAACAGAAAGGTGGCGCTGCTGGAAAACGGCAGCTGGGGTCCGACCGCCGCAAAGGTCATGAAGGAAATCCTCTCGCCGCTGGCCGGTACGGAATTCATCGGCGACACGATTACGATCCGTTCCTCCATGAAAGAAGGAACAAACGAATCGCTGGATGCACTGGCAGATTTGATTGCTTCCCAGATCGTCGTACAGAAGCCCGTGACCGCTGCAGAGCCGGTGACACAGGCAGTTGTCGAGCCGACCGCATTCTTCAAATTCAGCTACGGCGTCGAGATCCTGACGGCACAGGAAGACGGGAAAGACTATGGCTGTGTCATCAACAGCGCAATGCAGGTATCGGAAGGCGAATACAAGAAAGTCGCTGTATCCGTGATCAATGCGAACCATACCTGCGATGTCATCAAGCGTACGGGACGGTTCAATGTATCGGTTCTGAGTGAAGATGCACCGTTTGCTCTGTTTGAGCAGTTCGGCTTCCAGTCCGGCAGGGATGTCGATAAATTCCGGGATGTTACCTATACGGAACGTCTCAGCAACGGCATCCGCTACATACCTGTCTATACGAATGCGGCATTTGCCTGCGATGTCATCGAGTCGATCGATCTGGGCAAGTCGACGCTGTTTATCGCCAATGTCATGGAGGCAAAAGAAATCTCTTCGGCACCGAGCTGCACATATGCCTATTACCATGCCCATATCAAGCCGAAGAAGAAGCCGGAAACGGAACAGAAGGAAGGCTACAGATGCACGGTCTGCGGCTACTTCTATGAAGGAAGCGAGCTGCCGGAAGACTATGTCTGCCCGCTGTGCAAGCACGGACCGGATGCGTTTGAATATGTACCGGCGGTAACAGTAAAGAAAAAGAAGGGATTCATCTGCCGGATCTGCGGATACTTTGAACCGTTTGAAGGCGATGAACTGCCGGAGGACTACACATGTCCGATCTGCAAGCACGGCAGAGATGATTTTGAACCTGCAGAAATGTAAAAGGAAAGAGGAAGACGATGGAAAAGAAATATGTTGATCAGGTTTTTGACACATTCACCGAAAATCCGCAGAAACTGAATGAAATGCTCAAAGGCGATGACAGACAGGTCATCCGCGGCATCCTCAAGGATACGGATATCACCGACCAGGAAATCGATGAAGTTACAAAAGAAGTCGAGCAGAATGCGGTCATGCGTCTGTACCAGGGCGCCGGCGGCGGGATCGATGCGGGTCAGCTGATGGATATGACCGGCGGATTCACACCGGAAAGAGCAAAGGGCAAGGGCTCCGGCATCGCGGCACTGCTGGACGGCAAGTTCGATATCAATGATATTCTCGCACTGGCATCTCTGATGGGAGCGGGTTCTTCCCAGCAGCAGACCCAGAATACTTCTTCCTCTCTGCTCGGCAGTCTGTTCGGCATGGGCGGCAGTTCCCAGCCCCAGCCGCAGGCGCAGCAGAACAGCATGAATTCTCTGCTTTCGGCACTGCTCGGAGGCGGTCAGCCGCAGGTACAGCAGCAGCCGCAGAATACACAGAGTTCTCTGTTCTCGGCACTGTTCGGCACACCCCAGCAGCCCCAGCAGGTACAGCAGCCCCAGGCCCAGGCAGTGGATATCAATGCACTGCTTTCCCAGCTGATGGCGCAGCAGAATGCCCAGCCGCAGCAGACCCAGCAGACCCAGCAGGTCCAGCAGACGCAGCCGGGCGGACTGAACAGCCTTCTCGGTTCTCTGCTTTCCGGCGGAACTGCTTCTTCGGGCTCGCAGATGTTCACCGAGTCCTCCACACCGCCGTCCCCGCAGGTAACTACCAACAGCACCACATTCAACAATCTGCTCAACGGTACAGCCCAGGCGACCAATTCCAACGGAACGGTCAACCTGAATTCGCTGTTCGGCGTTCTCAACGATCTGATGGGCAAGAAATAAAAACGTATTGAAAGCGGCGGAAGTTGTGATATAACTTTGTACTGCAGAGAGGAACTATAATGCCAAGAGAGTTTAAATACGATGTAGTTGAAGAAATCGCAACACTGAGCTGCAGAGAAGCGAGCACCGGTACGATTTACAGCAAGGAAATCAACCTGATCTCCTATAACGATGCACAGCCTGTGTATGACATCCGCAACTGGACAGAAACAGCCAATGATGAGATCCGCATGGGCAAGGGCATTACACTGAATCTGGAAGAGCTGAAAGAACTGAAAAAAGCTCTGGACCGGATGGAAGCGCTGAAAGACTGATGCATGTTCAAAAGACCGGCACGGGAAAGATTCCCGCAGCCGGTTTTTTTCATCGGCGGAAAACGGCTTCTGCGTCCTTTTTCTGTTATTATGGGACGGATTTTCTGTCTGAAATTCCGTCATAAACGCACAGTTTCTGCTATGATTAATATAACCGAATCGAGGTGACCAGAATGAACATTAAAGAATTCTTTGCCGGTGAAGATACAGAAAATACATACGAGGCACCGGCGACAAGGACAGCAGCGCCCGGCGATACAAGGATTTCACTGTATGAGCCGCGGACATTCGATGAAGCGACCGAAATCGCGGAGAAGATCAAAAGAGGAAACGTGGCCGCAATCAATCTGCACCGCCTTTCCAAGGACTTCGCGCAGCGGACGATCGATTTTCTGACCGGTGTTGTCTATGCCCTGGACGGCAGAATCGAAAAAGTCGGACATAATCTGATCCTGTGCATGCCGAATTCGGTACAGCTGAGCGGCCAGATCGACATGAATGCGGATTGAGGAACGGTTCATGAATACAACAGTTATCTACAAATGCGCGCGTACCGATCTGATCGAATGCGTTACTTTTCAGGACGGCAAGGTGCAGTGCCGTACGTATATGGCCAGAACACCTTCGGCTTCCGCCTATATCGATACAGCCAATATTCATCTCAGCAGCGCCTATGATGCGGAACAGACGCTGATTCCCGGCGTGACAAAGAGAGTCATCCGCTATGCCGGGCGCGATCTGGAATTCGGAGCGATCCGGATGAACGATGATGATACCTATTCATTCCTTTTCCGCGATGAGGAAATCACGGTCGTACCGCTGGACAAACGTTCTTTCGCTTTCCGCAAAGATGATGAGACACTGGCGACGATCGCCCGTTTCCGCAGCAGCGAATCGGTCAGCGATGACCAGTACCGGTATGATCCGGTCTATCAGGTAACTTATACGGATACGATCAGCCAGCAGGCACTGATCCTGGTGCTGTCGTTCCCGATGCTTTATTTCGGATTCTGAGAATGTGCTGTTCAGCACATTTTTACAAAGGAGATACCACCAGTTATGACTGAGACAGAAGAAATCACAAGAGCTTCAGCGTCAAAGAAAAAAACAACCTCAAGCACCACAAAGAAGAAGACATCTTCCACAACTGCAAAGAAAAAGACATCTTCCTCTACTGCAAAAAAGAAAACTTCCGCCGCAAAGAAGAAGACATCCTCTTCAACAAGTCTCAAGCTGACGGCTGCGGAAAAGAAGCTTGTACAGGATTACCGCAAGTGCAATGCCCTGGAAAAGAAGATTATTGCGCTGCTTACGGAAAAGGCGGCCGGCGGCATTACCCGTCTGGATGGAATGGCAGATCTGCTGAATCAGTGATGAACGGCATGGAAACATGCTATAATCATTTCGTTTCGGGGAGGTACCATGGGAATTTTTGTCAATCTGATCGGTCTGTGCATCGGCTGGGTCCTGGCGATTGCGGCTGCCGGTCATATCATGAAATGTCTGACGGAGTACAGACAGAATAAAAACAGTACAATGCTTGTTCATATCGCGCTGTGTGCAGCTGCGATGATCGTCTATATTGCATTGCTGAGACTGTATTCGGCCCAGGCGATGTTCTTTGCGATGGGCGGCATCGGCGGCGGTATCCTGATGGTTGCCGATCCGTTTGAGATGACGGAGAAACAGGCAAAGGAAATCGGCGAGAAGGCAGCCCGGGAAAAAGCGATCAAAGATCAGCAGGATGAGCAGAAACGAAGGGACAGCTTCGAGCAGAAAGAAAATGCCCGGATCTATCACGAAGAAAAAGCAAAACTGAAACGGAAGAAATGACGGTGTGAAAACTGTCATTTTGTTTTATTAATATTCCGTTAATTTATGAAGGCAGACGGAAAAAAACCTGTGCAGGTGATAAAATAGACAATAATCGGGGGTCATAAAATGAAAAAATGGCTGATCGCCGCAATGGCAGTCTGTCTGGCAGCGGGCTGCACAGCGCACAAAACTGAAGAAACCGAACCGGAAGAACCCGTACCGGCAGAAAAACCGCTTGTGGTATGGGCCAGGGAACCGGGACTGACGATCGACAATATCAAGCTCATGGAGCCTTTTTCAAAGCGGGAAATCATCTATGAAAGTCCTGCCAACGGCACCCAGCATGTCCTTGCGGACATGGAACGGTGCGGCTATCCGCAGGAATGGAATGAATCGGGCTACGGCACCGATGCCATCATCGTCGAGAAGGACGGCAATCACGGTCTGTTTGATTACAACGGCAATGTCATCTATCCGACCACCGTCAGTGTTCATCAGGCACCGTTTGCCTCAGGCATCGATGCGGCCAGAATCGTAAACGAAGACGGAAGCGTGCGCTTCGGCTGGGGTACGGTCAATACCGCATCCGCAACAGCGGTCCTCTTCGATCCGAATCTGACGACGGTATCCGATGTGCCGTTTGCGTCCTATCAGTATGATCCATACGATGAAATCAATAAATGGCCGTATTTTGCGGTGCAGGACGGTGTATTCGGGGTCGTGACACCGCAGCTGACACCGGAAGGCAAAATGACATACAAATATGCATTTGAAGCTTACCAGGGCAGTACGCTTCCCGGCAGTCTGATCGTTCCGGAAGTCGATCAGAATTTCAACCGGACCGGATATATTGTCTGCGATGCCAACGGCAGCCAGATCATGCATACGATCGTGGCCCGGGGCACCTATAAAGAAGATACATATGTCAACGGCTATTATCTGATCGGCATGGACAATGAGGTGACGATCATTCATGCGATGAGCGGCATGCAGGTCGGCGCTTCCTATTTCGGCGCCAAGTATTTTTCCGACGGATACATTCCGGTCAGGAAATACGGCAAATGGGGATACATGGATGAAGAAGGAAATGAGGTCACGGATTTCATTTTCGATGATGCTTCGCCGGTCGTTCACGGCAATGCCTATGTACGCCGCGACGGCAGCTGGGGCATTCTGAACATGCGGGAATATCTCAATGCCGGAAAGCAGATCACATTTGCGGCATGCTACGGGGAAAAGACACAGGATCCCTCAATCGGAACGATCACCGTCAACGTCAGCGAGCTCAATATCAGAGATGCGGCCAGTGTCTACGGAGCTTCTGTGGGCAATTCGATCGTCGGCTCCCGCTATGATGTCTATGAAATCACGGAAGCGGAAGGCTATACCTGGTACCGGATCGATGCGTCGCACTGGATCCCGGACAGCGGAGAATGGCTGACATTTGAAGAAACAAAACAGGAATAATACTAAGATGAAGAAGAAAACCAAGATTATGATCGCTGCTGCCGCAGGGGCGGCAGTTCTTCTTGGCGGACTCTGGTTCTTTCTGAACCGGGCGTCTGCCGGGGAAAATGCAGTATATGTACAGAAGATATCCCAGCTGACAGCCTCACCGGCGGCTCTCAGCCGTTTTTCCGGTGTCGTCGAAGCCCAGAAATCGCTCGATATCAAAAAGGACGGAGCCCGCGAAGTATCGGAAATCTACGTCAGCGAGGGACAGACCGTAGCTGAGAATACACCGCTGTTCCGCTATGATGTCCGGGATGCGGAGAATCAGATCGCAACGGCATCTCTGGATATCGAAGGACTCAATAACCAGATCGCTGTCTATTACGGCGACAATTCCACGGAAGCACAGCTGGCAGTCGCAGGGCTGCAGCTGGAAATCAGACAGAAGGAAGCAGATATCGCCAGATACCAGCAGGAAATCAATCAGGCGGAAGTGCGCTCTTCGATTGCCGGTGTCGTCAAGGCGGTCAATGCGAACGGCGGCTATGACCAGAGCGGAGCGGAACTGCCCCTGATTTCGATCACCGAAACCGGTGAGTTCCGGGTCAGAGGCAAGGTATCCGAGCAGCTGATCGGTACGGTATCTGCCGGCATGAGCGTTATCGTACGCTCCCGGGTCGATGAGAAAAAGACATGGCCGGGACAGATCTCCGTCGTTGAAACAGAGCCTGCCCAGAACAATCAGAACGGCTATTACTATGGCGGCGGCGAACAGAGCACTTCCTATCCGTTCTATGTATCCATGGAAAATACAGAAGGACTGATGCTCGGCCAGCATGTTCTGATCGAACCTGACTACGGCCAGGGAACGGCAAAAGAAGGTATCTGGCTGTACAGCGATTTCATCGCTTTTGATGATAACGGCGATCCTTTTGTCTGGGCATCGAAGAACGGAAAACTGGAGAAGAGAAAGATCGAAACCGGTGCGGTGGATCCGGATACCGGAGAAATCGAAATTACTGCCGGTCTTAGTACGGATGACAGTATTGCCTGGCCGGATGAGACACTCACCGAGGGTATGCGGGTCACGGAGGCTCTGCAATGATTCTCGATCTGCAGAATATCAACAAGAATTACGGCACCGGACAGGTCGTGGTGTCTGCTTTGAAAGACGTCACCCTGCAGGCGGAAGAAGGGGAATATATCGCCATTATGGGACCGAGCGGTTCCGGCAAGACGACCCTGATGAATATCATCGGCTGTCTGGACAGAGCCGACAGCGGTACGTATATGCTTGACGGTGCGGATATCTCGGGACTGAACGAAAACGAGCTTTCCGATGTGCGCCTGCACAAGATCGGATTTGTTTTTCAGACTTTCCAGCTGCTGCCCGGGGAAACCGCCCTGGAAAATGTAGCCCTGCCTCTGGTCTATGCCGGCGTACCGAGAGCGGAACGTCTGGAAAGAGCCAGAGAGTCGCTGGCGCAGGTCGGACTGGAAGAAAGAACCTCTTTTCTGCCGGCTCAGCTTTCCGGCGGACAGAAACAGCGGGTTGCCATTGCCAGAGCGATGATCAACCATCCCAGGATCCTGCTGGCAGATGAGCCGACCGGTGCTCTGGATCAGGCCAGCGGCGCCCAGGTCATGGAACTGTTTCAGCAGCTGAATGACAGCGGTGTAACGGTCATTATGATCACCCATGATGCCGGTGTTGCCTCGCATGCAAAAAGAATACTGAAGATCATCGACGGATGTCTGATCGATCCTGCAAAGGAAGGTGATCAGGCATGAAAAAGCATATGAAGAAAATCATTGCGGCATTGATTGCGCTGGCAGTCGGCACCGGCGGATTTTTCGGTATCCGTGCATACCGCCGGGCAACCGCAAAACCGAAAATGGTACAGGTCGGCATGATCAATGCCGGATATTACGAAGATGCGCTTTCTGCCTATGGCTTTGTCTATGATTCCGACAGTCAGTCGGTCTATCCGGAAAGCACCCAGATCATTGCGGCGGTTTATGTAACTCCCGGTCAGGAAGTACATGCCGGCGATGCCCTGATGGAATACGATCTTTCCTCGCAGCAGCTGACGCTGTCGATGAAGGAACTCTCCGTGCAGAAACTGCAGAACCAGCTCAATAATGCCTATGCCGAACTGAATGCACTGCGGAATGCGAAGCCGTTTGTACCGCAGCCGGAGCCGGAACCGGAACCCGAGCCTGAACCGGAACCGGAGCCGGAGCATCCGAAAGCGGAAAAGGAAAAGACCGAAGATGCCTGGAACTATCTCGATGATACAAGCATCGATGATTTCTGGCTGAAAGATGAAGATCCGGAGACAGCGGGAAATATGGAAAATCCGTACCGCTATCTGGTGATAAGACAGGGCAGGATCTACGGATCGTTCCTGCGGGCAGTCAAAGAAAAGTATCCGGATAAGATCATCCGGGTGGATATCACAGCAGATGACAAGAAAGACGGAAAGCCGGTCTGTGCCTGGCTCTTCAACACTTCCCAGGTGGAAATCGTGTTTGAGGACAGCGATTCATGGTATGTATTGAATCATGATCCCGGTGACGGCACCGGTTCGGCGATTTCCGGCGATATCAGCTACTGGTCGGATCCGGCCGTTCCGGAGTTTATTCCGGCACCGCCCCCGACGGTCGTTCCGGGGGAAGCGGGTAACTATGACGGTATCTATACGGAACAGGAACTGGCACGGATGATCATGGATGCGGAACGCAATGTCCGCGATCTGGACCTGGCCGTGCGCAGAGCCCAGCTGGAACTGCAGATCATGCAGGAAGACATGCAGGACGGTGTTGTCTATGCAAAGAAAGACGGTGTTGTGACAATCGTCAATGATCCTGCAGCGCCGCCCCAGGACGGTACGCCGTTTCTGCAGGTATCTGCCGGCAGCGGTGTCTATGTCAAAGGATCGGTTTCCGAACTTCTTCTTGACCGGGTCGCACCGGGGATGACGGTTACGGCAATGAACTGGGAAGACGGTTCAATGTATGAAGGCACAATTGTCTCCGTAGACAATTATCCGGATGGCTCCGGGAACTATTCCGGCGGCAATCCCAATGCGTCCTATTACAGTTTTGATGCCTATATGGAAGAATCGGGAACGCTGCGGCCGGGCATGTATCTGCAGCTGAATTTCTCAGCGGATCCGGAAGCCATGAATAACCGGATCTGTCTTGAAAACGCATTTATCCGCAATGATGAAAACGGAAGCTATGTCATGGCCGATGAAAACGGCATTCTGACAAAGCGGTATGTCCGCTGCGGCAAAACGTACTGGGGACAGATCACGGAAATCAAGGAAGGTCTTTCGGCCGAAGATTATATTACCTTCCCGTACGGCGCCGGGGCTGAAGAAGGTGCGCATACGGAAATCACGGAAGGCGGAACGGAGGTGTTCTGGTAATGCTTGAAAATATCAGACTTTCCTTCCGCGGCATTCTGTCGCATAAGATGCGTTCGTTCCTGACGATGCTGGGTATTATCATCGGTATCGCCGCAATCATCGCAATCGTTTCGACGATCCATGGAACCAATGAACAGATCAAGAAGAATCTGATCGGCAGCGGTGTAAATACGGTAACAGTCCGTCTGACACAGGGAGACTGGGATTATGATTATTCCGGCGGTGTGCCGGACGGTATCCCGATGATCGATGAGACGGTCCGCAGTGAACTGAAGGGCATCAGCCATGCCGAAGGGGTATCGCTGTACAGTATGAGACAGGACTATGACGGCGTCTATCACCTCAATGATTCGATCAGCGGCGGCTATGTCATCGGCGTCGAACCGGATTATTTCGCAACGGTCGGTCTGACCGTGAAAAGCGGCCGTGGCATATCGAAGACGGATCTGCGGAAAGCGGAAAAGATCTGCGTGCTGGATGAAAGCAGCAGCCGGACCCTGTTTCAGGGAGAGGATCCGGTCGGCAGAACGATCGAGATCAGAACCGAGCCGTTTACGGTCGCCGGTGTCGTGACGGATAAAGAAAAATTCGAGCCGACGATCACAACGATGTCTGAATACTATACCTATTCCCAGGATCAGGCCGGCCGGGTCTATATTCCGATCAGTACCTGGCCCTCGGTCTATCAGTATGATGAACCGCAGAACGTCGTGATCCGGGCAGACCGGACGGAATCCATGACCGATATCGGCAAGAGCGCAGAGTCCATTCTCAATGCGAATCTGTCTTCGACGGAAATGTATTCCTATAAGGCACAGGATCTGCTGGAACAGGCAAAGGAGATCCAGCAGCTCTCGGAAAGCACGAATATGATGCTGCTGTGGATCGCCGGGATTTCCCTGCTGGTCGGCGGCATCGGCGTCATGAATATCATGCTTGTCAGCGTCACCGAAAGAACCAGCGAGATCGGTCTGAAGAAGGCCATCGGCGCACCGAAAAAAGCAATCATGATGCAGTTTCTGACGGAAGCGGTCGTACTGACTTCAACCGGCGGTCTGCTCGGGGTGATCACGGGTATCATCCTGGCGGGGCTGATCTCGCAGATCAACGGCACGCCGGTGGCGATCTCCGGCACAGCCGCGCTGTTTGCGGTCGCTTTCTCCATGTTCATCGGTATCCTGTTCGGTTATCTGCCTTCCCGCAAGGCAGCCAATCTGGATCCGATCGAAGCACTCAGACATGAATAAGCCGCAGGCATCTGCGGTTTTTCAGTATCAGAAAGGTTTGTATATGAATATTACGGTATTTCTTGCGTCGAATACGGGAAAGGATCCTTCCTATGCGGAAGCGGCCCGGGATTTCGGCAGATGGATCGCACAGCACGGGCACAAACTGATCTACGGCGGCGCCAATGACGGACTGATGACAGTGCTGGCCGACAGCGTTCTGGATCATGGCGGACAGGTCACCGGCATCATGCCTGCCTTTATGGCGCAGAAGGGCAGAAACCACAGCGGACTGACATCGATGCGGATCGTTTCCGACATGGAAGAACGGAAAAAAGCACTCATTGATGCGGGTGATGCGTATGTAGCACTGCCGGGCGGTCCCGGCACCCTGGAAGAAATCTCCCAGGCGATCAGCGCCGTGCGTCTCGGTCTGAACAGCGGTCCCTGTATCTTTCTCAATCTGAACGGATTCTATGAACCGGTGAAACAGCTGCTCGGACAGATGGAAGAACAGGAATTTGTCAGAGAAGGACAGTTTGACAATGTATATTTTCCGGATACTGTCGAAGAACTCGGACAGATTCTGGAAGAAAAACACCGGATGAAAGACCGATGAGAAGTCCGGGAATCCGGTATCTGCTTCATTGATTTTCACAGCAAAAGAACCCACAGAGATCTTTCAAAAAGACATGCGGGTTCTTTTACGGATGAATAGAGGGGCTGTCTTCAGCGCCAGCTGACGGACATGAACGGCTGATTCTGCAGATCAAAGACGGTAAATCCGCTTTCATCAATCACACCGTAGGAAGCCGGATAATTCTGTTTCGGCAGAGATACCGATCCGGGATTGAGCAGGCAGATGCCGTCCCTGTAATAAGCGGTCGGTACATGGGTATGTCCGGAAAGGAAAATGTCTCCTTCCGAAAGGAAAGGCAGATGATCGGGCCCGTAGACGTGGCCATGGCTCATGACAAGACGTCTGTTTCCAAGATACAGGGTATTGGTATCTGACATGACCGGGAAGGAAAGAACCATCTGGTCCACTTCCGCATCGCAGTTGCCGCGGACAGCGATGATCCTGTCTTTCAGGCTGTTCATGATCTCAATGACCTTTTTAGGCGCATAATCTGCCGGCACATCATTGCGCGGTCCGTGATAGAGAATATCGCCCAGGCACAGAATGCGCTCTGTCTGATGATGCTCTGCCGCCTCTATGACGGCCCGGGCACCGGAGAGGGCACCGTGGATATCTGAAACGACAAGCATTTTTTCAATTGTCATATGTATTGCCTCCTGCATGTTTCCTGCAGGACAATGATATAATGTTTTCATCAAAAAGAGGACGGCTTATGAAAAATAAATGTGTACTGGTCGGTGTGACCGGAGGTATCGCTGCGTATAAAATCTGTGCGCTTGTCTCATCACTGCGCAAAACAGGGAATGAAGTGCATGTTCTGATGACAAAGGAAGCCCAGGAATTCGTCGGTCCGCTGACGTTTCAGACACTGAGCGGACAGCGGGTCATCACCGACATGTTCAGTATTGATTTTGTGCCGGATGTGCATCATATTTCCCTGGCGAAGAAGGCGGATCTGTTTGTCATCGCTCCGGCCAGCGCGAATATCATTGCTAAGGTATCGCACGGCATCGCCGATGATATGCTGACGACGACATTCCTTGCATCGGAATGTCCCAAGGTCATCGTACCGGCAATGAATACGCATATGCTGGAGAATCCGATCACCCAGGACAACATCCGCAGATGCGCATCCTACGGCATGCATATCATGGAAAGCGACAGCGGATATCTGGCCTGCGGCGACAGCGGCAGGGGCAGAATGCCGGAGGCGGACAGAATTCTCGATTTCCTTGAGGCGGTCATTGAAAAAGACAGATATCTGGAAGGCAGAAAAGTAATCGTCACTGCCGGACCGACACAGGAAAGCCTGGATCCGGTGCGCTATCTGACCAATCATTCTTCCGGAAAGATGGGCTATGCACTGGCCCGGGCTGCCCGCAATGCAGGAGCCGATGTCACCCTGATCAGCGGACAGTGCAGTCTGCAGACACCGGTGAACATGCAGTCTGTCAGCGTCACTTCGGCAGCGGATATGGCCGATGCGGTCCTTTCCCGCAGCGATGAAGCGGATATCGTGATCATGGCTGCCGCAATCGCCGACTATACACCGGCAGAAGTTGCGGAAAACAAGATCAAGAAACAGGAAGGTGAATTTGCACTCGGACTGAAGCGGACAACGGATATTCTGCAGGAACTCGGCAGAAGGCGCAGAGATGATCAGATCCTGATCGGCTTTGCGATGGAAACAGAAAACCTGCTTGCCAATGCGGCAGAGAAACTGAAAAAGAAAAACGCGGATTATATCATTGCCAATTCCATCAATGAAGCCGGTGCCGGCTTTGCGGTCGATACGAATTCGGTAACGATCATTTCCGCAAAGGAACAGAAAAAGCTCGGACTGCTGTCCAAGGATGAAACCGCGGAAAAGATTCTGGCATACTGTGTGAAAGGAGAAGAATAATGCTACTGGCAATTGATGTTGGCAATACGAATATCAGTCTCGGCATCATGGACGGTGATACACTGATCGGCAGATACCGGCTGATGACAAAGACGACGAGAACTTCGGATGAATACGGATTCTTCCTGGTCAATTTTCTGACCCAGTCGAAGGTTGTACCGGAAGAAATCAGCGACATTATTATTTCATCGGTCGTTCCGAAGCTGATGTATTCTCTGACTTCGGCAATTATCAAGTATCTGAAGAAAGAACCGCTGATCATCGATCACCGCATGGATACAGGCATCAAAGTCATCACCGAGGCAAAATCCGCAGTCGGTGCCGACCGGATCGTCAATACTTCCTGGGCATGGAATACATATCATTCCTCAGCAATTATCGTGGATTTCGGTACGGCGACGACATTTGACTATGTAAACAATGCAGGAGAGTTCCGCTACACGGTCATCATGCCGGGTCTGGAAACCGCTCTCCATGCACTGACATCGCAGACTGCCAAGCTGCCGGAAATCGAAATCGTCAAGCCGGCTTCGGTTCTCGGCACGAACACGATCGAAGGCATGCAGGCAGGTGCTGTCTACGGATATATCGGTTCCTGCGAATATATCATCCGGAAGATGAAAGAAGAACTGAATGATCCCGCATGCACCGTCATCGCTACCGGGGGTCTGGGCAGAGTCATTGCCAGAGAGACCGATACGATCGATTCCTATGATCCGGATATTGCCTATAAAGGCATGAAGATGATCTATGACCGTCTCAAGGAGAAAAAAGATGAAAATATTTGATCTGCATGCGGATATCGCCTGCGCACTGCAGCCCTATGCAGGAGAAAAAGCCATATTGAAAAACCATTGGCAGAGCCGCCTTGCACAGGGAGAGATCGGTGTAACATCCGCAGCCTCCTTCTTCAGCGGCAGCCAGTCCTGGCAGCAGATGCAACAGACCGTGCAAGCGGTAAAGAAAGATATCGAAGAATCCGGATACAGACCGATCCTGACAAAAGAAGAACTGCCGGAAGACCCTTCTGAACCGCAGTATCTGATGACCATTGAAGGCATGTGCGGCATTCACGAAGATCCGGAAGAAAAGATCAGCTGGCTGTATGCAATGGGCAACCGGATCGGATCGCTGTGCTGGAATGATCAGAATGATCTGGCAACCGGCAACAGCGGCAGCCCCGGCAGAGGCCTGACGGAACTCGGCCGCAGAGCCGTGCGGAAGATGAATGAACTGCACATGATCGTCGATGTATCCCACGCAAATGAAAAGACCTTCTGGGATCTTCTGGATGAAAGCAGTCTGCCGCTGATCGCGACCCATTCCAATGCCAAGGCGCTGTGCTTTGTCGAAAGGAATCTGACCGACCAGCAGATCCGGGCACTGGCGGAAAAGGGCGGTCTCATCGGCATGAATGCCTGCGCAAAGTTCATCGATGCAGATCCGGAAAAACAGGACGGCCTGCATCTGGCAGAACATGCCCGCTATATTGCCGATCTTGCCGGTATTGAACACGTTGCCTGCGGCTTTGATTTCTCTGCCTATTACACAGAGGCATCGCATGATATGAGCGGACCGGAGAAAGCACAGAATTTCATTGAAGGACTGCGCCGCTGCGGGTTCAGCGAGGACGAAATAAAAGACATTGCTTACCGCAATGTCCTGAGATTCCTGCAGAAATATATGTAATTACCACAGGACGTCGGGATAGATCCCGTCGTCTTTCATTTTCTGGATCCGTTCGACAACGACCGGCTTGTCTTCCTTATAGGTGACACCGAACCAGCTGTCGGTACTCGAGAGTACCTTGACCTTGCTCTGGCCGCTCTGGATCAGACCGCGTACCGTCGTCGGCAGCAGTGCTTCGCATTTCAGCGGATCGGTCTTGAGACCTTCCCGCAGTTCCTGGGCCATCAGATCCTGTGCTTCTTCAAAGATCTTCGGTGTGAATCCCCAGAAGTTCATCGATACCAGTGTATCTTCATCGAGTTCTTTCCATTCGCCGTTGTCTTTATAAGCAGCCTTGCCGTTGATTCTGGCGATTTCCTTGACTTCCCGGATACTGCTGAGATAGCCGTCCGCATCTTTTACGCATATACCGCGGGTAACTGTACCGTTGTCTGTCAGCGTCTTTCCGCACTGGTAGCCGACCATTGCATATTCATCGTCTTTGATTTCTTCGGACAGATACTTGTAGAGAACTCTGTAGGCGTCTTTGCCGTAGAAGTCATCTGCGTTGATGATGGCAAACGGCTCATGGACGACATTGCGCAGAGCCAGCAGGGCATGGGTCGTTCCCCAGGGCTTTTCGCGTCCTTCCGGAATGACGATGTCAGCTGGGATATCAGTCATGTCCTGGTAGGCAAAAGCGACTTCCATATGCGGTTCGATCTTATCGGTCAGTGCCTTCCGGAATGCTTCTTCGTGTTCTCTGCGGATGATCAGCACTACTTTCTCAAAGCCTGCTTCTTTTGCGTCGTAAATGGAAAACTCAATGATCGGTTCTCCGTGGCTGCCGACTCCGTCGATCTGCTTCATTCCGCCGTAGCGGCTTCCCATTCCGGCAGCGAGAATGGCAAGGGTTGGTTTTTTGTTCATTGAAAAATTCCTTTCATGTATATTATCATTATACCGCCTGTGAGGAAGAGAGAGAATGAAATCAGTCATACTTGCATCACAAAGTCCGAGAAGAAAAGAACTGCTGGAGAAATGCGGAATTCCGTTTTCCTGTGAACCGGCCGATATCAATGAAACGATCGATCCGGAAAAGAAACTGGAAACAGAAGTCATGCGTCTGTCCGAGCAGAAGGCAAGACACGTTCTGCGCCAGCATCCTTCTGCGGTGGTCATCGGCAGCGATACGACGGTCGCAATCCACGGCAGGCCGCTGGGCAAGCCACGCAGCCGCGAAGAGGCATATGCCATGCTGGAGGAACTCTCCGGCAATACCCATCATGTCATGACGGGTCTGTGCATCGTATCGGAAGAAAAATGTTTCCGGGGCATCAGTGTTTCGGAAGTGACATTCATGAAACTGACACCGGAAGAAATCAATGCATATATCGAAACAGGCGAACCGATGGACAAGGCAGGGGCCTACGGCATCCAGGGCGGTGCCGGCAGATTTATCACAAATATTTCCGGCGATTACTATGCAATCATGGGTCTGCCGTTAAATATGCTGTATCAGGAACTGAAACATATTGAAGAATATTGAAAATCTGATATTATAAATAGGCTAAGCCGCTTTAGTATAGTGGTAATACGCAGCAATGGTAATGCTGAACGGGCAGTTCAATTCTGCCAAGCGGCATAAAGCCCTATTTCTAGGGCTTTTTTTAACGTTTGGCTACTCTGTGGCTACTATTTTTTCAAATTATTCAGAAAATCGACTGTTCTGGACTGCCCTTTATCGAAAATATGCGAATAGTGTTCCATCGTGATTTTCGGGGAAGAATGACCGATTCTTTTGCTTATTTCGGGTACCGGAACGCCTGCATCCCACAGCATTGACACATGACTGTGCCGTAAATCATGGATGCGCATGTCCGGCAGACCGGCGGCATTCAGGTTCCTCTTGAAGTGCCATGTAATGCTGTTGTTATCCAGAGGAGAATCATCACCGAACAGCCATTCGCCTTCGCGCCGGCAAAGAGCAGCAACTTTTCTGTTTGTATCATCATCCAGCATGACCCAGCGTTCTGTTCTTGTTTTCGTTGTCCGCAGAGATGTTACATCCCTCCGCATGGATTTGAATATATGCACACGTTTTCCAACCGGATCGTAATCCGTCTTTCTGAGCGCTTTTGCTTCGCCTTTCCGGCATCCGGTCATGAACAGAAACTGAAAGAATGCTGCAAAGATAGGATTCTCTTCTTGCTCCAGGAACGAGGTGAACTGTCCGTAATTGAGCAATACCATCTCATGGAAGTCGTCCAGTTCCAGCGGGAAAGTCTTCAGCACTTTGCATTGATCAGGTATGTCAAACGTTTCCCAGGCATATCTTCCGACCTGCTTCACATAGCCGATAATATCGTTCTTTGTCCTGGTTGATATCGGCCAGTCATTTAAGGATTCGCGCCATTGGATCAGCTCCTGCTTTGTGATGGACCGCATGGAGCGGTTCATCAAAGACTTTGCGTATTTGTTCACCCGGGATCTGCGCTGCTGCGTAGTGGTCTCAGAAGCGCGGTTTGCCATCGCAAGAGATTCAAACATCGTTGCGAACGTGTCAGAGTCTGTCAGACTGGATTCATGCCGGTGGTTGATCTCATAGGATTGCGCCTGCTGCTTTGTGGCGAATCCGCGTTTCCTGGTCAAGTGCAGCTCTCCATCAGATCCGCGGACACGGAACTGACACTCCCACTTTCCGGTTTTCTTGTTTTTACTGACCGACATAATTTCTCCTTTCTATTTCAGTGCATATTTGTTTTCCGCCAGTGTCCTGATCACATCGGCTGCAACGACTCTGGGTATACCGATCTCGACAGCGACTTCGATCGGGTCCCGGTCACGCAGATCGATGTGCTGC
>CADABS010000014.1 GCA_902786245.1 uncultured Erysipelotrichaceae bacterium
TTTCATTTTGTGCTCATTCTTTATGGCTTTTTTCGTCGCTCCCCCATGGTACTCCCCCAGAAAGTTTGACTACTCCCCCATAAAGTTTGGAGATCCTCAGAAAAAAGCAGAACCCCGGATGAGGAGCTCTGCCTTTGTTCAGTAATTCAGAATCAATTATTCAGCGGAGATAGCTTTTACGTTGTAGAAAGCTTTCTTTCCACGGTATTCAGCGACATCGCCGAGTTCTTCTTCAATTCTCATCAGCTG
This sequence comes from uncultured Erysipelotrichaceae bacterium, assembly GCA_902786245.1. GTDB lineage: Bacteria > Bacillota_I > Bacilli_A > Erysipelotrichales > Erysipelotrichaceae > Bulleidia. The sequence goes on from CADABS010000014.1 coordinate 250, forward strand.
GTTGTACTTCGCAATACGGTCTGTACGGCTCATGGAACCTGTCTTGATCTGTCCTGCGTTGACACCGACGACGAGGTCAGCGATTGTAGCGTCTTCGGATTCACCGGAACGGTGGGAAACGACTGCTGTGTACTTAGCTTCCTTAGCCATTTCGATGGCATCGAGTGTTTCTGTCAGTGTACCGATCTGGTTGACCTTGATCAGAACTGCGTTGGCAGCGCCGAGTTCAATACCCTTCTTGATGAATGTTGTGTTTGTAACAAACAGGTCATCGCCGACGAGCTGAATCTTGTCGCCGAGTCTCTTTGTCAGTTCAACCCAGCCATCCCAGTCATTCTCTGCAAGACCGTCTTCCAGAGAGATCAGCGGATACTTCTCAACCCACTTCTCATAGAGCTGGATCATTTCTTCGGAGCTCTTTTCGCCTTCACCGGAACGAGCCAGTACATAGCATCCCTTTTCTTCATCATAGAATTCAGAGGAAGCTGCGTCCATAGCGAAGCATACGTCTTCACCGAGCTTGTATCCTGCTTTTTCAACTGCTTCTTTCATCAGAGCCAGAGGGCCTTCATTGCCCAGAGTCTCCAGCGGTCCTGTTCCGCCCGGCAGAGAGGACGGTGCATATCCGCCTTCATCACCGACAGCTGTGTTGTAGCCATAGCCCTTGAGGACTTTCTTCAGTGCATGGAAGATTTCAGCGCCCATACGGATTGCTTCGTGGAAGCACTTAGCGCCTACAGGCATGATCATGTATTCCTGAACGTCGGAAGCAGAGTCAGCGTGCTTGCCGCCGTTGAGGACGTTCATCATCGGAACAGGGAGAACCTTTCCGTTCGGGCCGCCGATGTACTTGTACAGCGGGAGTCCGCAGGAATCAGCTGCTGCACGTGCTGCTGCCAGAGAAACTGCCAGAGTAGCGTTAGCACCCAGATTGGACTTGAACGGTGTGCCGTCCAGATCCAGCATTGTCTTATCGATCAGAGGCTGATCAAATACATTCAGTCCGACTACCTTCGGAGCGATCTTGTCGTTGACATTCGCGACTGCTGTCAGAGTTCCCTGGCCGTTGAAACGGTTCGGATCTTTATCGCGGAGTTCGAGAGCTTCTCTTTCACCTGTGGAAGCTCCGGACGGAACGATTGCACGTCCCCAAGCACCGGATTCAGTTGTAACTTCTGCTTCAACTGTCGGGTTGCCGCGGGAATCGATTACTTCGCGGGCATGTACTTCAAGAATCGGATCTACAAAATTAGGCATCTTAACATTATCCTCCTGATGATTACCTATTATTCCTTCAGATTGTTCTGAATCGGAACCTTACTTCGTTGCGTCGATAATTTCCTTGAAGGAATCAACCTTCAGGGAAGCGCCGCCGATCAGTGCGCCGTCGATATCTTCGCAGGCCATATATTCAGCGATGTTTGTCGGCTTGACGGATCCGCCGTACTGAATGCGTACTGCTTCACCTGTTGCCTCATCATACAGCGCCTTGACATTGTCACGGACACACTTGCAGCAGTCTTCCGCGATTTCCTTTGTAGCGCTCTTGCCTGTGCCGATCGCCCAGATCGGTTCATAAGCAATGACCATCTTGGAAACTTCTTCTGCTGTCAGACCGCAGAGCGAACCTGTCAGCTGGTTCTTGATGACTTCAGCAGTCTCGCCGGCATCATACTGTGCTTCTGTCTCACCGATGCAGAGAATCGGGATGATATTGTCAGCCAGCAGTCTCTTTGCCTTCGCTGCACATGCTGCATCTGTTTCAGCATAGTATGTACGTCTCTCGGAATGGCCGATGATGCAGTAAGTGATTCCGACTTCCTTGAGCATCGGAACAGATACTTCACCTGTATAAGCGCCGCTGTCCTTTTCATTGCAGTTTTCAGCAGCGATCAGCAGATTCTTCGCATTCTTTACGCAGACATCCAGATCAACATACGGAGCGCCGATACCATAATCAGCAGCTTCTGTTCCGGTCAGGACCGCTTCGATACCCTTCATGAATTCTTCTGCTTCAGAAGGGGTTTTATTCATTTTCCAGTTACCGAAAATTACAGGTTTTCTTGCCATAAAGATTATTCCTTATCCGGGATAATGGAAATGCCCGGCAGATCCTTTCCTTCCATGAATTCCAGAGAAGCGCCGCCGCCTGTGGAAATGTGGCTGAACTTCTCAGCGAAGCCGAGGTTCTTGGCTGCGGAAGCACTGTCGCCGCCGCCGATAATTGTTGTTGCGCCATCAAGGTTAGCTAATGTCTCACAGACTTCGATTGTGCCCTTGGCGAATCTTTCATCTTCAAATACACCCATCGGTCCGTTCCAGAATACTGTCTTGGCACCTTCAAGTTCCTTCTTGAACAGTTCAACTGTTGCAGGTCCGATATCGAGTCCCATGAATCCTTCCGGAATTTCGCCGGCTTTGACTGTCTTGATCTCTGTCGGGTTGGAGAAGTCGTTTGCGACGACTGTGTCAACCGGCAGGAACAGTTTGCCTTCGCCCTTTGCCAGGAATTCCTTGGCAAGTTCAATTCTGTCAGCTTCGAGCAGAGATGTACCGATCTCGCCGCCCATAGCCTTGGAGAATGTATAGGACATGCCGCCGCCGATCAGAACCTTGTCAGCGATCTTCAGCAGATTTTCAATAACGGCGATCTTGTCGGAAACCTTCGCACCGCCCAGAATTGCGACCAGCGGTCTTTCCGGATCATTCAGAGCTTTGCCCAGAACATTGACTTCCTTTTCAACCAGGAAGCCCAGAGCGCTCGGCAGATGTGTAGCGATGCCTACTGTAGAAGCATGTGCTCTGTGTACAGAACCGAATGCATCTTCAACAAACAGATCGCCCAGAGAAGCCCAGTATGCACCGAGTTCAGGATCGTTCTTGGATTCGCCCTTTTCATAACGGGTATTCTGCATCAGAACGATGGAACCGTCTTCCTGTGCCTTGACAGCAGCTTCGAGTTCTTCACCGCGTGTTGCGTTGACAAAAGTTACAGGCGCGCTCTGCAGTTTTGCCAAGCAGTCAGCGACGATCGACATATCGTTCTTTGCCTTATCTTCATCAGTTTTAACTTTTCCCAGGTGGCTCAGAAGCAGAACTTTTGCGCCGTTCTCTGTCAGATAGTTAATTGTCGGCAGAGCTGCACGGACACGATTATCATCCGTGATGACTCCATTCTTGTGGGGTACGTTAAAGTCAACACGGACAATGACATGTTTGCCTTTAACGTCCAGGTCTTTAACAGTTACTTTAGACATTTTAAAAATTCCTCCTTGTTGGCTGTCATTATTATAACACTGCGCGCATGCAATGTGCGATGCACATTATCTCAATTGCCCTTACTTTCAGAAAAAATTCACAATTTAAACACAGTCAGAAAAAGGACCGGAATCACTCCCGGTCCTCATGAATACATGTGCAGATCGCTGCTTATTCATCCGGCCAGTTGCAGATGGTGTAATACAGTTCTTCGTATACACCTGCACTCTGTTCCCAGCTGACATCGGCTGTCATTGCGCTCTTGACAAGTCCCTTCCAGCCCGGCTTGTTGTTGTAGTACTGATCAACTGCCCAGCGGAGTGTATAGACCATGTCATCTGCGTTGGCTGCCCAGAAGGAGAATCCGTTGCCTTCGCCCGTGTACTGGTTGAACGGCTGGACTGTATCCTTCAGACCGCCTGTCTCACGTACCAGCGGCAGTGAACCGTAGTGCATTGCGATCAGCTGACCGATACCGCACGGTTCATACAGCGACGGCATCAGGAACAGGTCGGAACCTGCATAGATGCGGTGCGCAAGATCTTCGTTATATCCGCAGTAGTAGACACCCTTGCCTTTGTATTCGGATTCCATCCACTTGAATGCATTTTCAGCATTTGTCTCGCCTGTGCCGAGGACAACGAACTGAACATCCATCGACATGATCTCATTGATTCTGTCCGTGATCATGTAGATACCCTTCTGATTTGTCAGACGGGAAACGATACCGATCAGCGGTACATCGTCTCTGACTTCCAGTCCGAGTTCTTCCTGCAGAGCCTTCTTGTTGGCCTTCTTGCCGGAAACATACGAGCGGACATCATAGTTCTTTGCCAGTCTCTTGTCTGTCTTCGGGTTCCATTCATTCGTATCGATGCCGTTGACGATGCCCCAGAGGTCTTCTCTGCGGTAGCGCAGAACACCGTCCATACGCTCGCCATAAGCTTCTGTCAGGATTTCATTGGAATATGTCGGCGAAACCGTTGTGATCTTGTCTGCATATACGATCGCAGCCTTCATGAACGAGATACCCGTATCGAACTTGATCGAGCCGTTGTCGAAATAGCTGTAATCCAGGCCCAGGCAGCTCGGCAGCATATCGACACCGAAGTTGCCCTGGAATGCCATGTTGTGAATCGTATAGACATGTTTGATCTGCTGGTAGCGGTAGTCATCCGCATAGCATGCATGTGCAAGCAGCGGGATCATGCCGGTCTGCCAGTCATTGGAGTGAATGATGTTCGGCCACCAGTTGATGAAATAGATCATATCCAGTACGGATCTCTGGAAGAAAGCGAAACGCTCGCCGTCATCTTCGTATCCATACAGACCGTCTCTTTCAAAATAGCCCTGGTGTTCGATGAAGTAATAAACTACGCCATTGACCGTAGCGGTATAGTAGGTTGCCGGCTGATCGATCCATCCGGAATGTACCTGGATGGTTCCCAGTCTCTCCAGCTGATCATAGTATTTTTCAATGATCTTCTTATAGAGAGGAAGCACGACACGGACATCGTGACCGCGCTTGGCGAGAGCCGCCGGAAGGGAGCCGATGACATCAGCCAGACCGCCGGTCTTGATGAAGGGCAGGCCTTCGCCCGCAACAAACAGAATGGATCTCATAATAGTCTCCTCAATCTAATCAGATACGATCTCTTCTCTTAACGTATACCGGATTCTCATCCGTGCCCTTGAGTTCCTTGACATGATGGATGATGGCATACTTATCTACGACAACATGGTCGAGCTTCGCCTTTTCACCGATATAGGCACCCGGCAGGATGATGCAGTTCTTGACGACTGCGCCCTTGCGGATCGTGACATTACGGCTGATGATGGAATCCTGAACCTTGCCTTCAATGACAGAACCGTTCGCAACAACAGAACCGGTAACACTGGAGCCTTCCTCATACTTCGTCGGGCTTGTATCCTTTGTCTGTGTATAGATCGGCCATCCTGCCTTGAAGAGGCCCTGTGCTGTTCCTCTGTCCTTCAGCAGCATGCTGACGCGGAAGTATTCGCTCAGGCTGTTGATGCAGGCAACAAATCCCTTGATGCCGTAGCCGCGGATATCGAGATCATTGACGGAATCTCTGAGAATATCCTTGAACCAGTACAGAGAAGAAGTAGCCGCAGCTTTCTTCACCAGTTCGATGAAGAGCTTCTTTGTCATGATATATGCTTCCAGAGAAACGTTCTTTGTCTTTGTGTTGCCGCGGTTCTTGTCAAAAGCAGTAACGCCTCTTCTCTTGTCCAGTGTCAGGACATCGCAGCCCAGGAAGCTTGTCTTTGCTTCATTTGTGCTTGTGTACAGAACAGTGACATCTGCACCGCTGCTGATGTGCTGTTCCAGAACCGGATTGAAATCCAGGCTGTAAATGAAGTAGCTCGGCGCAACGATGACATACGGATTGTGATCTTCTTCGATGTACTGCATGTTCAGCATGAAGTTTGCAACGTCATGGTTGTATACAGGAGAGGAGAAGCTCTTCTCACCATACAGAATACGCAGCTTGCCGCGCTTCGAGTTGATGTTGTAATGCGTACCGTTGCCCAGATGCTCAATCAGGTTGCGGGGTTTTTCCTTGCAGTAGACCTGAACATTGTCTATGCCGGAATTTGTCATGTTAGAGAGAATGAAGTCAATAACACGATATCTTCCCATAATTGCAACCGCCGGAACCGGACGATAATCGCCAAGACCTTCAATATTGGCTGTTGTATCTTCGAAATTAATAATTCCCAGTGCGTTCATCTCTGATTCCTCCTACTCCACATACTTGCTGGCAACCAGTTCGATGTGTTCGCTGTCTGCCGATCCGACAACTGCACCCGGTGCGATTTCAACATCGTCTGCTACGATGCAGCGGGTAACCTTTGCGCCTTCGCCGATCTTTGCGCCAGGGTTGACAACAGAGTCGATGACCTTTGCGCCTTTTCCGATCAGGCAGTTCGTTCCGAGAACGGAATTCTTGACAGTGCCGAGAACAACGCTTCCCTGTGTAATATAGGAATTCTCGATCTTCGCATCTTCACCGATGAACTGCGGCAGAGCATTGACGTCTTCCGTATAGATCTTCCACTGTTCGTTTCCGAGATCCAGCTCGTTGTTGTTCTTCAGCAGGTCCATATTGGATTCCCACAGAGAATCAACAGTTCCTACATCCTTCCAGTAGCCATTGAAGCGGTAAGCTGTCAGCTTTCTGTTATCGTTCAGATATGCAGGAATGATATCCTTGCCGAAGTCATGGCTGCTGTTTTCATTCTTGTCATCTGCGAGCAGATACTTGCGCAGTGTCTTGTATGTGAAGATATAAATACCCATCGATGCCAGATTTGACTTCGGATGTGCAGGCTTCTCTTCGAATTCATAAATCATGTCGTCCTTGTCACAGTTCATGATTCCGAAACGGGTAGCTTCCTTCAGGGAAACCTGAAGAACAGCGATCGTTGCGTCTGCCTGTTTTTCCTGATGATACTTCAGCATCTTGTCGTAATCCATCTTGTAGATATGGTCGCCTGAAAGAATCAGAACATATTCCGGATCAACCTGATCCAGGAAGTCGATATTCTGGGTAATAGCGTCCGCAGTGCCTCTGTAAACTTCAAAACCCTTCTGGTCTCTTTCACGCGGTGTCAGAACGTAAACGCCGCCGTCATTCGTATCCAGACCCCAGAACTGGTCTTTTGCGACATACGCATTTAAAAGCACTGATTCATACTGTGTCAGTACGCCGACAGTTGAAATGCCGGAGTTAGCACAGTTGCTGAGTGGAAAGTCGATGATCCGGTACTTGCCACCGAAATGAACAGCCGGCTTTGCGACTTTTTTGGTCAGGTCCAAGAGACGGGTACCTCTGCCGCCCGCAAGGATCATGGCCACCATTGTGTTAGCTCTCATTATCTTGCCTCCTGCTACACTTTCGTAATTCTGCAATTATTATATCGCATTGATATTACCTTTTGATAAGCGAAAACGTTTTTTATCAGTATTTTTCTTACTTTATGCACCATTCCAGGTCCTGATCAGCAGAAATATAATGCCGATGGCTGTCAGAACCGCAAGAACAGCGCAGATGATTTTTTCTGTCCGGGAAGGTTCGCGGGTTTCGATCATCCATTCCGAAGAAGGACCGAAACGCGAAGGCATCCGTTCATTTTCATTCTTTTTCCGCAGTCTTCCGAACAGCCGGTAAACATACAGCCGGATCCGCACAGATACTTTCTGCAGGAAAGACGCTTTTTCATCCACAGTGCTTTTTCCCCCATTCTCTGACCATCGATATGAAATACAGAGAACCCGTGATGACCAGCGAACCTGTACCGCTGCGCCGCAGACCCTCTTCAATTGCTTCCTGCCAGTCATTGATGCGGATTGCCGCATCGCTGAGATTTTCCACCGCAGATGCACTTCTGGCATTGTCAAAATGCGTCAGGATCAATGTACTGCAGACATTCTCAAGAACCGAAACCATCTTCTTTCCTTCTTTATCCGCCAGACAGCTGAATACGCAGACCACCGGTTCTTTCAGATTCTTCATCGATTCTGCCAGAGCCCGGGCACCCTCTTCGTTATGCGCACCGTCAATGATGATCAGCGGATCCCGGCAGATCGTCTCAAAGCGTCCTGCCCAGGCACTGTCATATACCGCTTTTCTGACTGCTTCCGAAGAAATATCAACCCCCAGCATCCAGGCACTGTGCAGTGCCAGTGCCGCATTGTCTTTCTGATAGACCGCTCCCTGGATTTCAAACGGATGTCCGTGGCAGATAAAAGAATGTTCCCCGGTGCTGCGGTACTGCAGAAAAGACACCGCTCCGTGTTTCCGTTTTGCCTGGGCCTGAATCACTGCCCGGGCCTGACCGCTGATCATGCCGGCTGCGCAGTGTCCGTACTCCATGATAATGCCGGCCTTTTCATATGCGATCTGGCTCAGCCTGGAACCGAGTATCTCCATATGATCCATGCCGATCGTCGTGATCACGCACAGTTCGGGATTCCGGATGACATTGGTCGTATCCAGACGTCCGCCAAGACCTGTTTCGATCAGAGCGATATCCACTTTCATATCGCGGAACCAGGTAAATGCGATCACCGCCGCAATTTCAAACATGCCGAGATCATATGTATCGATATCGTCCATGTATCTGTCCAGATACATCTGATACGTATCTGCCGGGATCCATTTTCCGTTGATCCGGATCCTGTCGTAATGCTCTTCCAGATGCGGGGAAGTATAGGTGCCGACCGTATATCCGTCTGCCATCAGAATATCGCACAGATAATTCGTCGTGCTGCCTTTGCCGTTTGTCCCGGCAATATGCACCGTCCGGACAGCGTCCTGGGGATTGCCTGCTTTTGCCAGAACCGTTCTGACAGGCAAAAGGCCATGGCGCGGATTTTTCCTGCCCATGACCCAGTTCACATCTCTTTTTATATTCTTCTCAGTGTTTTTCATAGATATCCGGGATCTGCCAGTCAACCGGTTCTCTGCCGCAGGACTGCAGATATTCATTTGCTCTGCGGAAATGTCCGCAGCCGAAGAACCCGTTATACGCGGAAAGCGGTGAAGGATGCGGTGCTTCCAGCACCAGGTGTTTTGAATGGTCGATCATTGCCGCCTTGGAACGGGCATCCCTGCCCCACAGCAGGAATACGACATGTTCCGTATCGTTGCTGATCTTGGCAATCGCATGATCCGTAAATGTTTCCCAGCCCCGTCCGGCATGCGAGCGGGGTGAAGAATCCCGGACCGTCATGACCGTATTCAGAAGAAACACACCCTGCTGTGCCCATGGCATCAGATAGCCGTTATCGGGAATCCTGCAGCCGAGCTCCTGCTGCAGTTCTTTGTAGATATTCTGCAGACTCGGCGGCACTGCACAGCCCGGACTGACAGAAAAGCACAGTCCGTGCGCCTGTCCTTTCTGGTGATAGGGATCCTGTCCCAGAATGACCGCTTTGATCTGCGGCAGATCGCATGCCTCAAACGCAGCGAATACCTGCTGCTTGGGCGGATATACCGGGCCGCGCTCATACTCTTCATGCACGAATGCGGCCAGTGTTCTGAAATACGGTTCCTGCCATTCCGCCCGGAGCCAGTCCGTCCAGTGATTCTTTCTCATGCCCCGAAAGGATCTTCTCTCTTGTTTCTCGAACGGAGAATGATAATGGTTCCGAGAATGACCGCCGCCGCTGCCGCAGCACCGATCAGGATCAGACTGCCGGAGCCGCTGTCTGCTGTTTCTGCCGGTTCGGTACTGTCTGCCGCATTCGGATCATAAGCGATATCCTTGGATTCCAGATATGCCTGAATATCCTTTTCCAGCAGATCCAGCGGCCGCTCACTGTAGCGCAGTACCGCTTCATGATACTCGACCGGATCAAATGCCGAACCGAGCTGTGCCTCGGTGTTTTCTCTCAGCGTATCCATGAAGGCAAGACCGATGCCGTAAGGCACCAGGCTGCCCGGTGTCATGCATGCATTGTCATAGAGATCCTGGGCAGCACTGCTGTTGAGGCCCAGTCTGTCAAGATAATCGCCGAGTTCTTTCACCGACCATCCGATCGCATTGACACCGATATCGGCCACCGCCATCAGCACATAGTTCAGATCCCAGTCAAGACGGTTGAGTTCCGCTGCCTGCGGGGAAAGTCCGCTTTCCTTCCACATCTGTCCGGACGTATACATTGCCCATCCTTCGCCATAGCCCAGGAACGAGAGCAGCTGACGCACCGGCTTCTCACCGTCTTCGTGGCACCATGTATGGGCAAACAGATGTCCCGGATAGCCTTCATGGGCCAGATAATAATACAGATTGTTCATATCATCGACGTTGGAGCCGTTGACCTTGATGACATTGTTTCCGTAGTCATCCACCGGCGGAACCATGTAATACGCACCGATCGAATCCGAAGCCAGTGAAGGATCCAGATACGAAACCGTAAACGAAGTCTCCGGGATTTCCGGGTAATCGGACAGGTGCTGCTTCAGATAATTCAGAATTTCTTCGGCATCCTTGAAGGCAACCTGTTCCTCCGTCACCGCATCATCCGCGGCTGTAATCATGACGATATAGGACGGCAGGAGGTTTTTGATGTACTTCGTGCCGATTTCAAGAATTTCTTCCGGTGTGCGGTCCAGACCTGTGCAGTATTTCAGATATGCCGCATAGTATTCTTTTCCGTCCTTGAGATCCGCATAGCTGTCACCGCCTTTGCGGCTGCCGCGCAGCGATTCCAGTTCAGCGCGCAGGTTCTCGACATAGGGAATATATGTATTCAGCACATATTCTTCATTGTCTTTTTTCAGCTGTTCCTTCTTTGAACTGCTCAGACCGTCAAAGGCTTCCACATTGTTATTGAATACTGCTACCAGCGGATTGTTCGTCTTGTTTTCCGTAAACTTGTCGATTTCCGACAGCGTCTGGTCCAGAGCCGAATCAATCAGGAAATATCCCTCTGCCGCTTGCTGCTTTGTCAGTTCCATGATCTGGTCCAGAAAATCCGGCGCCGTCTTCAGCAAAGTCAGATAATCATCGAAATCCTCTTCTTCATAGAAGACGAATTCAGTCAGATTCGTATGCAGATTGTCGACGATGTTATTGCTGGGATCGAATGCAAAGGCCAGCATCGGATACTCGTTCAGTTTCATGACCGATGTCTGCGAAAACAGCATTGCGTCATAATCGTGCTGCTGCCGCACAGACAGTTTGTCATAGTCGAATGCCTGCAGTTCATCCAGTGTCTTCTGGCATTCAACGATTGCTTCATCATAGGAATCCAGACCGGCTTCGCCGAAATTGATTTCCGGCTTTGTCAGACCTGCTTCTTTCCAGTGTCTGACATAGAAATGCATGCTCGTATAGTCCTGTTCCACCGATTCCCTGAACTGTCTGTCCAGCCATTCATCAAATGCCGGATCATCCGCGTTTTCCGCATATACCGGTGTCATTGTGCCGAAGCACAGCAGGATGCCTGCAAATGCCCGGATCATTTTTTTCATCATTGTCATTTCTCCTCCCTCAGAATCATCAGCGCGTACATACGATGACGCTCAGTGCCGGAACATCGACGGTGCTGCTGTCTTCTTTTGCTTCTCTGCCGTCCGCATCAAATACCACATGCCAGCCCGGCTCAAATGAATATGTTTTCTCGACCATGCCCGGATTGATCAGTACCCTGACCATCTGGGTACCGGTTGCCGGATCGCCGCAGGTGATGTCATAGAAGACAATGCCGCCTTCCGCTACCGAAAGCCTGACGAACTGCTCGATCTGACGGGCATTGGTCAGCCGGAATGCCCGGTATTTCCGCCGCAGCGCAATGCACCGTTTCGTATACTCAATGATCCCGCGGTTGATTTCCGCCCGCTGCCAGTCCATGCGGTTGATATCATCACCGGCGTTATAGGAATTCGAGTTGTCATTCTTGGTGCCGCAGAATTCCATGCCGCCATGCAGGAAGGGAATACCCTGGGCCACCATGGTCACTGCGATCATCATCTTCTGCCGCAGCTGTCTGGTTCTTCTGTCTTCATTTGCACAGCATGCATGCATCTTGTCCCAGAGCGTATTGTTGTCATGTGTTTCCAGGGCATTGATCGACTGGACCGGATGTTCAAACCGCTTATAATACGGATCTCCCAGTACATTCGCGCTCAGTGCGCTCAATGAACCGAAAGCCATAACCAGATCGCCTGTCACATAGCCTTTTTCATACTTCTGGTCATCGCTGGTCTTGCCTTTGATGATATCCCGGAAGAAATCATTGAAATGGCCGATGCCCGGCATCTTTGCCTGATTGGCGATGCTTGCCTTCATATCCGAAGGAAGGATCGTAGGCATATCCCAGCCTTCTCCGTAGATCATGGCATCCGGCTTGATGGATCTGGCTGTTTCCAGCACGGCATTCATCGTTTCGATATCCAGAATGCCCATCAGATCGAAACGGAATCCGTCGACCGAATAGATCTTCATCAGACAGCGGATCACATGCAGGATATATCTTCTGGCCATGATCTTTTCCGACGCAAAGTCATTGCCGCAGTATGTGCCGTTGGAAAGATATGCATTTTCGTTGTAGCGGAAATAGTAGTACGGCACCAGCTTATGGAACGCAGATACCTCTACCCCGTACATATGATTGAATACGACATCCAGATTCACCCGGAGGCCGTGCTTATGGAATGTACATACCAGCTTCCGCAGTTCCTTGATTCTTGCATACGGATCATCCGGATCGCTGGAATAGCTTCCTTCGGGAACCATGAACTGAATCGGGTCATAGCCCCAGTTGTAATTCTTCTCGGGATGGAATTCATCCACGGTGATGAAGTCCATGACCGGCAGAAGCTGGATATGGGTCACACCCAGCGATGCAAGATAGGACATGCCGGTCGGCAGATCCCCGTAGACGGTATTTTCTTCGCTGAGGGCAGCGAATGTACCATGCGTCTTTGTGCCGCTGAGCGGACTGGATGTCATATCCCGTACGCTTGTTTCATAGATGACCGCATCCGTTCCCGTCACTTCGCTGGTCAGTGTATAATCATGGATCTCCGCAATTTCATTGAGATCGATGACTGCGCTCTCCATCGCATTGCCGGTGGAACTGTATGCATACGGATCGATGGTTTCCTGCAGAGAACCGTTGCAGTCGATCAGATATGTATAGGTATCCCGTTTCAGATCGCCGTAGATGCGGAGCCTGAACACGCCTTTGTCCGTACGCCGCATGGCATGAATCTCGGTCGTGTCATTATGATGCAGCTTCAGGAGAATTTCATTCGCTGTCGGCGCCCAGACCGCAAAATCCGTATATTCACGGTGATATACCGGGCCCAGATCATTTCCGCTGTAGGCAAAGCGGGTTGCAAACTGTTTCGTATTCACGATCATGCGGAATACCAGCGGAACGCACAGTCCGTGCGATTCCCGCACAAAGTACCGCCTGCCGAATTCAAGTCCGGCCGGACCGGTCAGTTCATAGCGGATCTGCGAATCATGATCCTGCACACTCATCACGATCAGTTCCGCGCAGAACCCGTGATCTCCGACAATATAGAAAGAATCCGACCTTCCGCCGTAGAAATTTCGGTTGATCAATACCCGTATTTTGCCGAAGTCATCCAGATATGCAGTCATACTTACCATAGTCATACCCTCAGTTCAAAAAAGAAGCACCTGCAAAGGCGCTTCCATCATATCAGATTTTCAGTGGTTTGATGTTCCAGATCTGCTTCGCATATTCATCAATTGTGCGGTCGCTGGAAAAATAGCCGCTCTTGGCGATATTGATCAGGCAGCTCTTTGCCCATGCTTCTCTGTCCAGGTAGCGTTTTTCGATCTCATCCTGAGCTTTGACATAGGCATCGAAATCTGCCAGAACATAGAATTCATCGTTCTTCATCAGCAGCTCATCGAAGATGATTCTGAAGTCATCATGCACATCGGACCAGGTGCCGTCGATGAATGAATTCATGACATTGCGGATCCGCTCATCATTGTCATAATACCAGCGGGCATTGTACGAATAGCGCATTGCTTCAATCTCATCGACTGTCAGACCGAAGATAACATCATTGTCCCGGCCGATGCGTTCATCGATTTCAACGTTGGCACCGTCCAGTGTTCCGATCGTCAGCGCACCGTTCATCATGAACTTCATACAGCCGGTACCGGATGCTTCTTTTCCGGCCGTACTGATCTGTTCGGACACATCTGTACCCGGCACCAGTACTTCGGACATGGATACGTTATAGTTCGGCAGGAAGACGACCTTGATCATTCCTCTGACATCCGGATCCGCATTGATGACCGAGCCGACATTGTTGATCAGCTTGATGACTTTCTTTGCGAATGTATAGCTGCTGGCAGCCTTTGCCGCGAACAGATATGTATGCGGCGTCATCGTATAATCCGGGTCCTTCTTGATCATCTGGTATCTGTAGATGACATTCATGATATTCAGCAGCTGTCTCTTGTATGCATGCAGACGCTTGGCCTGGGTGTCGAAGATCGATTCCGGATCGACGACGATGCCGGTATGGTCTTCAATATACTCTGCCAGAATATTCTTGCGGATCTGCTTTACTTCCAAGAACTCCTGCTGCACCTTTTTGTTATCGACGAATTCCATCAGATCTTCGAAATGACGGTAATCATGTTCATAATCCTTGCCGATCTTCTTGTCCAGCAGGACCTTGAGCTCAGGGTTGCTGTTGAGCATCCAGCGGCGCGGCGTGACACCGTTTGTCTTATTGGAGAAACGGTCCGGATAGATCCGGTAGTAATCACGGAACAGATCGTTCTTCAGGATATCCGAATGGATCCGGGCAACACCGTTGACACTGTGCGAACCGATGATTGCCAGATTGGCCATATGAACCTGGTTGTCGCGGATGACTCTGACTCTTTCGACCATTGCCGGATCATCCGGGAAGTTCTGACGGACATATGCGCAGAATCTGCGGTCGATTTCCTCAATGATCATATAGATTCTCGGCAGCAGCGTACGGATATACTCAACCGGCCATTTTTCCAGTGCTTCGGACATGACGGTGTGGTTTGTATAAGCCATGACTTCCTTGACGATCGTGAATGCATCATCCCACTGATAGTGATAGTCATCCATCAGCACGCGCATCAGTTCCGGAATAGCCAGAACCGGATGTGTATCATTCAGCTGGATTGCGATCTTCTTGCCCAGGTTGTCCAGGCTTGTATACTTCTTCAGATGTGTTTCCAGAATGTTGTTTACACCTGCGCATACAAAGAAGTACTGCTGCTTCAGACGGAGGTACTTGCCTTCGACCGTGCTGTCATCCGGATAGACATTCAGACAGATCTCATCGACTTCGGAAAGATATTTCCGGTAGTCCTGGCCGCGGGGTGCGATATCCGCCGGCTCAGCTGCCCACAGACGCAGCGTATTCGTCATCTTCGTATTTGCACCGATCATTGCCATGTCATACGGAATAGCCATGACATGCGTTGCGTGAACATGCTTGAAATGCATGTCGCCCTTTTCGTCATAGGTAACTTCCAGATTTCCGTAGAACTTGACATCGACGGAATGCTTCGGCTTGCGGATCTCCCACGGGTTGCCGTAGCGCAGCCACATATCCGGAACCTCGACCTGTTCGCCGTGCTTGTTGATGAACTGTCTGAACAGACCTGCCCGGTAGCGGATGCAGTTGCCGTTGACCGGATAATTCATCGATGCGGCAGAATCCATGAAGCAGGCAGCCAGACGGCCCAGACCGCCGTTGCCCAGACCCGGGTCCGCTTCCAGATCCGCGATATCTTCATAATTGATTCCCATTTCGGCAAGACCGTTGACAACGGTGTCATAAATACCGAGATTCTTCAGGTTGCTCGTCAGCATCCGTCCGAGCAGAAATTCCATTGAGAAATAGTATACCTGCTTGACGTTATGCGCACGGGCAGCTTCTTTTGTATCTTTCCAGTTGACGTTGGCATAGTCACGTACCATTGAACCCAGCACAAGGTACTTCTCGGTCGGATGTGTTTCTTCAACAGTACATCCGTATGACTCGACAAGCCGGCGTGAAAACTCCTTCTTGAACTCCGCTTTGTTTTTAAACATTACTTTGTCTTCCTTTCTGTTTTATTCACACGCTTCGTACTTTTTCTGCATGTGAACCAGACCGCGGACCAGGGAGCGATCCGGATCGTTATCTTATATGCCTCTTTGCCGTCTGCCGTCTTGAAGGACCATGCTTTCACCGGCTCAAAGTTGCACATGTTGCAGCCATCATAGATATCCTTTTCAGAATTCAGGATTTCCGTATAAGTTCCTGCAGCAGGAACAAGAATATCATAATTTTCGTAAGATTGCGGCATCATATTCAATATACACACCAGATATTCCTTTTCATCTTCGCGGTAGAATGAATAAATGCTCTGTTTTGCGTTATCCGCATCGATCCACCGGAACCCGTTTCCATTGCCGTAATCGTTCTTGTACAGGCAGGGATGCGATGCATAGATTTTATTCAGATCTGTGAAATAGCGCAGGAATGCATCGTGTCTGGGATAATCCAGCAGGAACCAGTCGAGCTGTTTTGTTTCATCGAATTCACGGAAAGAAGCAATTTCATTGCCCATGAAATTCAGTTTCTTGCCGGGATGCGCAAACATGTATGCATACAGGTTTCTGACCTGTGCGAATTTGGCATCATAGTCGCCCCACATCCGGTCGACAATCGTCTTTTTCCCGTGTACGTTTTCATCATGGCTGAGCGGCAGAAGGAATCTTTCGCTGTAGAAATACGCCATGGAGAATGTCAGTTTATTGTGGATATGATATCTGTAGATCGGATCATTTTCATAATACTTCAATGTATCATTCATCCATCCCAGATCCCATTTATAGTCAAATCCCAGGCCGCCGTCCAACGTCGATGCCGTGACTTTTGCGAAATCCGAGCTGTCTTCCGCAATCAGCATCACACCGGGATAGTCTTTGTTCAGGTAGTAGTTCATCCGCTTCATGAACGCGATCGAGCCTTCATTGGTTCCGCGGTCGCGGTTGCCGCCCCAGTAGATCAGATTGGCGACCGCATCGATGCGGATGCCGTCAATGTGATAGATATCGCACCAGAACGCTGCCGCAGACATCAGGAAGGAGCGCACTTCTTCATTCCACAGGTCGAAGTTCATCGTTCCCCACTGCGATTCGGCATCGTATCTGTCTCTGTATTCATACAGCGGTTCACCGTCAAAATACCGCAGTCCGAACGCATCCTTGACGAAATGCACCGGAACCATGTCCATGATGATGCCGATGCCTTCTTTATGGCATGCATTCACGAAATGCGCAAACTCCGTCGGATTGCCGTATCTTGATGTGACTGAATAATAGCCGCTTGCCTGATAGCCCCAGGATCCGTCAAAAGGATATTCGCTCAGAGGCATCAGTTCGATATGCGTAAAACCGTGTTCCTTGACATAAGGAAGCAGGTTTTCTTCCATCATCGGATAGGTATAGGGAAATTCTCCGTTCTTCTTCCAGCCGCCGGCATAGACTTCATAGATATTCAGCGGTCTGTCGAAGTTCTTTGTTCTCTTATTCATCCAGTTTCTGTCCGACCAGCGGATGTTTTTGAGATTGTAAACCTTGGACGCATTCTCCGGACGTGTCTCGCTGTAGAACGCATAGGGATCGGACTTATAGATGAAATCGCCGGTCCTACCCTCGATCCGGTATTTGTAGGATGCCCATTCTTCCACGCCGGGAATGAATACGCTCCAGACGCCGTTGAAATCCGTTCTCTCCATGCGTACATGGTGCTCATCCCAGTTGGTAAAGGAGCCGACGACACTTACATTTCTCGCATGCGGCGCATAGACAGTAAAACGTACACCGGGTGTTCCCTCACGGGTAACGTGCGCACCGAAAACTTCATATGCATTTGTACAATGACCCTGGTGAAATAATTCAATCAGCTTAGACTGGTCCATGGAAAAACCTCCGCAGGAAAAAACTCTGTTCAATTCTATCATTCATGACAGTGTTTGAACACTGTCAATTCAGGATTTGACAATACAATATATTTGAATTGTCCACAGGTTTTTTATCTCCGTAAAAAGAGCGCTGAACACGCATTACAGGCAACGCCGTACTGCTTCTGTTTCCGGTATTCCTCCCCCATAGAAAAACCGCCCCCTCGGGACGGTTTCGGTGATTGCAGAATTCCGATCAGGAGAACAGCGGCTTCAGCGCTGCAGCCAGTGCGTCTTTTTCAGCCTGTGCTTCAGCCAGATCAGCGCCCTTCGTTGTGAAGTATGTCTTGATCTTCGGTTCTGTTCCGGAAGGACGGACGATAACGCTTGCGCCGTCTTCCAGTGTATAGATCAGAACATTAGCCTTCGGCAGACCTGTTTCTTCCGGCTTTTCATAGTCGGCAACAGAAGCTACTGCCTTGCCGGCGAATTCCTTCGGCGGATTCGCTCTGAGTTCAGCCATGATTCCGGCCATCTTGTCCATGCCGGACAGACCTTCGAATTCAAAGCTGTCAACCTTGTTCAGGTAGCGGCCGTATTCCGCATAGATTTCTTCCAGTCTCTGCTTGATGGAGGAACCGATGGAACGGTAGTACGCAGCCATTTCGCAGATCAGCATCGAGCCGATGATCGCATCCTTGTCACGGACATACGGTCCGGCCAGGTAGCCATAGCTCTCTTCGAAGCCGAAGATGAAGCGGTCGACTTCGCCGTCTGCTTCCAGGCGGGCAATCTGGTCGCCGATCCACTTGAAGCCGGTCAGCGTATGTCTCAGCTCAACACCGTAGTGTGCCGCAACTGCATCTGCCAGCGGCGTGGAAACGATCGACTTGACAGCGACCGGACGTTCCGGCATTGTGCCCTTTTCGATTCTTCCGGCACAGATGTAGTCGAGAAGCAGAACACCCATTTCGTTTCCGGATACGAGTTCATAGCTTCCGTCCGGACACTTCATGGCGATACCGACACGGTCTGCATCAGGGTCTGTTGCCAGCATCAGGTCAGCACCGACTTCTTTTGCCAGTTCCAGTCCTTTTGCCAGAGCTTCAAAGATTTCCGGGTTCGGATACGGGCATGTTGTGAAGTAGCCGTTGGGATATTCCTGTTCCGGAACGATTGTGATATCGGTGATGCCCATGTCTTTCAGGACCCGTGTAACCGGTACAAGACCTGTACCGTTGAGCGGCGAATAGACAAGCTTCAGTCCGGCTGTTCTGCACAGACCCGGTCTGACCTGACGTGCTTCGATCGCTTCATAGAGCGCTTCCTTGCATTCGTCAGAAACAAACTTGATCAGTCCCTTTTCAACGCCTTCCGCAAAGGAAATATACTTCGCGCCAGTCAGGACATCTGTCTTCTGAATGGAATCATAGACAATTGCCGCAGCGTCGTCTGTCATCTGGCAGCCATCCGGTCCATACGCTTTAAAACCATTGTATTTAGCGGGATTATGGGAAGCAGTGATCATAATGCCGGCGTTGCACTTATAGTATCTCGTCGCAAAGCTGAGCGCCGGGACCGGCATCAGTTCATCATAAATGACAACATTGATTCCGTTTGCCGCAAGAACACCTGCCGCATCGCGGGCAAAGTTCCAGCCCTTCAGACGGCTGTCATAGCTGATTGCGACCGTCTGTGTGCCGCCCTGTGTCTTTACCCAGTCTGCGACACCCTGTGTTGCCTGGCGGACGACCCAGATGTTCATCCGGTTTGTACCTGCACCGAGTGTACCGCGCAGTCCGGCTGTACCGAACTTCAGAGCGACTGCGAAACGTTCCTTGATTGCTTCATCATCGTCAGCGATGCTCAGGAGTTCAGACTTCAGATCGACATCCAGAAGA
Source organism: uncultured Erysipelotrichaceae bacterium (assembly GCA_902786245.1). GTDB lineage: Bacteria > Bacillota_I > Bacilli_A > Erysipelotrichales > Erysipelotrichaceae > Bulleidia. The sequence continues at coordinate 19,878 of CADABS010000014.1, forward strand.
TCTGCTTCGAGCCATCTTTTGTAATCATCCAAATACATAATTATCTACACCTTTCCTTATTGTCAAAAAAAGGAAGACGCCCAAAACCGCCTTCCCGTAAAGCCTGCCAAAGTAAATTAAGCGATGACTTTCTGGTTGCGAAGAACTTCTTCGATTGTTGTAACCGCTACATCCTCATCTTCGCCTTCGCAGGAAACTGTGATTTCGGACTGTGTCGGAATACCAAGAGACATAACGCCCATGATGGACTTCATGTTGACTGTACGACCTTTATAGGAAACCTTAACTTCGCTCTTGAATTTGCTTGCTGCATTAACTGCGACTGTCGCAGGACGAGCGTGTAATCCGACAGGGTCAATGACTGTAACTGAAATCTGCTTCATCTATTATTTACCTCCCGTTTCATTTACTATAGATATTGTAGTACAACGTTTTATTCACCGCAAGCGGTTACATTTGTTAATTTATACACAATTTTCACAAAAACTGACCATTGTTCAGTCGATGCCTGCGCTCCAGTTATTCCGGCAGTACAGCAGCATTTTTTCTTTTAATTCCGCAGCCAGTGTTTTCGTCATGCAGCCGGGTACACAGCGCCATGTCCACGGTGTACTCCTGCCGGAAGGATCATTTGTCCGGGCAGAAGAGCCCAGTCCGAGCAGATCCTGCATCTGAACAATTGCCAGATCCGATGAACATGCGTACACACCGCGCAGTACGCCTCTGGCGATGCCTTCTTCTTTATTGAGACCCAGATATGCCTTTGCTCTTTCGATCCTTGCCTTGTTGTCGGGATTGTCGATCCAGCCCTGCAGCGTATCATTGTCATGCGTTCCGGTATAGACAACCGTGTTCTTTTCATACTGGAACGGCATATAGATGGAACCCGGATCATTGGGATCAAAAGCATACTGCATGATCCGCATGCCCGGATAGCCGCTCTGTCTGACCATATCCATGAATTCCGGTGTCAGCTGACCGAGATCTTCCACGATGATCGGCTTCTTCCCGATTTTTTCTTCCAGCTTACGGAATACTTCCAGACCCGGTCCCCGGCGCCACTGGCCGTTGCGGGCATTTTCGTCTTTTGCCGGAACAGCATAATAGGAAAGATATCCCTGGAAATGATCAATTCTCAGCATATCGCAGTACTTTGCGGTAAATGCAGCCCGGTCCAGCCACCAGCTGTAATTCTGGTTTTTCATCGCTTCCCAGTTGAACAGCGGGTTGCCCCATTTCTGTCCGTCCGGATGGGCACCGTCCGGTCCGAAGCCCGATACATATGTCAGCTGATGCGCACTGTCGATTTCAAACTGCTCGGGATGCGCCCATACATCGATGGAATCCGCTGCGACATAGAACGGCAGGTCGCCGATGATCTGGATGCCTCTGCGGTTGGCATATGCCTTCAGTTCCTTCAGCTGTGAGAAGAACAGATACTGCACCCGCTGCCAGAAGAGAACATCTTCACGCAGACGGTACGCTTCCTGCCGGACCGCTTCGCTGCGCGCATTCTGCAGTTCTTCCGGCCAGGTCTGCCAGGCAGCACCCTTTCGGTCATTCTTGATGGCCATGAATACGGCATAATCCTTCAGCCAGCTGCTTTCCTCCTGCACAAACTGCAGATAATCCTGCGGATGCAGAGCTGCCAGTCTCACTGCGGCTTTGCGGAGAACCTTGATGCGTTCATTGTAGAGAATGCCGTAATCGATCTGGTCGGCTTTCTTTGCCCATTTGATCTTTGTGACTTCTTCCTTTTTCAGAAGACTCTTTCCGATCAGCATATCCAGATCGATCAGATAAGTGTTTCCGGCATAGGAAGAAAGCGCCTGGTACGGCGAATTGCCGAAACCGGTCGGTCCCAGCGGCAGAATCTGCCAGTATGTCTGGCCTGCCTCAGCCAGAAAATCTATAAAATCACGGGCATCTTTGCCCATTGTTCCGATCCCGTATGGTGATGGAAGAGAAGAAATCGGCAGTAATATACCTGCACTGCGTATCATATGATGCAACCCCTTTCAGTTTTCACTCAGACTATTATAGCACCTATCCGCTAAATCTCCGAACGCGTTCAGTTAAGACCTGCATATTCACCGGAAGCTTTTGAAAACTGCATCATCAGCGTATCCGCTATGAAAAAACTCCGGCAATGACCGGAGCTTTACTTATGATAGGGTTCATTGCGGCTGATCCGGAAACAGCGGTAGACCTGTTCCAGAACCAGGATCCGGCAGAGCTGATGGGGAAAGGTGCAGTCGCTGAGCTTCCAGCGGAAATCCGCCCGTTTCTTCAGATCATCGGATACACCCAGGGAACCGCCGATCACGAAATCGATGCGGCTGCGGGAATGGTCATAGAGATCCTGTATGAATGCGGCCATGGCGACAGAATCTTTTTCTTTTCCGGCCAGATCCAGCAGGATGACATATTCATCGTCTCTGATCTGCTTCAGCAGCCTTGCGCCTTCATTGCGGATCACGATTTCATTCTGGGCATCGGAATTGTTCTCCGGTGCCTTTTCATCTGCCACTTCGATGATTTCGATGCGGTCATATGCTTTCAGGCGCTTCAGATACTCGTTTACACCGTCCCGCATCCATGGCTCTTTCAGCTTTCCGCAGACGATCAGACGTATCATTGCAGGGTCACTCTCTCCGTGACTTCCTCTCCGTCCCGGATCAGTTTCACTTCCGTCTCATCTCCCGGCGCATGCGCATAGAGTATTTTTCTCAGCGAATCCAGATCCGTTACCGGTTCCTCGCCGATGGCAGTCAGGATATCGCCGGTCTTCACAGCATCGTCTGCTGCGCTGTCGCTGTAGACCATTTCAACCAGCACACCGCTGACGATATCCAGCGGGATGCCGAGCGTATTCTTTTCATAGTTTCTCATGTCGCTGACGCTGCGTCCGGACAGTCCCAGACTTCCTCTGACCACCGACCCGTTCTCCATGATTTCGCTGTAGACCAGTTTCATCTCATTGACGCTGATGGCATAGCTCATGCGGTCAATCGCTCCGACCGGTCTGCTGATCAGCATACCGACCAGTTCGCCGCCGATGTTCATTAACGGCCCGCCATAGCAGTCCTGCGAAGCGGATGCATCGGTTTCGATAATATTGGCATTCCAGCTGCTGAGAACGGATACCCGTCTCTGGCCCGGTTCAGAAACAACACCGAAGCTCACGGATCCGGTACCGGCAGAAGGTCTGCGCCCGCTCATGGCAATGATATATTCGCCCTGTTTCAGCAGCGTACTGTTGCCGGCGGTAAAAGGCGTCACCTCGAAACTGACAGGAACGCTCAGCAGAAGCAGTCCGGTCCCGGCATCCATGCCCAGGACTTCCGCTTCCGCCTGGCTGCCGGAATCAAAGATCACCGTGCATGCATTGGCAGCCAGTCCTTCATCGGCAATGGTGAAAATCAATGCTCTTTCATTATCTGCCGCAAAGATCACACCGCTCAGCCAGGAATTGCCGGATACGATTGAAACCACCGAACCGCGCCATCTGGAAACCGTTTCCGTCAGTTCGGTCGTATAATTGGTCACCCTTGAATCGATGATATCCGATCCTGTTTCTTCCGGCTGCGCCTTGTTATCCAGCAGTCTGGCTGTCAGCCAGATGTTCCAGACCAGCATGACAGCAAACAGTGCCGCAATCCATTTCTTCATCTCCAGTTCCTTTCCTGATGATCTCATACTGCCCGGCAGCGCACAGAACCAGATTCCGGTTCAGGCTGCCCTTATGCGCAAGCAGAGCCCTTCTGCTTGTTTCCAGCGCAAGTTCCCGGGTATTTGCTTCCTGGGAAAGATGCGCAAGAATAATCATTTTTGTTTTTTCGGTGACGATCCTGTCCAGAACAGCGGCACAGTCTTCATTGTTCAGATGGCCCTGATCGCTGTAAATCCTGGCCTTGAGAAACTGCGGCCGCCTTGTCGCCATCAGCATCCCTACATCATGATTCGATTCCATGATGATATAATCCGCGCCTTTGAGAAGTTCCGTATAGCGCTCATTGACATAGCCGGTATCCGTAATATAAACCAGTTTTTCGGTTCCGTTTTCAAACACATATCCGGTCGTATTCGGTGCATCATGCGACAGCGCAATCGGCGTGATTTTCAGCGTCTCCACCGCAAAGCTCTGCATCGGTCTGACCAGAAACACATCCGCTTCATCCAGTTCGATCGGGGCATAGACCGGCAGATCGCTGAAATGGCGGAGCTGGGAGATATGATCGGAATGATCATGCGTGATCAGCAGCGCATCGATTTCCTCTTTGGAATAGCCTGCTTTCTGCATCGACTGCAGCAGATATTTCTTCGTCGTACCGCAGTCGATCATAACGGCCGTTCCGTTGTCTCTGAGTAAGAAGCAGTTCCCTTTCGAACCGCTTGCCAGCAGTGCAAACTCCATCATCCGCCTCCGATCGATGCGCAGTCCAGGAATCCGTCGCATGCATCGAATATGTCGCCTTTGTCATTCATGACACCGAAGTGCACATGCGGGCCCGAGGCCAGACCGGTCATGCCGATATAGCCGATCAGCTGTCCCTTTGTAACGATATCCCCGACCTGCAGCGGACTCGGTATTCTCATATGTCCGTAATAGGTCAGATAGCCGTTGTTGTGATTGATAATAATATAGTTGCCGTTGACCCAGTTATAGCTGTTTTCTTCCACCACACCGGTATCCGAGGCATAGACATTGCCATAGGAATCGTACTGGTCGATCAGGTCCGTGCCGTTATGATTCCAATAGCAGTAGTGGCCGCAGGAAATTGCCGGATTGTCCACCGGGAAAATATACTTGCCCGTACCGACATCCGGTTTCGCCATCGTACCCAATGCAATGACTTCGCTGACCGGCTCCGATGTCGTGACACTGGACTTTTCGGTACCGTTCATCAGAACGCCGTTGACCCACCGTTCGGTATACAGTACATTCCTTGAACCGTTCTGTCCCTCCTGGCGGATCTGCTGTTCACCGACCAGAATATCGGCGTCTTCCACATACGAAGTCGAATAGTACACCGGCAGCTGCTTCAGCGATTCCCGGGTGACGACGATATCGATCGGCGACGTAAAGTAGGTGACGCACAACTGTTCTCCTTCATTGAGGATCTGGTCCGTGCTGCTCAGCTTATCGCGGTTGATATTCAGGATCTGGGTCGCGGAAAGACCGTGATTCTTCGCTCCGACACCGGCGATCGTATCATACTGCCTGACCGTATAATACTCGCGTTCCGTGTTCTCGCCGTATTTCAGGTATTCCAGAACTTCATCTTCCGTTTTCATGATTTCATCCGGCCGCGCATATTCCCGCGATGTCGTGATCTTCTGGGCGATCATGATGCCGGTTTCCCGGCTGCCGAACGAAGTCAGCGCCGGAATGCTTTCATTTCGGGTGATCTGCAGCAGCGCACCGGAATCGATGAAATAGGAAACATAGGTATTCATCGCGGATTCATACAGATCCGCATCCGCCACATAGATCCGGGCGTAGACATCCGTGTCATCCGCAAACGAGACCGCTGTCGCTTCCAGCATATACAGATTATTGTCATCCAGATACTGCAGGATCTCTGCATCCGCATTCGTATATGTATAATAGCTGCGCTCCGCCGTCATATACATATCCTCTCCGAGATACGCCTTCGATCCCGGGAAGGTTTCTTCATATCTTTCTTTATAGACCTGCTTCAGATGTCTGTTCAGGACCCCTTCATCGCTCAGATATCCGATCAGCTGCCCGGAATGATAGACCGGGAATACCGTCGAATCAACGCCGTTGATCCGTTCAACTTTCTGATGGAAAAGACCGGCTTCCTCTTCTTCCACGGGCTTCATGCCCATCGAAGCGGTCAGGGACGGCTGAAAGAGCACGATGAAAACCGCGGCCGCAAAGCATCCCGCGATAATCAGTAACCGTTTCATGCGCACCGGACTCCTGTTCCGGCACTATGACTGTGATGCGATGTTGTATAAAGCATTCGTGCTTCCCTCAAACGCAAGATATACCTTTCTGACTGCACCGTTACGGTGCTTGGCAATATTGATTTCCAGACGCTCTGTTCCTTCTTTTTCCGCCTGTTCGCGGATCTGATCGTCATAATAGGCTTCCCGGTACAGCATCAGTACGATATCGGCATCCTGCTCAATTGAACCTGATTCACGCAGGTCGCTGAGCATCGGATGCTTATTGTCTCTGCTTTCCACGCTGCGGCTCAGCTGCGACAGGGCAATGACAGGTACTTTCAGCTCACGGGCCAGCGCCTTCAGATTTCTTGAAATTTCCGAAACTTCCTGCTGGCGGTTTTCCGAGCGTCCGGCCGATGTGATCAGCTGAATATAGTCGATCAGGATCAGATTCAGACCGTGCTCCGCCTGCAGACGGCGGCACTTGGAAAAGATTTCCGGCACTTTGACACCCGGAGTGGAATCGATGAAGATATTCGCATTCCGCAGTTCGCCGGCCGCTTCATTCAGCTGGTTCCATTCCGCTTCCATGAGTCTTCCGGTTCTCAGTTTGTCGCCGGCAATATGGCTCTTGGCACTGAGCAGACGCATTTCCAGCTGCTCAGCGGACATTTCCAGAGAGAAGATCGCAACCGCACCCTGGGGCTGATAGGCGGCGACATTCATCGCCAGATTCAGCGCAACCGCCGTCTTGCCCATGGAAGGACGGGCTGCCAGAATGATCAGATCGCCCTTCTGCAGACCGTGCGTTGTATGATCAAAATCCGTAAATCCCGTTTTCAGTCCTGTAATATCCGATTTCTGATCGCTCATCTTCCGGATATTGTCCATGACGCTGGCAACCAGTTCCTGCGAGGTGATGAATTCACCGGTACGCCGGTCGCGAGATACATTCAGAACCGCTTTTTCACAGCGGTCGAGATACTCATCGATATCCGGCTGGCCTTCGAAGCCTTCCTCCGTGATCGTCTGGGCTGCTTCGATCATTTTGCGCATGATCGCCTTGTCATGGATCAGTTCAACATATTTCTTTGTATTGGCACTGGTGACTGCCGCATTGGTCAGATCCGCAAGATATGTCAGACCGCCTACCTGATCCAGAATATCCAGATCCTTGAGGCGGGTTGCCATCATTGTCAGATCAATGGCGCTGCCTTCCCGGTACAAAGCCTGGGCAGCCTGAAAAATACGCCGGTTGGCTTCCGTATAGAAATCGTCTTCCGACAGACCGAGTTCCATCGCGGTGCGGGCAGCACCGGGATAGACCATCATCGTACCGAGAAGACTTGCCTCCGCTTCAGGCGCAGACGGCAGGACCCGTGCCATTATCCCTCACTCCCGATCAGCCTTACCCGGATTTCCGCAATGACATTTCTGTACAGTTCCATCCGGACTTTGGTGATGCCGAGACTCTGGATCGGCGCTGTATCCAGGATCTTGCGCTTATCGACCTTAATGCCCTGTTTTTCCAGTTCCTGTACGATCTGCTTTGTGGAAACAGAGCCGAATACACGGCCTTCCGCACCGGATTTGACATTGAAATTGAGGATCATCTTTTCCATCTTCGCTGCAGTTTCCCTGGCAGCTGCTTCTTTTCTGGCTTCTTCGGCTGCTTCTTCTGCCTTCTGCTCGCCGAGAATCTCAAGACTCTTCTTCGTCTCGGCAACAGCCAGACCTCTGGCAATCAGAAAATTTCTTGCATATCCGTCCGCAACATTGACGATATCGCCCTTCTTGCCGACCTTTTTTACATCCTGTTTAAGAATTACTCTCATTTTTCTCCTCCTCAAAATACTGCCGCAGTGCCTGGCGCAGTTCTTCTTTCAGTCCGTCTACCGTGCCCTTGGGACGCTGCAGAGCCGCCGCGCTCAGATGGCCGCCGCCGCCCATTTTTTCCATAATGCTCTGCACATTCACCGTACCGTCGGAACGGGCGCTGATACATGCCTGACCGTCGCTCATGGCAATGACAAATGACGCATTGACATTCTGGATCGAAAGCAGCCGGTCTGCGACCTGGCTCATCAGAGACCTTGACATCGGTCTGTCTTTCACCGACGCCGCAAGAACGCCGTCTGCCATCTTTTCGCTCATTGCCAGAACTTTTGTCTTCAGTTCAAATTCATCATAGGTATCCTTGAGATAGTCATTGGCAGTGATCGGATCTGCGCCCATTTTCCGCAGTGCACTGGCTGCGTCATAGGTACGCGCACCGGTGCGCACCCGCCACCTCTGGGTATCGATGATGATGCCTGCCAGCATAAACGTTGCGGCAGTTTCGGAAATATCGATCCGGTTGGATACAAACGGAATCATTTCCGTCAGCAGTTCGCAGGTACTGGACGCACCTGCTTCAATATAGACCAGCACCGGCTTGACACCGATATCATTGTTTCTTCTGTGATGGTCGATGATAACGACCTTCTTCGCAGCTTCCAGGACCTTGGATCCGTTCGACTGCTTTACATTATGATGATCGGTCATGATGACCAGTGTATTGTCCTGGAGCTGATTCAGCGCTTCGCCTTCCGTCACGAATGTCACTTCCTGCTTCAGGATGCTTTCGTTTTCCTTCATCGCCGCCGCCAGTTTTTCTTCGATACCGCCGGTCTTGGCAATGATCACCGCATTTCTGTGCAGGGCATTGGCCATGCGGGCAAGACACATCGCCGATCCGATACAGTCAAAGTCGGCTACCTTGTGTCCGCAGATAATGACATTGGATGAATTCAGCATCAGATCGCGCAGGGCCTGTGACATGACTCTGACCCGTACCCGGCTGCGCTTTTCCGCTGCCTCTGTCGATCCGCCGAAGAACCGTACATCTTCGCCGTATGCCTGGATCGCAACCTGGTCGCCGCCTCTGCTCTGGGCAAGATTCATCAGATTGGCAACCATGGTATCCAGTTCCTCAAAATCCGATATGCCTCTGGCAAATGCCATCGACAGCGTGATCGATACGTCCATCTTCTGGGCAGCTCTGCGCACTGCGGCAAGGACCGAGAAACGGTCATTGACGATTTCATTGAAGATCTTCTCGTTCAGAACCAGAAGATAGCGGTTGTTGGAAAGACGCTTGAAGAAAATACCGTGCTGTTCGCAGTATTCATTCAGCGGCGTCCGCACCGCTGTCGTGATACTTGCCGCATCGCCTTCATCGACATACTGCGTACTTTCGTCATAGTTGTCGAAACTCGCCAGACCGATGACGATGTGTTCCTGTTCATATGCATCCTTGTAGTGATTCAGATCCGTTACATCCTTGAAGAAAATGATCTGCGAATCCTCCTTGCGGCGGATTTCGTAAATCCTGTCATCCAGGGTGACCATCGCCGTATCCGATCTGCCGGAAATCAGATCATCCGCCTCCGGGATCCAGTTCAGGACTCTCGACCCGATCCGGTCGATGCCGCGGCTGGCAAACAGATCGCTCATCCAGGTAATGACATAATTGTCATCATAGATGATCATGCCGATGCCGCCGTGCAGATAGGCTTCCCGGGCAGTCGAACCCAGTGCCTTTTCAACCCCGATCGACTGTTCCTGCGAAGCTGCTTCAAACTGCTCAAAAGAAATAAACAGCAGAACCGATTCCGCCGCCAGAACAGCCAGAGGAATCAGGATGTTCATCCGCAGTCCGAACCACATAAACGCAAGAATGCCTGCCTGCAGAATACAGGCCAGCAGTGCGATCGATTTGACTCTATTTACTTTCTGACGCATCTGAATATACTCCTTGTACCATTGACTGATGCATGTCAGTCGTTATATACAGAAAGCCGGCAACCGCAACGGCCCACATTGAAAACACCACCAGCATGAAAATCAGAAGACCTGCCGTCCTTCGCAGAGCCGGATAGCGCAGCCGGATCGTGACTGAAATACCGATAATGCCGAAAACGATCAGATAGATCACACCGCTGAAACCGACTCCCTGCATGAACATATACCGGATTTCATTGTCCACCGGACGCAGAATGCTGTAGTAGTACATCAGCAGGCATGCCATACCGGCATAGCCTGTCCACTTCGGCGGAAAATACAGGTACATCGGTGTTGATTTCGGTACGGTCATGCGCAGTCTCTTCAGCATGAACCTGGACATGACATGGGTAATGAATCCTTCCATGACACCGGTGAGGATCGTCGACAGAAGCAGCATCGTCTTCAGTGTGCCGGTCACATTCACATTTGCCGGCAGCTGCTGCCCGGCAGAATCCAGAGCAGTCGAGATGATTTTCTGATACTCCGCAAGTTCCGCTGCCGGATCATAGCCGAAGAACGAAGCGAATACAACCATTGCCAGGACTTCCAGCAGACCGGCCGGGATCAGCGTCCGCAACAGCAGTTTCCGGCTGTCCAGACCGTCATGCACACCGGCACCGTAGATCATGCCGATCGCCGCCTCGATGGAAACATAGAACAGCGACTGCGGGGTTCCGACAATCATTGTCAGCAACACGACAGCCGCAAGAACGATCCAGCTGTCTTTCATGCCGTATTTTGCGGCATAGAATACCATCGGCAGCGGGAACAGGAACAGCAGCATCGATGACAGCGTACCTGCCATCTGTCTGTCTATAAGCATTACCACGCCGATGATCGCTGTCATCATTGCGCCGTCTGTCAGTTTTCTTACATCGTTATTCATATCTTTACTCCGCCGCGGCACGACAAAAAAGAGCACCATACGGCTTGGAATGATTATACCACAGGACGAAAGACCGCAAAGAAGTTTTACTGCGGGCATCCCTGCCATTCTGTGCTATAACTGTATCTATGGAAAATAAAAAAACTGCATTTATGCATGGAATACAGGACGGTCTGCCCATCTGCTTCGGCTACTTCGCCGTTGCCTTTTCCCTGGGCATCGCCATGCGCAACGCCGGCATGAACACCCTGCAGGGATTTCTTCTTTCCCTGTTCAATCTGGCTTCCGCCGGGGAATATGCCGACCTGCAGGTCATCGCCGAAGACGCTGCCTATACCGAAATCATCCTAGTGACGCTGATTGCCAATGCCAGATACCTGCTGATGTCCGCATCCCTGAGCCAGCGCTTCTCCGAGAAGACCGCATTCATCCACCGGCTGTTTGTCGGCTACGGCATCACCGATGAACTCTTCGGCATCGCCATTGCCCGGCCCGGATATCTCCATCCTTATTACTATTACGGTGCCCTTTCCGCTGCCGTACCCGGATGGGCCTTCGGAACCGCCGCCGGCATCCTTGCCGGCAATGTGCTGCCCGCCCGCATCGTCAGCGCTCTGTCGGTTGCCCTGTACGGTATGTTTCTTGCGATTATCATTCCTCCTGCCAGGCATGATAAAGCAACCGCAGCGGTTGTCCTCAGCGGTTTTGCACTCTCTTATTTTTCTTCGTCCCTGCCGATCGGCGCCGGCATGAAAACGATATTGTTCACAATCATCATCGCCGCTGCCGCATCTGTGATCGCACCGAGAAAGGAGGAAGCCGATGAAGCATAATATTTATCTTTATATATTATTCAGCGGTCTGGTCTCCTATATCATCCGGATCCTGCCCCTTACATTGATACGCAAACCTATCCGCAGTCCTTTTATCCGTTCCTTTCTCTACTATGTGCCCTATGCCACCTTATCGGTCATGACATTCCCGGCCATCATTCAGGCAACCGAAAAACCCGCCGCCGGCATTGCGGCCCTGGCCATCGGTATTGTTCTTTCCCTGAAGGGTAAGAGTCTGCCTGCAGTAGCAGCAGCCTGCTGTATCGCTGCCTTTATCGTTGAAACACTGATCGGAATGATATAAAAAGCTTAACTGCATATCATTCAGCTAAGCTTCTTTGCATTCACTGCACTTCTCAGACAGGATATTCCCGCTGCGCATCCGCGCGGTTTTTTTCTTTCTGTTCTTCCGATTCATCCACTCTGAAATATGGGAAATGCACAATCGCATCGTGTTCCGCAAACAGACCGAAGAAACATCCGGTAAAGGTACCGCGCATCGCTTCTGTGGAAAGCAGCTGGGTGCTGCCGGTGCCGATGATCTGCAGATGTTCCGCATCCTTTCCGGCACAGAATGTATACTTCTCCCTTTCCGCACGGATCATTAATACCAGAGAATCCGTATCCGGGAAGAAATGCTCTTGCGATGAAGCGGTAAGATCCGCTGCTCTGCGCTTCAGAAAAACCGCCAGGCCGCCGGTCTCTGCCCGCACGCAGAGATCATAATGGTGCTCATCGGTATGATAGACGCAAAGGCCTGCCGTTCCCGTACCTTTCAGAGTTATCTCTGTGATACAGTCAAGTTCCATCTGTGTCTGCCGCACACCGATCCAGGAGGGAGAAGCCGGTTCATCCAGGGTGATGTCCGTGCCTTCAATTGTCAGACCGTTTCCGAAATGATACTTTGTCATGTCCGGATTCCGCAGCCATGACCAGCGGGGATGCACTGTTTCAAAAGTATCCGCAAACGCATTTTCAAACACGGTATATTCACTGCTTTCATCTGCCATGAGGGCATGGATCTCTTCTTTATTATTGATAAGCGGCCAGCCGTCTTTCCATGTCACTTCCGCAAGCATCGTCTCCCGGCCGATATGGTGAAGCTGGGCGGCAGAAGGCCTCACCGCATGGAATACGGCATACCACTTTCCGTTTTCCGCTTCAGCCATGTCCGCATGTCCGACGCACTGGAATATGCTTTTGTCATTGTCGCGATGGGAAAGGACCGGGTTGTACGGACAGCTTTCATACGGTCCCCATACACATGTACTTCTGGCGCAGGTGACCATATGCCCGTATTCCGTGCCGCCTTCCGCAATGAGCAGATAATACATGCCGTCCTTTTTATAGAGATGCGGCCCTTCCGGATTCCTGCCGCCGGTGCCGTACCAGATGTATTTCTTCTCACTGAGAATGCTTCCGTCATTTACATCGATTTCAAAGAGAACGATGCCCTGTTTTCCATTCTCATCAAAACCAGTACCGGCATAGTACGCTTTCCCGTCATCGTCGAAAAACAGTGTCGGATCGATCCCCATATGACGGATCGAGACCGGTTCACTCCATTCGCCGTGAATGTCATCTGTACTGACCAGGAAATTCGGTGTCCCCATGGGAAAGCGGCAGACATTGGTCGTGATCATATAGAATCTTCCGTTATGTTCGCGGATGGTCGGCGCGAAGACGCCGGCGGAAGCCGGACAGTTTCCCAGTTCCAGCTGGGAGTCCCGTGTCAGCACATGGCCGATCTGTTTCCAGTTTTTCAGATCCCGGCTCTGCCATAAAGGCACACCCGGGAAGTATTCAAAGGAACTGTTCACCAGATAATATTCACCATTGGCATAGCAGATACTGGGATCGGGATAAAATCCCGGAATAATCGGATTCTGATACGGCATAGGTTTCCTCTTTCTAAAATATCAAATTCTTTTACAAACGGACGTTCTTTTGAACAGACATCCCACCGCGGGAGGCCGGCCCGGTTGGGATCGCCTGTTTTCATGAACTGTGTCCAGTAATCCAGCATCTGTTCTGACAGCGCATAATTTTCTTCTGCCCACGGACGCCAGCATCTCTTCATCGTTCCCATCATATACCACAGCTCGCAGGAATGCCACGCGCCATTCTCATCGCCCGGCAGATCTCTTTTGAAGTAGTAGACATACGCCGGTTTTCTGCCGAGTTTCTCCAGCTGATGGCTGAAGGCAATACTTCCCTTATATAAAGGCGAACCTTCCGGCTTCTCCGTGTTTTCATCTGTCAGGATATCATCCTTGACAGATCCAAGCAGAACCGGAATATCATGAATCTTTCCTTCATCCATGATTCTGTAATAGCCATCATCCAGCACCTTTTTGTCCAGGGTCGGTGTCAGGAAAAGCCCCTGTGCCTTCGGCATGGCTTTCGCAAAGAACGGTCCGATGGATTCAATGAGCTTTTCCGAAGACAGTGATATTGTTTCTGTCGCCGCCGAAAGCTTCGATGTTTTCATAGATCCAGTCGAGGGCCGCGATCTGATCCAGCGTTCCGTAATTGCCGGATGTGCCTGCCTCTTCGCTCAGCCATCTATGTGCAAGAAAGCCGAAGATATTGCAGCGGTATTCAACGCTGACAAAGATCACCCGCGTTTGCAATACGCTTCCCCGTCAAATTCTTTTTCAAAACTGAAACCGCCCATGAAGGCACCGCCATGGATCCACATGGCCGCCGGGCAGTTCTTTGCGTTCTTCGGTGCCCAGATATGCAGGTACAGGCAGTCTTCGCCGACGGATGCGCTGAACGCCGGATCGTCATAGAACTCTTTGTCGTAGAGTTCCGAAGGCAGACTCTCCTGCATGCACTTATTGCGGAAGCTGTCGGCTTTCAGCACACCTGTCCATGGCGCAGGCTTTTCCGGAGCTTTCCATCTTCTTCCGCCGACCGGTGCCTCTGCGTACGGGATTCCCCTGTATTCTGTATATGTTCCGCGGCCGATGCCTTCAATCATTCCGTATTCTGTTTTAACCATTTTTCCTCCGATCGTACAGAAGAGCAGAGAAGTCCCCTCCTCCGCCTGTTCACTGTGGCGCTCAAAAATCCAGCGGGATCGGGATACCGCTGTTCAATCATACGGGGTGTGAATAACGCCCTGTTTTTTCTATCCTGGGGATACCCTCAATAATCTTTCGGGGTGCTTTGCAATATAAGAAAAACCTCCTGTTAAAAATACTGTTTGTTGAGAACGAATATTAAAAGGAGGTCGCCATTTATGGCTAATACTGATTTTATCATGACTGCTTCATCGCCGTCTTCCAGCCATTGGAATACGTCTTTTCCGCTGATCTTGTTTCCTTCTGCGTTGCCGGCAGTTTCAAAGTCTTCCGGACGCATGTTCTTCGCCTCTGCGACCCTTGTCAGGAAATCCAAGGCAGAAGACCTTGCGCGCATTGATAATCTTTCCGGCAGTCGCAGTCAGCTGTTCATCGGTGACGCTTTCTTCGGTACGGGCAAGTGCTTTGGCATATTTCTCAGCCATGCCACCTCCGCTGTTCTCGTTTTTCCGGTTCTGCAGATCCGAGGAAAGCTGAAACTGAAACTCGTTGAAGCCGGGCTTTTTGGCAAATCTTGTCAGAGCAGCCGGAGAAACATCAATATCTTTCACAATTTCGTTATACGAAGAGGATACAAACTTACCGGGATACTTTTTCAGTTTTTCGTATATTGCTCTGTCTGTTTTGGTATAGGAGGAAACCTTTGTATCAATCAGGTCAAGTATATTCATGTTCGTTTCCAATCATTTCAGAAATTTAATGTTATTTTGAAATGATTTTCAACCGGATGGCTATACATTCATTCCCCGAAATCAGGAAATTCAATCTGGCTGACCGGTTCCCATGCACCGGTGAAATTATTCATTGCCAGGATATTATCCGCATCCAGTGTGTTCTCATCCACGATGCGGAAATCTTCCGGGAAACAGCCGAGGATATGCGAACCGCCTCTTGTCGGTGTTTCATCATCAACAACCGCAAAGTATACTTTTCCCTCCTCAAGTACCACTGCCCCCGCAACGGACATCGTTACATTCTCCGGCAGTTCACTGCTCTCCTTTTCAGAAAGATATTCCTGTTTCTCCACTGATTCTGGATTCTGTCCGGCCGCATACTGTTCATAGGTTGCGGTACCTCCGACCCGGATGTACTGATATTCTTCTCCTTCTGTCAGATTCCCCTTGATGCTTTTAAGTACTTCAAATTTTCCATAGGAATAGATCTGTCCGCTGTAGATGTCCAGATCATCGTAGTATGTATCTCCGCCGTCAATGGTAAGAATCCGAATGATTGCCTTGTTTGCAATTCTTTCTTCTCTGGCAGGTACGTAATCAAAGGATACGCCTATTTTTAGTGTCTTTTTATCATCCACGGCTTCAGCAGGTATCTCCTGTTCGGGTTCCCGCTCCTCCGGCACAGTTTCACTCAAAGGTAATCCGGATGTTTCTTCCTGCACATCAGCACCGCCGCAGCCTGCAGCAAAAAGCATGAACGCCGCAAATCCATTAACAAATATCTTTTTCATTGTGTGCCATCCTTTCACGGACCATACAGATTTACAATAGTATTCCGCTTCGTTGCACTTATTTTTTTATGTCTGTTATTATCATTTCAATATTTCTGCAGCGAACGGCCGCTGTATCCGCTGTCCGGTCATGATTTCAGTGTCAGAAGAATTCCTGCATCTGCCGGTGTCTGTACATTTCTCAAAACAGACCAGGCTGTTTCCTGCAGCAATAAACAACAGCCTGCATCTGTATGCATAAACTGTTCAATCTCATTTCCATGACTGCCAAAGTATAAAACAAGCATGTTTTCACGCAGTTTCAGACAGATGGAAATATCACTGTTTCCGCACTTGACCAGATAATCTGTCAGATACAGCATCAGAGTACTGATATCCGCTTCCTTAATACCGGTCAGGTCGGAAAGATTTGTTTCGAACCTGATATCTGCGTCCGGGTACAGAAGTTTCATCTGTTCAGCAGCTGTTTGAAAAAAGCCGGAAAGATATGATTTCTGACGGGCTGTGATCTGATCGATTTCTTTGAGCAGCTGTGCAACAGCCGGTTCACCGCACAATGAAGTATTCCTGAGTGCTGCTGCCGAATGGAGCAGATTATGTCTGATCCGGAGTTCTTCATTTTTCTGCCTGCAGAAACCATCCGATGCTTTCCGGATGACGGACAGACAGTTTTCAATTGCCCGGATATGCTGTTTCTGCTTTTCTTTCAGGCAGAAATCATATGCAATCATAACTGCAGCCACAGCAATCAGCGGGGAATACAGACCTGCGAAATGGACATTGGTATCCGGCGATCTGTGCATTCTTTCAAGAAAAACCTGAAACAGAACACAGACTGCTGCAATCAGGCAGACAGACAGATTCCCGGGTGTTTCCAGAATATCTTTCAGCATGACTTTGCTGAAAAGATAAACCGACAGTATTTTCATAATCAGTTCCGGAACCAGAGCAATCTGCCCATAATGCGCCGCAATACCCGCGGGCACCATCACAGCAACCGATGTACTAACCTGATCAACGCTGTTCACAGTCAGATAAACGAGCATACTGATCAGCATGGCTCTGCCATATGTTGTTTTCAATACAGCTTTTTCATACAGAGCTGTCGGTAGAAGAAAGAAAAACTGCATGTAAAGTGAATACAGCGAGACCGCACCGGGATCAGTCAATGACGGATCAAAACGCCACAGAACTTCACAGAGAAAAGCATTACCCAGAATCAGCAGCACTGAGAAAATCAGAATCCTTTTGCCGCTCAGGCGTTTTGCACATATGCCCGGAAGAATAAACGGTATTATTCGCAGCGATAATAACTGTGTCATCATTGCAGGACCCTCCGTATAAATTCAAGCTGTATTACTGACCTCATTCTCCTGCTCGCAAAGAGAAGAGTGCCGTCCGTCAAAGTGATTCTGTCTTCGTCGATGGAATGTATATGATATAGATTGACCAGTTGTGACCGGCTGATCATGCACATATATGCAGGCATTTCATCCTGCAGTTCACGCAGTGATTTTTCCAGCACCTGAAAACATTGATGTTCTGCTGTATATACGTACATTCTTCTGTTTTCCATCGATACATACAGTATTTTCATCGGATGCACACGTGTATCGCCATTCTTTGTCCGAAGCAGAAAGGTATCCGCAAAATACAGATAATGAATCTTCCTCATTCTTTCTGCCAATTGTTCATCACTGTCATTCTTGTCCAGAAAACCGATCACCTTATATCCGAAAGCATCTTTGGAACGGGCTGCCTGGATACTGGTAAATATCACATAAGATGCACGCGGTATCAGAAACGCAAATGAATCAATCATGTCCGTTTCTCCGATATATACATCACAGAGAAGAAGATCGCAGTGCGCGCATTCCTGAAGGAAGCATTCAGCATTTTCATATGTCCTGATCTCAGCATTTCCGAAGACAGAACTGCATATTGTTTTCAGTTTTTCAGCATCCTGTCTGCTGTCTTCAAGTATCGCAATCGTCTCATTCATATCTGCCTCTCCTTCTTCAAAATACATAATACCTGCAGGCTGAGCAATTGCCTCCGTCTATTCGGTCAGAATAACTATCCAGCGGTATTGAAAATCCCGCATCATGCGGGATCATTCATGTTCAGATTGCTGTAATATGTCTTCTCTGCCTGATTGGTGCAGATTCGTTTATCATGCAAGAATTGCAATCACCTCATCAAGGTTTTCCCATACACCGGTGAAATTATTCAGAACAAGTCTTCTTTCCAGATCAACTTCCCGCAGACCTCCCTGCAGGCCGCAGATCGGATATCCGCCGATGATTGCGGACATTTCAGAAGGTTCAAAGAAGGCGAGATATGTTTTCCCTGATTCAATGAAAATATCATCAATTGCATCCTCATATACATATTCCGGAATTGCTTTGCCCGCTTCTTTCATAGCGTTAAGCCGTTTTTCAAGTGAGGATTCATCTCTGCCGGCCGCATAGTCTTCCCATGTACCGATTCCGCCGAACCTTGTAAATGTATATTCCTGTCCGGGTTCCAGTTCTCCGTCTTTGTACACCTCAATTGTTTCAAACCGGCCATATGTATAGATAGAACCATGCATGTCACGCGGTTCAAAATAGGAACTTGTTCCGTCAATACTGCAGACCTTGATCAAAGCGACAGACGTACTGTATTCTGCCAGCTTATCCGGGTGATAATTGTCATATGCAAGAGAAACAGCCATTAGGGCTTTCATCACATTGTCATCATTCCATATATCAGACTGCAATTCCACAGGCACTGACTGTTCCGGCTGAACCGCATTTGTTTCTTCCGTTTCATCAGAAACTGCATTCTGCATAGTTTCCGGCACTTCCATGGCATGCACACAGCCGCACAATGCAAATAATGCACAGAATGCTGTAATCATATTCCTTTTCATCGTATTCACCTCCGTATTTATCTGATTACTGATAAAGCTGATCGATTTCGCTGTTATCTGTTAATTGGATCGTATTCACTGATTTCGGCATACTGCAGGAACACATGGCACTGTAGGGTGACAGGTATAAATCCAGTTCTTTGATAGAGTTTTATCATTTTTTATCAGAATACTTCATTGATGTAAACATTCGTTGTCTAAACGGTCAGGTATACGTCTGAACGGACGCTGCAGCCGCTGTCCGGTCATGATTTCAGTGCCGGAAGAATTTCTGTTCAGAAGCAGGTTCAGTCCTTCAGGCAGAGGAACGGTATGACTTTTACTCCTCCTGATGTAGTGTATGCCATCGGTGCATTCGCACAGATCACAATCAGAGAACTTGGCTCCCGGTAAATTACACCAGGATGCTCAGGGTTGTTTAATGCTTTTTCATTGTGTTCTCTGATCAGTTCTTTAAAACGAAGAAGATTTCTTTCCGCAGCCGGAATTGAATTTGTCCCGGTTTTGATTTCAATAAGCGCATATCTTCCGTCTTCCAGCTCATAAACCGCGTCAGCCTCCAGACCTGTATCATCTCTGTAGTGTTTCACCTTTGCATGATGCGCTTCCGCAAATGCAAGCAGATCTCTCAGAACAAGGTTTTCAAACAGATGTCCGAAAACATCCAGATCATTTATAAAATACTCCGGTGAAATGCCCAATGCCGCAGCCGCAATAGAAGGATCCACAAATATATGCTTTTTTGCCGCACGGATTGCAGTTTTAGATCTTAACTGCGGCATCCACGCATCGATATCATGGATAACGTACAGCTGTTCAAGAGCGCTGACATAACTGGTCAGCGTAGGATCAGTAACACTCTGTGTGGCCTTCACATCCGCATAAATAGCTGTCTTTTTCGCAAGTGTTGCCGCATTTCTCGCGTACGACTGCAAAAGTATTCTGGCGGTTTCGGGATTACGGTCTACATGATCGATCGTGCTGATATCTTTCGAATAAATCTGCCGGAAATAGTCTTTGGCAATTTCCAGTTTCCCTTCTCTGTCTTTGATTGACAGACATCTCGGCCATCCTCCGCGGCAGATTATATCAAACAGATCTTCCAGTTTTCCGGGATTCAGTGCCGCAGGTTCATACGACTGATTATCGAGAATTTCAGTCAGCGATACTCCGCCATTTGAGTCTCCGCTTTCCCAGGCAGTCATAGGATACATCCTTAGAGTTGTAATGCGGCCGGTCCCGGTATGCGGCGTTTCTGTTTTTCTGCTTGTTGAACCGGTAAGATAATAGCTTCCCACAGTTTCCGGATGATCATCACAGTCTTTTCTGATTGCACCCCAGATTTTAGGTGCGTCCTGCCATTCATCAAAAAGAATCGGCTTCTCATTTCTGAAAAACAATGTAGGCGCTGTATCCGCAATCTGCAGATAACCGTCCCGTCTTTCTTCATCCTGAAACTCAATCAGTGTTTTGCAGCGTTCTGTGCAGGTTCGTGTCTTTCCGCAGCCTTTCGGTCCTGTGATATGAATTGCATTGAATGCTTTCACTCTTCTGTCAATTACCTGGTCTGCTAATCTTCTGATATATTTCATGGTTTTCCTCTTTCGCTTTCATTGTTTATTGCATTTTATTGATTTCGGCAGTTTCATTTTATCATTTTCGGCATTTTTATTTTAGTAATTTCTGCATTTTCATTTTATTAATTTCGGCATTTTCATTTTATTAATTTCGGCATTTTCATTTTAGCTTTTTCGGATTTTAAATTGAAAAGCGGAACATCAACAATTCCGCTTTGTGTTACTCGTTATTTATTTGTCTGATATACTCCTGCTCTTCTTCATCCGGTTCTCTTATTTCCAGCAGATCCGGTCTGTACCGCATAGTCAGACGCAGAGATTCCTTCTTCCGCCATATACGGATCTTTTCGTGATTCCCGGAAAGAAGCACCGAAGGAACTTCTTTGCCTTCATAGACGGCAGGCTTTGTATACTGCGGATATTCCAGACGGTCATTCTCAAAGGATTCGTCCTCTGAACTTCCTTCCCGCAGAATACCTTCTTTCAGCCGGATCAGGGAATCCATGATGACCATCGCCGGCAGCTCACCGCCGGAGAGTACATAATCACCGATGGAAATGCATTCATCTGCTTCTTCAATAATTCTCTGATCCAGTCCTTCATAATGTCCGGCAATCAGGATCAGATGATCCGCTGTCATCAGCCGTCTGGCAGTTTTCTGCACAAAGGTATTTCCCGCCGGTGTCAGAACAATGACATGGCTCTGTTCTGTACGGATTCTGTTCAATACCGGCAGTACCGCATCACAGCGGATGACCATCCCGTTTCCCCCGCCATAGGGAGATTCATCGATATCCCGGTAGCTGCCCTGTACATATTCCTTAATATCCATGATTTCAATTTCCGCAATCTGTTTTTTCAATGCCCTCTGTACCAGAGGCGAACAGAGAAAACCGTCAAACATCTGCGGAAACATCGTCAGAACAGATATTTTCATCAGAATCCGCCGATCTGAATGGTATCATCCATGGACAGTACGACGCCCTTCATCCTCTCATACAGTTCCGTGCATCCCGGCAGCATCCCCTCATCAATCTGGGAGAACGGAACGACTTCGATATTCAGCCAGGTCGGTT
This sequence comes from uncultured Erysipelotrichaceae bacterium, assembly GCA_902786245.1. GTDB lineage: Bacteria > Bacillota_I > Bacilli_A > Erysipelotrichales > Erysipelotrichaceae > Bulleidia. Next base: position 41,462 of record CADABS010000014.1, read on the forward strand.
CACCGAATGTATAGATCAGATCTGCTTTGGCATCAGAGATTTCGATGGAACTCTGCGATCCCTTTGTCCGCTTGGTAATTGTGCAGGCACCCATCATGCCGACAAGACTGTCTCCCCACTGGGCAGAGATCATATTTCCCATCGCATAATAGCACAGCGTCTTGTGTCCGTTGATCCACTGCACCGGCTGAATGACATGGGGATGATTGCCGATAATGATATCCGCACCGGCATCCGAAAGCTGCTGTGCCAGTGTGATCTGTTCCTCCGACGGATACATCTGGTATTCCACACCCCAGTGGATTGCCATGATGACAAGATCTGCCATCTCATCTGCTCTTCTGACCTGGTCAAGCATCTCTTCTTCATGTCCTTCATACCAGTTGATCATATAGGACTTTCCGCCCGGTTCATTCATGCCGTTGATCGAGAACGTCCATGACAGGAATGCGTAGGTAATGCCGTTGATCTCATGGATTTCGATTTCATCCCGTTCTTCCTGGGACATATTCGTGCCTTCCATGACAACGCCTTCCTGCGACTTCCAGAAGTTCCAGGAATTGATAATTGCCTGCTCACCGAAGTCAGCCGTATGATTGGTTGCCGTGGAAACAAGATTGAATCCTTCTTCGACCATATCCCGTCCGAATTCCTGGGGACTGTTGAACACCGGGTAGCTTGCCAGACCCAATTCCGTTCCGCCCAGAATCGTTTCCTGATTGTAGTAGCGCAGATCATAATTCCGTGCAATCGCACCGATCCTGCTGACCATATGATTGAAATCATAGCCGTTGTATCCGGTATAGATTTCCGCCGACTGATAGACTGCACCATGCACCAATCCGTCGCCGACCATAAATAAAGTCGCGCTGGTTGTCGTCTCCGGCGCATTTTCATCCACCGGTTCCTCTGCAGTTTCTTCCGGCACGGTTTCAGCCGGTTCTTCCGTATTTGCGGTTTCCCCTGTTTCTGTCTGTTCCTGGACAGGTTCATTATCTGCGTCTGCTGTTTTCTTTCCGATCTTTGCAATTGCAATCCAGACCAGGCTGCAGACAGCCAGCGCACCGCAGATCACCGCAATCAGTCTCCCTGTTCTCAGTTTTCTTTTCTTTGCCATATCTTCCCCTCGATTTCCAGCAATGCCTTTTTCTTATCCAGTCCGCCAGCATATCCGGTCAGACTTCCGTTTTTCCCGATAACTCTGTGACATGGAACAAGTATCATGACCGGATTCTGATTGCATGCCATGCCGACGGCCCTGTACGCCTTCGGCCTTCCGGTCTGCTCAGCAATTTCACCATAGGTGCGCGTTTCCCCATACGGTATTTCACATAACGCGTTCCATACCTGTTTCTGAAACGGTGTCCCCTGCAGATCCAATGCAAAATCAAATGAATGAACATTTCCCCGGAAATATGATTCCAGCACATTTTTGAGTGAAACCATCCGGTCATTCAGTTCTGTTTCCTCTTCCTCACAGAAATACAGTTTCCTGATTCCCGTACCGCTCATTTCAACATGTATATTCCCCAATGCTGTGCGCATTACACCATGCTCAGTCATACGGTCATTCTAACACAATCCGGAGTATTCTTACGGTTCCAATAGGGTAGAGGGGGATTATTAGTCCCGCCCCTCCCATTGCACCGTACGTACGGGTCTCGTATACGGCGCTACATTTGTATTGTCATCACGACTTGCT
>CADABS010000015.1 GCA_902786245.1 uncultured Erysipelotrichaceae bacterium
GTGCCCGTTTCAGCAGTACCAGTTATATCCGTCGCGGGTGCCGTCGCAGCGGTACCAAAAGACCCGCCGAGCCGGGTCCGCTACGCCATCGTTTGCAAGCGGTCAAAGCATGTTTCCGCATATCTGACAAACTGATTCACCAGATATCTGCTGTCCCAGCCATTGTATTTTGCGGCCAGGGCAAGCGGTGTTTCATAATGCGACAGAGTAACCAGCGGTTCAATGCCGTACTTTCTGCATTCATCGAATACATCAGAATAGAACTTTATGCCTTCTTCATTGACTGTCTCATCATCTCCGTTCGGGAACAGACGGCTCCATTTCATCGAGAAGCGCAGACATTTGAATCCTTCCTCTGCACAGAGTCTGATATCTTCTTTGTAGTGATGATAGAAATCCGACGCAATATGCGAAGGATAGTAGTATTTCGGATCGTCCAGTTCTGCCGGAACTGCCCCTTCAGGCAGATGTCTTTCCGGTGAACCGAAGCACAGCGGAGTAGAACCTGTTTCGCCATCCGGCTTGATCCAGGTAACCTGGCGTCTGACAGTATGGGAACCGTTGGTCATGACATCGGCTGTGCACAGACCTGCACCGCCTTCATGCACACCGCCCTCATACTGATTGGCAGCCGTAGCGCCGCCCCATAAAAAGTCTTTCGAAAAACCCATGATCCTGTATCTCCTTGTATCTATATATCCATTATATACTCAAAAAAAGAGAAGCATTGCTTCCCTTATCTCTCCTCACGGAAATACGATACACCCAGACTTGCCGGATTCTGATTTTCTCTGCGCTTGCGCTTGGATACCAGGATCAGAACAATGATCGTAACCAGATACGGAATCATCTGGTACAGATTCTGCATATATGTCGTATTCGTTGCGCCGAGCATCGATGCCAGCTTTGCGAAAATCGATGACGGAATATACAGATAGACCCAATAGCAGAATCCGAACAGATATGCACCCCAGATGGCATTTCTCGGCTTCCAGCTGGTGAAGATGACCAGTGCGACTGCCAGCCAGCCCAGCGCTTCCAGACCGCCGCCTGTATCCCAGGTACCCTTGACATAGTCCATGACATAATACATACCGCCCAGACCTTCGATCATCGCTCCGATGCATGTCGCCGTGTATTTGTACTTTGTAACATTGATGCCGGCCGCATCCGCTGTTGCCGGATTCTCACCGACTGCCCGCAGATTCAGACCGACATGGGTGCGGTTGAGGAAATAATGGGCACATACGGCAATGATAATGGCAAGATATGCCATGAATCCATAGGAGAACAGAATTTCGCTGACCCGGCCGAGTGCAGTGGAAAGGAACGGAATCGTACTGCGCACTGCGGAACTGGCCGCGGATACGGAAATCTGTCCGACACCGCCGGAAAGCTTGACCAGCGATCCCCCGAAGAAATTGGCAACGCCGCTGCCGAAAATCGTCAGAGTCAGACCTGTGACATTCTGATTCGCCCGCAGCGTAACCGTCAGGAACGAATACAGCAGTCCGCCCAGGAAGGACGCAATCAGGGCACAGACAATCGCAATCAGCGCACTGATCCAGGGAACCGCATCCGGATTTCCGTTTTCATAGAAGAATGCACCGGCCAGCGATGCAATGGCACCGAGGTACATAATACCCGGTACGCCCAGGTTCAGGTTTCCGGCTTTTTCCGTCAGGATCTCACCGACCGAACCGTACATGATAATCGTGCCGAAGGTGATTGCCGCAGCGATCCAGGCAATAAAGGATGTCAGTGTCATATCAGTTTTCCTCCTCCTTCTTTGCATGGTGCCGGAAGACGATCCGGTAATTGATGAAGAATTCCGAGCCGAGTATGAAGAACAGTATAATACCGATCAGAATATTCGATGCATGCTTGTTGAAATTGAAATCCGATGCAATCTGATTGGCACCTCTGCTCATGAATGAAAGCAGTGCCGTAATCAATGTCATGGCAATCGGATTGAATTTGCCCAGCCATGCGACGATGATTGCCGTAAAGCCTCTGCCGCCTGCCGTCAGAGAAGAAATCGTATGCGATACTGCAGTGACTTCCAGGTATCCGGCAATACCGCAGATCGCCGCGGAAATGGCAATTGTCCGCAGAATGACTCTGGATACGCTGATCCCGGCATAACGGGCTGTATTCTCGCTTTCGCCGACGACCGTGATTTCATATCCCTGCTTGGAATTCTTCAGATAGAAGTACATGCCGACGGTAAGCAGCGCTACGATGATCACCATTAACAGGAACTGCTGCCCGCCGAGATACGGCATCCATCCGTCCCGGGTCTGGGCATTGATCACGCCGACGGAATGCGACTGTTTCTTATCCCAGATATCCACGAAGAACTCAACCAGCTGCAGGGCTACATAGTTCATCATCAGAGTGAACAGTGTTTCGTTTGTTTTGTATTTCGATTTGAAGTATGCCGGGATCAGTCCCCATACCGCACCGCACAGCGCTGCCAGGATAAACATGAGCACCAGCAGAATGGCATTGGGAATCTTTCCGCCGAAGCTGATCATCATCGCCGCAGTTACCAGACCGCCGATCAGGATCTGTCCTTCTGCACCGACATTCCAGAACCGCAGCTTGAAGGCAGGTGCCAGACCTACCGCAATGCACAGCAGCAGAGCCATTTCCTTGAGCGTCTGCCAGATTCTTCCCGGTGTTCCGAAAGCACCGGCAAACATCGACTGATAGACCGCAACCGGATTCAGCTTTGTAATGCCGTTGATAAACAGTGCGCTTACCAACATGCCCAGCAAAACAGCCGCAATGCGGATACACCAGACACGCCATACCGGCAGCTCATCCCGTCTGACCAGATGGAACAGCGGTTCTTTTACGGTTTTGCGGGGGATTTCATAATTCTCGTTTTTCATGCCTCCGCCTCCTTCTGCAGATTTGTCATACGGATACCGATTTCTTCTTTCTTTGCTGTACGTGCATCCAGTATTCCGTTTTCATGACCGTTGCACAGAACCAGGATCCTGTCAGCCAGAGCCAGCAGGACATCCAGGTCTTCACCGACATAGATGACCGCTACACCTTTTTTCTTCTGCTCTGTCATGAGATTGTAAATCGTATAGGACTTGGAGATATCCAGACCTCTGACCGCATAGGCACTCATCAGAATGGCAGGTTCTGCCGCGATTTCACGGCCGACAAGAACTTTCTGTACATTTCCTCCGGAAAGCTTGCGCACCGGTGTTTCAATACTCGGTGTCGCAATATCCAGCTCTGCCTTGACTTCATCCGCCAGTTTGATGGACTGGGTTCTGTCCAGGAAAGGAGAACGTCCCTTGTCATAGTCCTTTAACATCATGTTTTCGACCATGCCCATCGAAGCGACCAGACCCATGCCGAGACGGTCTTCCGGAACGAAGGACAGGTGCACGCCGAGATTGCGGATCTCACGGGGAGATACACCGACCAGCTGCCGGGTCTGTCCGTCTTTGGAATAGTATTCGATGGAGCCGCCTTCTTCGATCTTCTGCAGACCGGCGATCGCCTCCAGCAGTTCTTTCTGGCCGCATCCGGAGATACCGGCAATACCGAGAATCTCTCCGCCGTAGGCATCAAACGAAATATCATCCAGCGCCTTGATATTCTCATCGCTGAATACCGTCAGATGTCTGACCGACAGACGCTTTACCGGATTTTCCGGCAGCGGCCTGTCAATATCCAGCGTCACCTTCTCACCGACCATCGCCTCCGTCAGGATCTGTTCATTGGCAACCGGTGTCGGAATGGTTTCAATATATTCGCCCTTGCGCAGAATCGTTACACGGTCCGACAGTTCCAGAACTTCATTGAGCTTATGCGTAATCAGAACGACTGCCTTGCCGTCTGCCCGCATTGCCCGCAGAATACTGAAAAGCTTGCTGGTTTCCTGCGGTGTCAGGACCGCTGTCGGCTCATCCAGGATCAGGATGTTCGCCCCGCGGTAGAGTACCTTGACGATTTCCAGCGTCTGTTTCTGGGAGACGCTCATTTCATATACTTTCTGGGCAGGGTCAATTTCAAATCCGTATCTGTCGCAGATCTCTTTGACCTTTTTATTGACTTCCGAAAGATTATAGGTGCCTGATTCCCCTTTCAGTCCGAGAATGATATTCTCTGCAGCAGTAAAAACATCTACCAGCTTGTAGTGCTGGTGAATCATACCGATGCCGAGTTCATATGCATCATGCGGAGAAGCAATTGTCACCGCTTCGCCGTTGACATAGATGTCGCCTTCATCCGGATAATAGATACCCGCCAGCATGTTCATCAATGTCGTCTTGCCCGATCCGTTTTCTCCCAGGATCGACAGAATCTCACCGTAGTGAATATTCATCGAAACCTTCGAATTGGCAACGACCGGTCCGAACCGTTTGGTTATATTTTCCATCCGGACTGCTGTTCTCTCGTTCATAAAATGGCCCTCCCCAGAAAACACCATAAGGGAAACCGCGGAATACGGCCTCCCTTATGGAAAAATCAGTGTGAATTACAGATCAGTTAGCGCCTGCTTCTTCAATTCCGTCGATACGGAGAGAAAAGTAAGGAGCCGAGCGCATGCCGTTCTTTGTATCGGATTCATAGAATACGCCGTCTCTGACAGGGAAGATATCCGGTTCGAATGCAGGGTCGAAGTTGATGTCAACGCCTGTCTTTTCATCGATTGTCTTTCCGTCTACTGTGAATGTCGATGCATCGAATACATTCAGCGTACCGTCTTTGATCGCAGCTTCAACTTCCGCAACCTTCTCAGCTGTGCCTTCAGCGACAGATTCGCCCAGTTCAGTAATGCATACTGCGCCTGTTTCATAGCCTTCCGACCAGTCTGTAGCGATATCCATCGCTTCGCCGTCCAGCCACTTCTTGAATGCGTATTTATAGAAAACAGACCAGTCATTGGAAGAAGATGTCAGGGCAGCCTTCGGAGCAACTGCCAGCATCGATACGTTGTATCCGACAGAGTAAACTGTCTTGCCGGAGTTCAGAGCGGTTTCGATTGCGGCCGGAGCACCGGTTGTATCAGCGTGCTGGGAGATGATAACGCATCCCTTTGCAATCAGAGAGTTTGCTGTTTCGCTTTCCTTTGTCTGATCAGCCCAGCTGTTTGTATATTCAACAAACATATGGACATTCTCAACAACCGACTTGACGCCGAGATAGAAAGCAGTATAGCCGGAAACGACTTCCGCATACGGATAAGCACCGACATAGCCGATCTTGATATCATCGCCGGTGAATGCGTCCGGCAGATTTTCCTTCGTAACTGTGCCGTTGTCAATCAGTTCCTTCAGTTTCATGCCCGCAACAACACCGGAGACATAACGGGACTGATATGTCTGGTTGAATGCGTTCTTGAAGTTAGGCAGTCCGCTTGCGGCAGCTGTATCGCCTGTCATGGAAATAAAAGTAACATCCGGATATTCCGCTGCTGCTTCTTCCATGAAGGACTGATGTCCGTAAGAGTTGGAGATGACCAAAGTAGCACCGGATTCAACCAGGTCAACTGCTGCTTCTTTGCAGTCCTGTGTTTCGCCGATTTCGAACTTCTCGATAATCTGATCATCCGCAATGCCCAGAGCCTTGGCAGCCTCATGAATGCCTTCGATGTGCGCTGCTGTGTAGCCTTCGTTGTCGTCGCCGACGTAGATGACGCCGATCTTTCCGGCAGAAGCAGTTTCATTTGTTTCTTCGGAATTGCCGTCATCATTTGTTTCCGGAGTCCCTGAAGAGCAGCCGACCATGGACGCTGCCAGAATCAGAGACATCGCAGTGGTAAGAATTTTTTTCATTTTATCCTCCCGATTTCTCACCTTCCATACAGACGAAAAAAACGGAATCATTCCATTCCGTCCGCACAGAAAAATAACACACCCGAGCTGAAAGCAAAGGCTTTTTCACAAATCCATTTCTTTCCCATACTGTACTTCAGATTCACTGACCGCCTTCCTTTCACTTCAGGATGACTTGATTATATCCAATCAGCAGAACTTTTCAACTCAAAAGGCGATATTACCGCACAAATAGCCCGTTTTATCTATATGTAAACGTTTACTTTCCGGTTTAATCCATATGCGAAAGAAGCCAGGCAAAGCCTTTTGCCATGCGCAGATCTGCATCTTTGAAATGATTTCCCGGATTCCATTCCAGAACATGCGGCATATTTTCCTTTTCAAACAGCTCCGCCTGCGAACGGATCCTGTCCCCGACCTGTGCCATTGTCCGGTTTCTGGTCTTTTCCTCTTTATCGCCAAGACTCAGATATACACAGCCTGCCTGAAATGCATGTTCTTCTCTGTATGTATCCCATCCTTCAAACCATACCGAAGGAGATACTGCCGCAATCCCGTCAAATACATCCGTTTCATATCCTGCCCATAATGCGAACAGACCTGCCAGTGAATATCCGCCCAGCAGAATTTTCTGATACCGGCGATCCTGATTCACAGCCGGAATCAGGATATCTATGATATATGCAAGTGTTTCGGAGGCTCCGCTGCCGAATCCTTCCTTTCCGAATACCGGCGGCGCTTCCCAGGGGGAAAGATCTCTGTTCCAGTCATCGACAGGTACTGCGATCAGAGAAAAAGGAACGGAAGTACGCGCCTGTATTTCCCGGACCTCGTTTTCCATATCGTCCTGATCCCGCAGATCGCAGGGCCGGATCACCAATATCCGGGCATCCTCTTCTTCAAAAAATATACATTCTCTGTTTCCCGTATTCTTTATAATCATATTTATATGATAGCAGACGCATCTGCCTGTTCATCACGGATATCCGGTTCCTGACACATAATATTTGCATGTATCATGCAGAAGCCGTAAGATATACCTTGGCTGTACACATAGAAGCAGATTAGAAACGAGGCTGATTATATGGTCAGATATATGCTGAAAAAGAATCCAGACGGTGCTGAAATCACTGTCCGCGATGTCCAGGAATGTCTCCTTTTGATGTTAAAGGATATTGATGAAGTCATGCGGAAAAACGATATCCCGTATTGTCTGGATGCCGGAACCGCTCTTGGGGCAGTCCGCCACCATGGCTTTATTCCCTGGGATGACGATGCGGATATCGGCATTCTGAAAGAAGACTATGACCGCTTTCTTCAGGCAATGCAGAAGGATCTGCCGGAAGACTATGTCATCCAGTGCTTTGAAAAAGATGACCGGTACAATGTACTGATCCCGGCAGTAAAGATCCGCCGGAAAGGATCGTATATCAGAGAAAAGAACGTCCTGCTTTCCAACCGCTGTACAGGATACGATGGCTGCGACGGTCTGTTTGTGGATGTCATGGTCTATGACAACGTCAGTACCCATAAAACAACCGGACTCCTGTACCGTCTGGCCAACTATGCCCTGGTCGTACCGGAAATCATTCTGGACAATGTGTTCCATGTCAATCCGGTCCGGACAAAGGAACTGTTTCTGCACAATGCCGAAAGATACTCACAGCTGGCACGCGAAGAGAATTCCGAATATCTCGGTCTTGATCTGACCTGGGTCTGGAACGGATTCTTTCCGCCGTACCGCTATAAAAAAGATGAACTGTTTCCTGCGCAGTATATAAAGTTTGAGGACACATGGCTGCCGGTGCCGCATAACTATGATACTTATCTGAAAAGATGCTTCGGAGAGAATTATATGCAGGAACCGCCGGTATATATGCGCCATGCCAAGCATATCGCGGAAATCAGGCTGTAATCTGCAGAGACAGAATAATACTGAATTATTCATCATGACAAAAGCGGGTACCCTCAAACGGTACCCGCTCTTTCAATGAATCAGAAACTTATGACTGTTTATCTCAGAAGATTTCGATGAACTTCTTTTCCTGCTCTTCCTTCTTCTGCTCTGTCGGAAGTTCAATCTTCAGGATGCCGTTTTCGAAGGATGCGTGAACATCGCTGTCCTTGATGCCTTCGCCGACATAGAAGCTTCTTGAACATGTGCCGTTGTAGCGTTCCTGACGCAGGATTCTGCCATTGTCATCTTTCTCTTCGTTATTGGAATGCTTTTCAGCTGTGACTGTCAGATTGCCGTTGTACAGGCTGATCTTGACATCTTCTTTGTTATATCCCGGAATCTCAACATCCAGAATATACTTTCCGTCTTTTTCACGGACATCTGTCTTCATCAGAGACTGACCGCCGAATACCGGCGCTCTGAACATGCTGTCAAACATGTCATCAAACAGATCATGATTTCTAGCTACTGAGTATCTCATCTTATTACCTCTCTTACATCTATCTGAGATCTTTTCATCTCACATCTATTAATATACTCAGATTTTTAGCACTGTCAACACTTGAGTGCTAATATTTTTATAAATTATTTCTTATATAATTAAAAAACCGCCTGTTTTAAGCGGTTTTCGTATTTAGCAGATATATTTTGAATTTGCTAATTATTCTGTAATTGCCCAGACTTTGACCGGCAGACCGACTGCGTCTTCGATATTGTTCCAGGCAACGAAGATCACGGCACCTGCCGGTGCGACCTGATCCAGGTTGCACAGAACCTCTACCTGCAGCTTGCCCTTTTCCAGCACATATCTCTCACAGGCAAGGTCGCCGGCCTTGGCGGCTTCCTTCGATGCGTCTGTATCCAGTGTCTCATGGCCGTTGGCAGCTGCGTTTCTGGTTTCATAGATATACTGCAGCGCTTCCATGGACCAGCCCGGGAAGTTTTCGCTTCCGTCTTCCGCAATACCCGATAATGCATTCATATCCGGCCAGTTCTTTGACCAGTCCGTGCGCAGTGCCACAAATGCTCCGTCCGGAATCGGACCGTATTTTTCTTCATAATCCTTAATATCCTGAGCGCATACCGCATAGGTCGGGTCTTCTTTGACTTTGTCGGTGATATCAATGACGCAGAGCGGGAATACACCGTCTCTGACACCGAACTTATCGGATCTCGGTGCGTCCTTGATGAAATGCGCCGGGAAATCGATATGCGTTCCGAACTGTCCCGGGAACTTGAATGTCTGGATCTGGCATTCCAGCATCGGATTGCCCCAGTCAAATACGACTTTGCCCAGTTCTACGCTTCCGTCCGGAATACCGCTCCAGTACGGACTGCTGTTGTTCAGAGGGTGTGAAAGATCCACCCATTTATACTTCTTCGCTTCTTCCAGTGCTTCCCACAGTTTGTACATTTCCATTCCTCCTTATTCAATGATCGATTCCGCTGCTTCTGTACCTGCACACAGCAGCGTTAATAACAATGCACTCTGGCAGCCCTTATATGCGCCTTCTTCTCTGAACTGTTCCTGTACCGTATGGCACTTGGAATCATAATCCGCACCGCCGCCCAGACATACTGCCGGCAGATGTGCTTCCAGCGCTCTGGAACAGTTTGTTGCGCCGCCGTGTCCGAGTTTCGGCTCTTCGCATCCCAGGTATTCCGCAATCGCCATGGCTGCCTGTACGATCGGCGCATCCGATGCCTGTGTTCCGGCATTGATATCGCATACATGCCGGTAATCATAGGTAATGGTATCTCTGCCCCAGCGCTCGGTTTCTTCTCTGCATGCTTCTTCGATGCAGGCAAAGATCTTTGCCCTGAGCTTTTCCAGTTCTTCCTGGGAATCCGAACGGAAATTCAGCAGGATCGTCGCCTTATTGACGATCGCATGGATCGACTCATAGGATCCCGCAAATGAACCGGTCACCGCATATGTCGTACGCGGGAATTCCGGTACCTGCAGATCCGAAATCTTCGCAATGGCTCTGCCGGCTGCCGCCAGCGGATTGGCTACCTTGCCGAATGCCCCGGCCGCATGTCCGCCGATGCCGTTGAAATTGAATTCATATGTCTGGATACCGGTGGCTTCATAGGTGATCTCCGAGAAACCGGGTCCGTCAATCGATACACTGGCATCCAGTTCCGGATGATGATTGACATAGTACTGCATACCCTTCAGGGCACCCATGCCTTCTTCCTGCACCGTACCGACAAAATGAATATCGCCCTTTGTCTCAATATCGGCCGCATTCAGTGCCCGGATCACGGACAGTACCGTTGCGCATCCTCTTGTATCATCGACAATACCCGGACAGTAGATCCAGCCGTTCTCCCGGCGCAGATTCAGTTCCGTACCGATCGGGAAGACCGTATCCATATGGCCTTCCACCAGCACTGTCTTTCCGCCGCCTGTACCCTTCCGGATACCGACCGCATTGCCGTATTCATCGATATGGCAGTCTGTCAGTCCCTCTTCTTCAAACATTTCGACCAGACGTTTTGCCTTCTTTTCTTCCTGATAGGTCGGGGCAGGAATCAGGGTCAGCTCAATCTGTTTCTGGATGATATTCTCCTGATCCTCCTCCATGAACGCAACCGCCTGTGCGATTTTCTCATGATCTGTAATCTGTTTTAAAGCAGACGCAATTTTCTCTGATACCCGGTATTCCATGAGATTCTCCTTTATATACGCCAATTGTAATACAAAAAGCAGGGATTTCTCCCTGCCCGCATGCATTATTTTCTGGATTTGAAATCCTTTTTGATTTCATCTGCCCAGCCGGCTGAAACCTTTGCGTTTCTGCGCACAGCCGAAACAGTTTCCGAAAGAATGCGGTAATTCAGTTCCACGCCCTTTTCGTCATTATGGAAGTTTACGGCATGATCGGCTTCGATGCCGTATCTGCCTGCTTCCTTTACCGCATCGATATTGGCACCCAGGAACAGGAATTCCCAGCCGTTCTTTTTCTTTCTCTTTTCGACCATCTTCTTAACCTTTTCCGCGGTATATCTGCGGCTGGCATTTTCCAGTCCGTCGGTAATGACGACGAATACCGTCTTCTCCGGTGCGTTTTCTCCTTCTTCCTTATGCAGGGCATGAATATGATGGACCGCTCCTCCCAGCGCATCCAGCAGCGCTGTGCATCCTCTGACATAATATTCCTTATCCGTGATCGGGCTGACTTTACTGATGGGAACACGGTTGTGCAGAACCTGCGATACATCATCGAAGAGCACCGTGGAAATCACTGCCTCTCCTTCTTCTGCTTTCTGCTTTGCAAGGAAGCTGTTGTATCCTCCGATCGTATCGGCTTCCAGACCATGCATGGATCCGCTCCTGTCGAGTACAAATACGATTTCTGTTTTTTTCATTTTCTGTTCCTCCTGTTTACACCCGTATTGTAGAAAAAGAAAAGAAGTCCGTGGTCGCTTCCAAAGCGACATCAGACTCCCAGTCCCGGCTGTTCAAACTGGAACAGAACTTCATTGACTTCATAGATATCGTACATCTTATGTTCGATGCAGTACTGGATGATCAGGTCTGCCCTGCTGGAAGGGGACAGCGCATATCCCGCTCTTTCCAGCAGATCTTTTGTTTCATCCAGAGACAGCTTCAGTGCCAGCGCAAATGCCAGTACCGTGTTCTTCTTGGGATGATACGAGGCATTCGAACGAATCTTGGAAAAGAGCTTCCGGTCGACGTTTGCTTTCTTATATACATCTGTGTCCTTGAGTTCTCTCTCATCGATCATCCGCAGCAGCATCTCCGAGAATGTTTCAGCGGTATGGTCCATGATATCTTTCAATGAGATACCCTCATCCGCAATGGCTTCATTCATCACCGCACCGACGGACGGTTCTCTCCGTCTTCTGCGCTTTTCTGTTCCCTGCGGAGGCAGGTTCATATAGCTCAGAGGCGGACTGACATAGCTGTGTTCATCGATATAGGAACGGATATCCTCCTGCAGTTTTGAAGCAATCCGGAAGGATTCCGGATCATAGACAGCAAGAATCACGTCCATGTCACCTGTCTTCAGAAACGAAGTGATTTCTTCCCTTGCCAGCAGCAGTGCCATTTCCTTCGGGAAGGAATACCTTCCTGTCGCAAGCAGGGGAAAAGCAATTGAAGTGCATTTCAGTTCTTCCGCTTTCCGCAGCGCATTCCTGTAGCAGCTGCGCAGTCTTTCAGCTTCATTATGTTTTCCGTCGATCCAGACCGGAGATACAGTATGGATAATGTACTTTGCGGAAAGCGCAAAAGCAGGTGTCACGGCAGTTTCACCTTCATTGATTTTCCCGATCTTCTGCCTTGCTTTCAGCAGTTTCTCATAGCCGGCCGCAGCGTAGATATGTCCTTCGGCACCGCCGCCGGCAACCGGATCGGGATTGGCGGAATTTACAATTGCGTCTGCTTTTACAGCAGTGATCGTATTTCGGATAATATTCAACGGCATATATAAAGTATAGCATGCCGGAGTAAAAAATCTTTCTGTACCTGAAACATGATCCTCTGTGACGGAGTGAATGTTTCCTGTGCCCTGAAAATGCGATGAATGGACTTAATGTTTGTTTAAGAATCCATTAACCGCAGTGATTTCATTTTCCGGCTCTGCTATATTGCAGAAAAGGAGAACATCTCATGAAACCTTGTAACATTATTCTTCAGTCCTGCGGCAGCTGTTCCCGCTATATGGCTGCGGATATTCTGTCCGACACCTTTCATTACACAAAGCAGAAGATCATTGATCTGATCAAAGATACCCCGTCGGTGCTGGCATATACTGATCAGCCGGCAGATGCACAGCTGCTGGCAAACATGCTGGATGAATGCGGTCTGGAAGTATCCCTGCAGGATGAAACCGGAACCCACCGTCTCCCCTATACGAAAAGATCCGTCTTTCAGTCAGACGGATCGCTGATTATTCCTCTGCAGGATCTGCTGGACAGTATCGCACCCTGCAGAGAAAACGGATACGAAGAAACAGGTTATTCCGGATCCGGAATCTTCCTATGCCATCAGGTGCAGTGACAGTTTGCGCAGTACATGCATATCATCGGTGATTTCCGGAACCTGATACGGTCTGGCTCTGAAAACGGTCACGACCTTTCCTTCCAGTTCCCCGTAGACAGACGGCACTGCAACTCTGTCGCCGCGCTTGAGACCCGGTACATCGCTGCGGTATTCACAGCGGGTCCCGTCATTCAGCTGTACATTGACATAGGCCGCAAGCGGCTGGTCTGTCCAGTTTTCCGGTCTGTCGTCTTTCAGGATAAAGGAAGAACAGGTAAATGCACATACTTCGTTTTTCTGATCATACAGATAGGTCCGCTTTGCCAGATAATCGAATCCGACTGCGCTGAAGACGATATCCGTATCTTCCGCCAGATCTTCGCAGCCCTGCGCATGCAGAAGAACTTCTTTCTTCAGTGCGCTTGATGACATTCCTTCCACCGTCAGAAGAATGTAATCCGCCGCAGCCGGTTCTACCCGGGAGAATATCAGATCCATGCCGTCCTCTGTTCTGCGGCAGCGCATCCGAAGCGGAAATCCGCCGCTCAGCATTCTGTCGATCAGCAGAGGCTCCGGCATATCCGATTCTTTCTGCATGCATTCATCTCCTAACAGAGAAGCTGTCTTATGCACAGCCGTCTGTATTCTGCGGTAAAGCGCATCGTCACCCCGGCATTTGTCATAGCGCATACGCATCCGGATCGCTGTTTCCGCATCCAGATAATAGCTGTAGGCAAGTTTCACATCCGGCTCACCGGGAATACCGTTCATCCAGCAGTCGCCCATGCGCACGGCCGCATCCGCAAAGGCAATGGAATAGACGCCTTCGGTGAACTGCTGTTTGGTATGGGTATATACATACAGGATCTGGTTGTATGCGGCCATCGCATTCCGCGGTACACCATGGCCGTCCATTAACAGATCCGCACAGCGCAGAATGGATTCATATACACCGGAAAAAGCCGCAACAGAATAATATTTGTATGCCAGATCATACTGGGGAATGCCGTCATTCAGGTCTCCCTGCAGATAGAGATCCGCCAGGGCATTGGCTGCCATCGGGTCTTCATCTTCTCTGGCGCATGCTTCAAAGTATTCAGATGCCAGTCTGACATCGCGGTCGTATACCGTATTGCCGTCCATACAGCAGAAAGCCTTGATCTTCAGGGCATCGTAAATGCCTTCTTCGCAGAGTTCATCCAGACTCCTGCGGAACAGTTCCTGATGGGCACCGTCTGTCAGATCGATCATTTCATTCTGGAACAGGTCCATGACATAATGCATTTTCTGCATTGCGGTGAGCTTCCATTCATACATCGGACGCTCTTCGTTCCAGAGCGTATTCTCCATCATTTCCAGCCAATCATGAACCTCATGAAAGAAAGAGGCATCATCGCTGAACATCTGCGGGGCATGCCACATATAGCCCAGCACATGATACATGGTGTTCTCACGGTTCAGAGGCGATCTGCCGATGATTTCATCCAGCAGGATATCTGCTGTACTTGTGTTTTCAAATCCGAGTGCTTCCGGCAGTCCGATTTCATCGCCGATCGAATACAGAGGATCCATCCACTCATTCAGCACTTTCAGCATGGGGATCTTTTCGCTGTCAATGCGCCGCAGTGCGGACAGAACATCTTCAAAAGAAATCCTGACACCGGCCTGGGCAGGATCGACATAAATCTGGCTGTATGCTATTTCGTATCGCAGAAATCTGTGCATCATTTCCGCTGCTGTATTTTCGTTATTCATCCGTTATCCTTCTTATGCATATCATCCTATCACGAACCGATGTACTTCACATGAAAAAAACAGTACATATCGGGTGATATGACTGCTTCTACTGTACGGTTTCAGGTCCGGCAGGTTTACGGCTCATGATTTCATCGTATTTTTCCATGCGCTCATCATTCAGCACATAATCCAGATGTTTTTTCCGGATCTTGTACATACTGTCCTTCCGGACAAGATACTGATCGGATACCGACTGCAGAGACCTTCTCTGTACATAGGTCGACCAGACCAGTGCCCTGTAGGCAGGAGAGGGTATTGCGTCGATTACGTCCATCATCCACTGAATCAGATCGAGATAATGCTGTTTCAGATTCTCCAGCTGTTCTTTCTGCTGGATGATCGTAATATAGTCCTGCTCATGCGGTGTCGGCGTTGAACCGATTCTGTCTGTCACCGGTGAATATACACCTTCCATCTTGTTCTGCAGGATCGTCAGCCGGTCATCGATTCTCTTGATTTCTGCCTGGTAATACGGATAGGAATGGCATACATCCCGGAAGATTTTCACCCTGTCATCCCTTATCATTTTCATCCTCCAGCAGAGCTTTATGAAGCCATTTATCTGCCGAATACTGCAGTGCACGGACGGTCAGTCCCATCTGATAGGCTACGTCTTCCTGCGTTTTTTCTTCGACATAGATCATCCACAGCAGCGCTGCCGCACAGCTTCCGCAGAGCTTTTTGATTCTCAGAAATGTGTTTTCCACAAACTTCACGTCTTCAATCAGATAGGAATTGAACTGTCTTTCCATCGGCTCGGACGCACTGACCTGGACAGGTATTAACATGACCTGCCTTTTTTCGACCCGGTACATCCGGCAGGATGACTTAAAAAGACTCAGTTTTTCTCTGTATATTCGATCATTCATATACTGTTTGCCTGACAATATCAGACGGTGAACCGCGTCATCCCTGCATTAACGGATACGGCTTCACAGGTCTGCTCTGCAATTTGTACTATATCATAATATTCATTTACTTACCAATGCATTGCGATTATTTATCATGCATACAGAAACCTAATGACTGCATCCGAAACAGAAAAGAGCCCGAAGGCTCTTCGCTGTTTTACCATCTGTAATCCTGCAGTGTCGGTGTTTTGGAGAATGTCAGCGGTTCCTCAACACCCGGTGCCGTTGTAACGGTATAGGAGATCGTTACCGGGGCATTCGGATAGAGATATACGTTCAGTGCATACGCAACCTGTACTCCGAGGTATTCATCCATATTGTAGTAGACGCCGTCACTGGAATAGACATCCGAGATTGTTCCGCCGACCGGTGCAAACAGATGCACATAGCTGGCGATCGTTCCGTTCAGCGGTCCGAGAATATAGACATCATCATAGTACAGTTCATCATTGGTGATCGTGTTGGTCAGTGTAACCGTAACAGGATACGAAGTCGATCCGTCTTCGTTCTTGACTGCTTCGCCGGCAGCGGTATCAATACTTGTAAATATGCCCATCTTGGAGCCCAGACATGTACTGAAGTACACACCGGCTACCGCATTGTTTCTTCCTTCATTGATGACACCGGACATGCCCGCATCGATCATGATCTGTTCTTCGGCTTCATCTTTCATCCAGAACATCAGCGTTCTGTCCGCAATGGATTCTTTGAACATCGTATAGTAATCCATGATTTTACTGACATGGAAGTTGGATGTGAACTGTTCCATTGCCTGTCTTGCGGTTTCTTCGAACAGATAATCGCTGTAATCATCGGAATATTCGCCCTTGGAGTAGATATTGAAGTACTTATGATAGATATCGTACTCAATGCCTCTGGTCGCGTTGTCTCCGTTCAGGACAGTGCCGTCCGGCAGCCAGATTTCGCTGCCGGTCAGTTTCAGCAGTCTCTGGATCATAACCGGTGTCATGGATATGACGCCGTCGCAGTATACGCCGTTATACGGTTCATACGCAGATGTCCAGATTTCTGCGACCCTGCGGAAGTCCGGATTGAATTCAGCGTCATGCGCGATTGCCAGCTGATTTCCGAACATATAGGATTCCTGCCAGGTGACATTGCCGCTGGCCGGTGTATACGTACCCATGACGTCATAGACGGAATTGAAGTCGCCTACATACAGCACGCCGTCATAAATATAGATCGTACCGACCGATCCGAGGAATCCGCCTGCTGCTCTGATCTCAGATGAATTCTGTGCACCGAACATATAGAACCGGTTATTGCCGTTGCCCAGTATGACTTTCAGTGCATTGATATCCGCTTTCAGCTGATCGTACTGCCCTGCAACATTCAGCAGTTTCTGCTGGTATTCGGTCATCTTTCCTTCGCTGTCCACAAAGGAGAAATCGGTATTTCCCAGTTTATCCGCCATACTCAGCAGAGTCGGCTCCAGACTCTCCGCAAAATTAATATAGGAGAGAATGACTGAAACATTGAATCCGTCTCCGACTTTCAGCGTATCCGTCGGATTGTTCTTCAGCTGTTCAAACAGCGGTGTGATCAGGGAATCTGCTGCTTCATCCACGACATCCAGCAGAACATACACGGCATCGATCTTCTCTGCCGCAAACGGGACTTTCTTTGCGGTCTGCCAGAGCGGTTTCTCCAGTTCTGTGCGGATGCCGGCATTGATCGTCCTGACATTTTCCAGCGTCGCTTCCGCACCGGCCATATCATTTTCTTCGATTTTTGCGACAACGTTTTTCAGTTCATCTTTCAAGGTTCTGCCCCGTTCCTTCATTGCCGCAACTTCACCCATTGCATAGGTATAGAATTTATATCCTGTTCCTGCAAGGATCAGGAGAACTGCCAGTATAATACCCAGTATCGTGAACTTTGCACGTCTGGTCATTTTTCTCTTTCTTTTTTTAGCCATACATTTCCTCGCGTTACTGTTCTATTATACCTGTTCACCCGATAATTGAAAGCAGACGTGCTGATGACAATTCGGTCAGATGCACTGGTTTGTACTCTGTACTCCCCCGCAGAAAAGATATTCATCAATGATTTATGACGATTACTTCGGAATTATCCTGTATTCTGCCGCTGTGTATGCGTTCATACTTTTCCCGGGAAATAAAAAACTGCAGTGGTATTGCCCACCGCAGTTCATGTGCTGTCAGATGACTGATTTATTCAGTCTTTTCAGTCAAGATCGTTGCCGTTGGATGCGATAACCTTCTTGTACCAGAAGAAGCTGTCTTTTCTGGAACGGGCCATCGAACCCTTGCCTTCATCGTCCATATCGACATAGATGAAGCCATAGCGCTTTCTCATTTCACCGGTACCGGCCGAGACAACGTCGATGCAGCCCCAGGTCGTATATCCGATCAGATCGACGCCGTTTGCCAGGGCTTTATCCATAGCCTCAATGTGCTGACGGTAGTAGTCGATGCGGAACGGGTCATGGATCGAGCCGTCTGCTTCAACTGTATCATATGCACCAAGTCCGTTTTCAACGACCATGATCGGCAGATGGTAGCGGTCATAGATCATTTCCAGATAGTATTCCAGACCGTCCGGATCGGTTGCCCAGCCCCAGTCGCTGTACTTCAGATATTCATTCTTCGCACCGAGCGAGAAGTTGCCGCCGACCATATCCTTGACTGTATGTGTCGTTACGAGGTTGGACATGTAGTAGGAGAATGTATACATATCGACTGTGCCTCTCTGCAGGTCTTCGATATCCTCATCCGTGATATCCAGTTCTACATTGTGCTCATTCCACAGTCTTGTCGCATAGGTACCGTATTCACCGAAGCACTGAACGTCGCCGCAGTAGAAGATGTTCTTTTCCCAGGCATGGCGGTTTGCCAGAATATCCTTCGGATCGCAGGTAGCCGGATACCAGGCAATACCGCAGATCATGCAGCCGATCATATTGGAAGGATCGATCGCATGGCCGATCTGGACTGCCTTTGCACTGGCGACGAATTCATAATGGAGATGCTGATAGGCATCCTGGTATGCGGAATCCGGCAGATTGCCGAGCATATCCAGGAACTGGATCGTGTTATTGATTTCATTGAAAGTCAGCCAGTTATGAACCAGACCCTTGAATTCCGTGAAGCACGCTGTCGCAAAGCGGACAAAATGATCGATTGTCTCTCTGTTCAGCCAGCCGCCACAGTGTTCTTCCAGATACAGCGGTGTGTCGAAATGCCAGATCGTAACCAGCGGTTCAATGCCGTTTTTGTGCATTTCCTTAAACATGTCACGGTAGAATTCAACGCCTTCTTTCAGCGGTTCTTTTTCCAATCCGGTCGGGAACAGTCTTGACCAGGAAATGGACATACGGAACTGCTTGAATCCCATTTCTCCAAACAGCGCGATATCTTCTTTATAATGATGATATCCGTCAACCGCATCATGATTCGGATAATGATATTCATCGAGTACTGCATAATGTGCGCCTTCCGGCAGACTCTGTCCGCGGGTCAGGGTGCCATGATTGCCGTCTTTATCGATATACGTAATCAGACGCGGCGTATTGACTGTACCGCCGGTCGTTACATCCGTCATTGCAGGTCCGCGTCCGCCGAGATTCCAGCCGCCTTCCCACTGGTTCGCAGCTACTGCTCCGCCCCAAAGAAATCCCTCAGGAAAATGTGCCATATTATATTTCCTCCTTGCACTATATCTATATTATAAACGATTCAAACAAAAAAGATGCCTTATGATAAGGCATCTCCCGGTTCACTTAGATCAGTTCGATATAAGCCATCGGAGCAGCGTCGCCGCGGCGTGTACCTGTCTTTACGACACGTGTGTAGCCGCCATTGCGTTCCGCGTACTTCGGAGCGATCTCGTCGAACAGCTTCTGCAGTACAGTCTTTTCTGTCTTTTCATCGACAACATTGCGCAGGTAAGCAGCTGCCTGACGGCGTGCTGCAAGGTCGCCCTTCTTGCCCAGTGTAATCAGATGATCTACGACAGAACGCATATCCTTGGCTTTTGCTTCTGTTGTTTCAACTCTTCCGTAGAGAATCACAGAAGTAGCCATATTCCGCAGCATTGCTTTACGATGATCTGCAGTTCTTCCAAATTTACGATTCCACATAATTCGTTCCTCCTGTTAATCAAAGGACTTGAATCCCAGTCCGAGTTCGATGAGCTTGTCCTTTACCTCTTTCAGAGATTTCTTGCCGAGGTTACGGACTCTCATCATTTCATCCTCGGTCTTCTGTGTCAGTTCTTCAACAGTCTGAATACCGGCACGCTTCAGGCAGTTATAGGAACGAACGGAGAGATCCAGATCTTCAATCATCATCTGCTGACCCTTGTTCGGAGTTTCTGTACTGCCTTCTTTGATCATTTCGTCCATATCGATGACATCTTCATTGATATTGGAAATGATATCCAGATGATCAGTCAGAATTCTCGCGGCCATAGCCAGAGCCTTCTGCGGATTGATCGAACCATCTGTCCATACTTCCATCGTCAGACTGTCATATTTTACATCTTCACCGACACGGGTAGGCTCAACATTGTATGCGACCTTCTCAATCGGCGTATAAATGGAATCTGTGAATACAGTTCCAATTCCCTGTGAACTTCCCTGGTTAGCCTGCTTGTTGATATCAGCGCTGACATAACCGCGTCCGTTCTTTGCCTTCAGTTCCATCTCAAGACTGATACCCTTTTCAAGGTGGGCAATCTCAAGATCCTTGTTCAGGATTTCAACCTGCGCCGGGCAGATGATGTCTCCTGCAGTAACCGTGCATGGTCCCTTGGCGGAAATCTGCAGGTTATAGACCTCGTCATCCTCGATCTTCATGATCAGCTGCTTCAACTGCAGGATGATCATCGAAACATCTTCTCTGACGCCGGGAATCGATGTAAATTCGTGATAAACACCATCGACTTTAATGGAGAATACTGCAGCTCCCGGCAGGGAAGAAAGCAGTACTCTGCGAAGTGCGTTACCGATCGTTGTGCCAAAACCTCTCTCGAGCGGAGCCAGAACAAACTTACCGTAATTCTCAGATTCTACATATTCATCTACGTTAAACTCGGCACGTTCAAATTTCTGCATGCAACAATCCTCCTTTATTTAGAAATTAACCACGCGGTCTCTTAGGCGGACGGCATCCGTTGTGAGGAATCGGAGTTACATCGTTGATTGCTGTAATCTCCAGGCCTGCTGTCTGCAGAGAACGTACTGCAGCTTCACGGCCTGCACCAGGACCCTTGACGTTGACTTCAACCGTCTTCATGCCCTGCTGAATTGCTGCTTTTGCAGCAGCTTCCGCACACAGCTGTGCTACGTACGGAGTGGACTTACGGGAGCCTCTGTAGCCGAGTGCACCGGCAGAGCTCCAGGAAATAACGTTTCCCGCTTCATCCGCGATCGTAACGATCGTGTTGTTGAAAGTGGAATGAATATGGGCAACGCCCCTTGCTATATTCTTACGGACTCTCTTCTTACGAACAGCGCCCTTTTTTTGTTTATTCGATGCCATAACGACCTCCCATTACTTCTTCTTGTTCGCGACTGTACGGCGCGGACCTTTTCTTGTACGAGCATTCGTGCGTGTACGCTGACCGCGGACCGGCAGGCTTCTTCTGTGACGGATTCCGCGATAGCTTCCGATTTCCATCAGACGCTTGATATCCAGCGCTCTTTCACGGCGGAGGTCGCCCTCTGTCTTGATTGCATCAATCTGGTTACGGATTGCTGTTTCCTGCGCATCTGTCAGATCCTTTGCACGGATCGTTTCATCGATATCGCAGTCTTTGAGAATTCTCTTGGCTGTAGACGGGCCAATACCGTAAATATACGTAAGTGCTGTTCCGATCTGCTTATTACGCGGAATGTCAACACCGGCAAAACGTGGCATAATTCAATTCTCCTCTCTCAATTAACCCTGTCTCTGCTTATGCTTAGGGTTTTCACAGATGACCATAACAACGCCTCTGCGCTTGATCACTCTGCACTTATCACAAATTGGTTTTACAGACGGTCTAACCTTCATTTTTTCTGCCTCCCGACAACTACTTATGTCTATAGGTGATTCGCCCACGTGTTAAATCATAGGGTGAAATTTCAACGGTGACCCGGTCTCCCGGTAAAATGCGAATGTAATTCATACGGATTTTACCAGCAACGTGGGCGCGGATCTCGTGACCATTCTGAAGTTTCACCTTGAAATTGGCATTTGGAAGTGTTTCTTCAACGATGCCGTCAATTTCAATGACATCCTGTTTTCCCATTCATTCTCCATTTCTCAAGCAACTGCAGGGAAAGAGATGAATCTCTCTTTCCCGTGCAATTAATGTTTGATTTACTTCTCCAGAGCTGCCTTTACGTCCGCAAATACTTCGGACTTGTCCTTGCCGGCATCGATGTGGCTGACCACACCTTTTGCCTCATAGAAATCAATGACAGGCTTTGTGCTCTTTTCGTACTCATCCATACGAACTTTCAGCTGCTCGACTGTATCGTCTTTTCTCTGCTGAAGTTCAGCGCCGCATTCGTCGCAGATGCCTTCAACCTTCGGTGCATGATTTCGGATATGGAAGATCGCTCCGCACTTTGGGCAGATTCTGCGGCCGGTAATACGGTCGGTAAGTACATCGAATCCGACTTCCAGCGCAATAACGCTTTCAACCGGTTTTCCGATTTTTTCTGCGATTTCGGAGAAAGCTTCTGCCTGAACCAAAGTTCTCGGGAATCCGTCGAGCAGATACCCCTTCTGGCAGTCAGGCTGTTGAAGTCTGTCTTCCACCATCGCATTGATCACATCATCCGGAACGAGCTTTCCGGCTTCCATATAGGATTTGGCCGTTCTGCCGAGCTCCGTATTGTTCCTTACATTTTCTCTCAGCATGTCACCTGTGGAAATATGCGGAATGTCATATTCCTTCAGGATCAGTTCAGACATAGTACCCTTGCCTGCACCTGCAGGTCCCATAATAAGGATATTCATTTTTTCCTCCGTTATATATAACGATTACTTAAGGAACCCGTGATACTGCTTCTGCGTCAGCTGACCTTTCAGCTGCCCGAATGTCTCCATCGCTACACCTACTACGATGATCAGACCTGTACCGCCGATAGCAGTGGCCTGTGTGAGCGGTGTAAACATCGTAAGCAGATACGGAATAACAGCGACAACCGTCAGGGCGGCTGCGCCTAGAACAGTGATGCGATTCAAAACCTTATGCAGATAAGTCCTGGTTTCAGCGCCGGGACGGATACCGGCGATATAGGCACCGGATTTTCCGAGGTTCTCGGCGATCTTGTCAGGATCGACCTGCAGATCGGTATAGAAGAATGTAAACAGAACCGTCAGTACCGCGTAGATGCACAGACCAGGCCACCTGCTCAGTGAGAGGAAGCTGTTCAGCTTGTTATACAGGTCAGTATTGAAGAAGCTGATAATGATCTGCGGTGCTGTCATAATCGCCTGTGCAAAGATGACAGGGATAACGGAAGCACTGTTGATCTTGAACGGCAGATATGTAATATCGCTGCCGCCGCGGATACTTGAACTGTTGGTATACTGGATCGGAATCTTGCGGACCGCTGTCTCCATAATGATTACGAAGATAATGATTGCAAGATACATCAGACAGTACAGCGCGAACTGCAGAATTCCATTGAACAGTTCACCCTGCGACAGTCCGCCGGCCAGGATGTTGTATACCTGCACAAACTGTGCGGGCATGTTTGCAACGATACCTGCGAAGATAATCATCGAGATGCCGTTGCCGATTCCCTTCATCGAGATACGGTCGCCGATCCAGATCAGGAACATACTTCCTGCGGTCAGAACCGTAGCTGTGAAGAGATAACCGGACAATGAAGCATTTTCCAGAATGACATACTGCTTATCAAATCCGTAAACCAGCGAATACGCCTGTACGAATGAGAGAACAACTGCCAGGTATCTGGTAATCTGATTCATTTTCTGTCTTCCGGTCTGGCCGCTCTTGGCCATTTCCGTCAGTGCAGGGATGACATCCATGCTCAGCAGCTGGATGATGATGCTGGCGGTAATGTACGGGTGAACACCCATTGCGAATACCGACAGCCTCTCCAGAGCTCCGCCGCCGAGCAGGTTCATCATGCTCAGAATTGAATTGTCCGATATCTGAGAAGCAAGCTGCTCCGCGTTGACACCCGGAACAGGGATTGCAGACCCGATGCGATAGATCAGCAGCATTGCCAAGGTAAAGAAGATCTTGTTGCGGATCTCCTTATTCTTGAACAGGCTGGCGAACGTACGCAGCATGATCAGATCACCTCAGCTTTTCCGCCTGCTTCTTCAATCGCCTTCTGTGCAGTCGCGGAGAACTTTTCCGCCTTGACAGTGAGTTTCTTCTCAAGCTTACCGTTGCCAAGAACCTTTACACCGTCGAGGTGTTTCTTAACCAGTCCAGCTTCCTTGAGAGCAGCGAAATCAACTTCTGCACCATCTTCGAACCGATTGAGGTCTTCAACATTTACAACTGCATACTCCTTACGGGTATAGTTTGTAAAGCCTCTCTTCGGCATTCTCTTGAAGAACGGAGTCTGTCCGCCTTCAAATCCAATCGCAACACCGCCGCCGCTTCTGGAGTTCTGACCCTTCTGGCCTTTTCCGGATGTCTTTCCGTTGCCGGAACCCTGTCCTCTTCCGATTCTCTTGGAAGTGAAACGGGCACCTTCATTAGCCTTCATTTCATTCAGTTTCATTGAAGTCCCTCCTTATCGAATCTCAGCGACTTTCAGATCGCGGGTCTTGGCAACTTCGTCAACTGTACGCATCTGGCTCAGAGCATTCAGAGTTGCGTATACAACGTTGACCGCTGTACGGCTTCCGATAACCTTGGAAACACAGTCTGCGACACCTGCCAGTTCGAGAATCGAACGGACAGCACCGCCGGCGATAACGCCGGTACCAGGTGCAGCAGGTCCCAGGAATACAGAGCTTGCGCCATGCTTTCCTGTAACTGCATGCGGAACTGTACGGTTGTCATCGACCAGGTTGACACGGAATACGCTCTTTGTAGCAGCTTCCGTTGCCTTCTTGATTGCATCCGGTACTTCAGCAGCCTTGCCCATGCCGAATCCGACTCTGCCCTTCTTGTCGCCTACGACAACCAGAGCTGCGAAACGCATTCTGCGGCCGCCCTTGACAGTCTTGCTTACACGGTTGATGGAGACTACTACATCTTCGAACTCTTTCGGTTCGCGTTCACGCCTTCTAAAAGGCTTACGTTCATTAGGCATTTTGTATGATCTCCCTTCCTCAGAACTTCAGTCCTGCTTCTCTGGCACCATCTGCCAGAGCCTGGACTCTTCCGTGATAGACATATCCGCCGCGGTCGAAGCGTACGGATTCGATATTCTTTTCAAGGCACTTCCTGGCAACAGCTTCGCCGACCTTCTTGGCAGCTTCGATGTTTCCGCCGTTCTCCAGCTTCAGTTCCAGGGAACTTGCGGAGCACAGTGTTGTTCCGGTTGTGTCATCGATGACCTGCGCATAGATGTGCGCATTGGAACGGAACACATTCAGTCTGGGGCAGTCGGGAGTGCCGTTGACAATCTTGCGTACACGCTTATGACGGCGAATACGTTCTTCATTTTTCTTTGTATTCTTCAGCATTTTTCTCTCTCCTTCCCATTACTTCTTAGCCGCTGTCTTACCTTCCTTACGACGTACATGCTCATCCGCATAACGGACACCCTTTCCGCCATAAGGTTCAGGTTTCTTCGTGGCTCTGACAACTGCTGCGAACTGGCCGACAGCCTGCTTGTCAATACCGCTGACATTGATCGTTGTAGCATCAGGTACTTCAACAGTTACATCAGAAGGAACTGTGAATTCAACCGGGTGCGAGAAACCGACATTCAGCGTCAGCTTATTGCCGGACAGCGCAGCACGGTAACCGATACCGACGATCTTGAGCTGCTTCTTGAATCCATTGTGAACGCCTTCAACCATTGCATTGACCAGTGCGCGGGTCGTGCCGTGCAGCTGCTTTGTATGCTTTTCCTCGTTGGGACGCTTAACGGTGAGAATACCGTTGTCGACTGCAAGTTCCATCAGCGGGGAAAACTTTCTTGTTAACGTTCCCTTCGGACCCTTTACAGTCACCTCATTCCCTTCAGCGATCAAAATCTCAACGCCTTCAGGAATGGTAATCGCTTTATTACCGATACGTGACATTTCTTTTTCCTTTCTTACCAGACGTAAGCGATGACTTCACCGCCGACGTTCTTCTTTCTTGCCTGTCTGTCTGTCATCATTCCTTCAGAAGTGGAAATGATGGCAATTCCCAGACCGTTGAGAACCTTGGGGATCTCATTGGAGCGTGCATAGACACGCAGACCCGGCTTGGAGATTCTCTTGATGCCCTTGATGACCTTGTCACCATTGGCATGATACTTCAGAGTAACGACGAGTTTCTTTTCAATGCCCTCGCCCTCAACAGCGTAGTTGTCAATATAGCCTTCGCTCTTCAGGATCTTTGCAATGTCCTGCTTGACCTTGGAATACGGTGCTACATCAACCGTTGTCATCTTTGCATGATATCCGTTACGGACTCTGGTAAGCATATCAGCAATAGGATCTGTCATATTCATCTCTCGTTACCTCCTTACCAGCTTGCCTTCTTGACGCCCGGGATCTGACCTTTGTAAGCCAGTTCACGGAAGCAGATACGGCAGACTTTGTACTTTCTTAATACAGAATGCGGACGTCCGCATCTTTCGCAGCGTGTATATTCACGTGTGGAATACTTAGCAGGATGAGACTGCTTTACTTTCAGACTTGTTTTTGCCATGTTCAGTTCTCCTCCTTACTTCGCAAACGGCATTCCCAGACCCTTCAGGAGCGAGAAAGCTTCCTGATTTGTCTTTGCAGTCGTAACAATAACGATATCCATACCGCGTGTCTTGTTGACCTTGTCGAAATTGATTTCCGGGAAGATCAGCTGTTCTCTGACACCAAGTGTATAGTTGCCGCGGCCGTCAAACGCTGTAGCGCTGACACCACGGAAGTCACGTACACGCGGCAGAGAGATGTTCATCAGCTTGTCGAGGAACTCATACATACGGTCGCCTCTGAGAGTGACCTTGCAGCCGATGTTCATGCCTTCACGCAGCTTGAAGTTCGCGATGGACTTCTTAGCCTTTGTGATGACCGGCTTCTGGCCTGCAATCTGTGTCAGTTCTTCAACTGCTTCTTCAAGAGCCTTCGGGTTTGCAATCGCATCGCCGACGCCCATGTTGATAACGACCTTGACCAGCTTCGGAGCTTCCATTGTGCTGGTGTAGCCATATTCCTGCATCAGGGACGGCTTGACCGTTTCAAGATATTTTTCTTCCAGACGTGTCATTATTTCTTGCCTCCCTTATCAACCGGGTTACCGGACTTCTTGAATACTCTGACCTTTTCGCCCTTGTCGTTGATTTCAACGCGGACGCGGTCAGCTTTCTTCGCTTTCTTGTCATACAGCATGACGTTGGACGCATCGATCGGAGCTTCCTTCTCGACGATTCCTCCCTCCGGATTCTGCTGGCTGACCTTCAGCGATTTCTTGATCATGTTAACGCCTTCAACAGTTACTTTATTGTTCTTCGGATCAACTTTGATTACTTCGCTGACCGTTCCCTTGTAGTGACCGCTGATGACCTTGACTGTATCACCTGTCTTGATTTTCATATCAGTAGGCCCTCCTTATAAGACTTCCGGTGCCAGGGAAACGATCTTCATGAATCCCTTGTCACGGAGTTCTCTTGCGACCGGACCAAAGATACGTGTTCCGACCGGTGTC
Source organism: uncultured Erysipelotrichaceae bacterium (assembly GCA_902786245.1). GTDB lineage: Bacteria > Bacillota_I > Bacilli_A > Erysipelotrichales > Erysipelotrichaceae > Bulleidia. The sequence continues at coordinate 27,316 of CADABS010000015.1, forward strand.
AAATCTTCTTTAATAATAACAGCTGCGTTGTCGTCGAACTTAATGTAGGAACCATTCTCACGGCGGACACCGTAGACTGTACGAGCGATAACACACTTGACTACCTGTCCCTCTTTGACAGATCCGTTCGGAGCTGCCTTCTTGACAGTGCAGACAACGATGTCACCGATCGAAGCGCTTCTGCGGCGGCTGCCGCCGAGGCAGCGGATAACCAGCACTTCCTTAGCACCGGTGTTATCAGCGACATTCAATCTTGTTTCATTCTGAATCATTGCTTTTTCCTCCTGTGCTTAAAGAATTACTGCCTTCTCGATGATGCGGACCAGACGGAAATGCTTGTCCTTGGACAGCGGTCTTGTCTCCATGACTTCGACGATGTCACCTGTCTTGCACTCGTTGTTCTCATCATGCGCCTTGAATCTTGTTGTGTATTTGATCTGCCTTCCGTATAAAGGATGGCTCTTCTTGGTGTTGATCTCAACGACGATTGTCTTGTCCATCTTATCGGAAACAACTGTTCCGCGAAGGATCTTACGTCTGTTTCTCTTTTCCATTCTTTATGCCCTCCCTTATTTTGCCGCGTTGGCACGTTCTGTCAGAACTGTCTTGATGCGGGCGATCGTTTTCTTGACGTCTCTGATGCGAGCAGGATTCTCAAGGCTTCCTGTAGCCTGCGCAAAACGCAGTCCGTACAGTTCTTCCTTCAGGGATGTGACTTCCTTCTCGAGCTCTTCACTGCTCAGATCTCTGATTTCTTTCACATTCATGATTAATTCTTAGCCTCCTCGCCTTTCTTGACAAAGCGGGTCTTCACGCAAAGCTTGTTTGCCGCAAGACGCAGCGCTTCACGCGCAACTTCCTCGGTAACACCGGCGATCTCGAAGAGAACACGTCCCTCCTGAACAACCGCTACCCAGTGATCCGGAGCACCTTTACCGGAACCCATACGTACTTCCAGCGGCTTCTTTGTACGGGCAAGCTGCGGGAATACTTTGATCCAGACTTTACCGCCACGGTTCATATAACGTGTCATGGCAACACGCGCCGCTTCGAGCTGGTTGGCACTTACGTAAGCACCCTCATCCGCGACCAGACCATACTCACCGAATGTGACTTCACGTCCGGCTTTTGCACGTCCTTCATAGCTCAGACGGTGCGGTCTTCTGTATTTCGTTCTTTTCGGCATTAACATGATTACTCGTTACCTCCTTCTGCAGGAGCAGCTGCCTTCGGAGCTTCCGCATTGCTGTTTGCAGGACGGCGGGCAGGTCTTCTCTGACCGTCACGTCCGCCTCTTCTGCCGTTTCTGCGGTCGCCTCTAGCTGCATGAGCCGGAGCTTCCGGTTCCTTTACCATCTGTCCCGGGAGAACTTCACCGCGGCAGATCCAGACCTTGACACCGAGCTTGCCGTATGTCGTCTGTGCTTCTTCGCATGCATAGTCGATGTCGCTGCGCAGTGTGTGCAGAGGAACGACGCCTCTGGAGTAGCCTTCCTGACGGGCGATTTCAGCACCGCCGAGTCTGCCCTTGGCCAGAGTCTTGATTCCCTTGGCACCGGCACGCATCGTGCTCTGAATTGCTTTCTTCTGTGCGATACGGAAGGACTGACGTGCTTCCAGCTGTTCGCAGATCTTGCGGGCAACCAGACGTGCATCCAGATCCGGATTCGCAACAGCGATGACATCGATCTTGATGTTCTTTCCGCCGGTCAGCTTGGAGAGCTTGCCCTTGAGGATTTCCATCTTGTCTTTGTCGCCGTCTTTTCCGACCATCGCACCCGGACGTGCGCAGCGGATGATGACCTTGCAGTCTTTCTTTCCAGCACGTTCGATTTCGATTCTGGAGATATATGCGTCCTTGAGTTCCTTTTCCAGGAAATCACGGACCTTGATGTCTTCGTTCAGAAGATCACCAAACTCAGCTTTGTCTGCATACCATCTGGACTCCCAGTCACGGATGACACCGACACGCATGCCGATCGGGCTAACTTTCTGTCCCATACTCTGATCTTCCTCCCTTATTTCTCATCCGATACCACAACAGTGATGTGGCTCGTTCTCTTCAGGATCTGCGATGCAGAGCCCTTGGCTCTCGGCATGTAGCGCTTCAGGACGATACCTTCATTCGCATAGCATGTCTTGACATACAGATCTTCTTCATTCAGCTGGAAATTGTTTGTCGCATCCGCAGCAGCTGTCTTGACGACTTTCGCAACTGCATCCGCCGCATGATTCGGTGTGAACTTCAGAATAGCCAGTGCTTCTTCAACAGACTTGCCTCTGATCAGATCCAGCACAAGGCGAACCTTGCGGGGAGTATAACGAACTGTCTTTGCAGTAGACTTTACATCCATTTTCTTAATCCTCCCTCTTAGGCTTTCTTATCCTTGCCATCACCGTGGCCGCCGAACTTTCTTGTCGGTACGAATTCACCGAGCTTATGTCCGACCATGTCTTCCGTTACATATACCGGAACATGTTCCTTGCCGTTGTGAACAGCGAATGTGTGCTCAACGAAACTCGGGAAAATCGTCGAACGGCGTGACCATGTCTTGATAACTTCTTTTTTATTGGCTTTGTTCAGCGCGTCAACCTTCTTGAGAAGGTATTCGTCACAGAACGGGCCCTTTTTAATACTTCTTGACATTATTCATTCTCTCCTTTCAGCTTATTTCCCGTTTCTTCTTCTAACGATCAGCTTGCTGGACTTCTTCTTGGTGTTGCGTGTCTTGACACCCATAGCTTTCTTGCCCCAAGGTGTCATAGGAGACTTACGTCCGATCGGAGCGCGTCCTTCACCACCACCGTGAGCGTGATCGACAGGGTTCATCGCTGAACCTCTGACTGTCGGACGGACACCCTTATGACGGATACGTCCTGCTTTACCCCAGTTGATCAGGTTATATTCACCATTGCCGACAACACCGACAGTAGCGCGGCAGTTGTCATGAACACGGCGGACTTCACCGGAAGACAGACGCAGTGTAACGAAGCCGCCTTCGGAACCGAGGATCTGTGCGGAACATCCGGCAGCTCTTGCCATCTGTCCGCCCTTGCCTGCAGTCAGCTCAACGTTGTGAACGAATGTTCCATCCGGCATGCTCTTGAGCGGCATTGCGTTGCCGATCTTGATATCGACTGCTTCGCCGGAGATAACTGTGTCACCGACATTCAGTCCTTCCGGATGCAGGATATAGCGCTTTTCGCCATCTGCGTAATTGATCAGAGCGATGTTGGCATTGCGGTTCGGATCGTATTCGATCGTTGCGACTTTGCCCGGGACGTTGTCCTTGTTACGCTTGAAATCGATAACTCTGTACTTCTGCTTGACGCCGCCGCCCTGATGGCGTGTTGTAATGCGTCCTGTGTTGTTTCTGCCGCCCTTCTTGTTCAACGGTTCGAGCAGGCTCTTCTCAGGTTTCGATGCTGTAATCACATCGTTGCTGAGAGCAGTCATATTTCTGCGGCCGTTGCTGGTCGGCTTATACTTTACGATTGCCATTTTCTTTTACTTTCCTTTCGCATTTATCCGGAGATAGCGACTTCCTCCGATATTTGATTCTTTAATGTCAGTCCTCTGTACCGAACAGATCGATGGTCTGACCAGCCGGCAGTGTGACGATTGCCTTCTTGTAGGCATTTGTCTTGCCCTCGTAACGTCCGACTCTCTTTGTCTTGGGATGAACGTTGACGATGTTCACTTTTTCCGGCTTGATGTTATAGATCTCGCGGACCGCCTGGGCGACGGAGACCTTGTTTGCGTTCTTCGCAACAACGAATGTAATCTTGTTATCCGCATCAGACAGCTTCATTGTCTTTTCGGTGATGACCGGGCGGATGATAATATCACGTGCACTCATTATGCAAATACCTCCCCTGCCTTCACAGCAGCAGCTTCCGTAAAGACGATCTTGTCAGCGTTGACGATGTCATATACGTTCAGGCTGGATACTGTAACGAGCATTGCGTTCGGGATGTTTCTCATCGAAACGAACGCGTTGTCGAAGTTCTCCATTTCTTCAGCGACGAACAGCGTCTTTCTGTCGAAGCCGAATGCATTGAGAAGAGCGACAGCTTTCTTTGTCTTGATTTCATCGAATGTCAGGTTTTCAACAACTGTCATGTTGTTGTCAGCCAGCTTCTCAGACAGAGCAGAACGAAGAGCCAGTCTTCTGACCTTGCGGTTCAGCTTGATGTTGTATTTGCGCGGCTGCGGGCCGAATGCGATTGCGCCGTGTCTCCACTGTGTAGCACGTGTGGAACCCTGACGGGCACGGCCTGTGCCCTTCTGACGGAACGGCTTCTTGCCTGTGCCGCTGATAAACGCTCTTGTCTTTGTGGCATGTGTGCCCTGACGCAGACCGACCTGATAAACCAGAACAGCGTCATAGATTGCCTGCTGATTCGGCTCGATTCCGAATACAGCGTCGGACAGCTCAATCTCTTTTACAACATTGGCTTCCTGATTGTATACATCAATCTTGGACATTGCTTACCCTCACTTTCCTTCAGTCTCGGCATAGGAGATCAGCTCAGGAGCTTTGACTTCCTTGACCGGCTTGACTGTTGTATGGATCACAACCAGACCCTTCTTCGGGCCCGGGACATTGCCCTTGACCAGAATGTATCCTTCTTCCGCATCAGCCTTGACAATTGTCAGGTTCTGATTTGTTGTTGTGACTCCGCCGTACTGACCCGGCATCGGTGTGTTCTTTTCGATACGGCCGTTGTTACGTCCGGTCGTAGCCAGAGAACCGATATGTCTGACGTTCTTGGATCCACCGTGAGATTCCGGTCCGCGGTGTGCATTGTACCGCTTGATCGTACCTGTGTATCCATGACCCTTGGATGTGCCCTGTACATCGACAACATCGCCGGCCTTGAACAGATCAGCCTTGACTTCCGCACCGACTTCCAGGCTCATCATTTCATCCGCTTTGAACTCACGGATGTAATGCTTAGGCGCTGTGTTGGCCTTTGCGGCATGGCCGATTGCAGGCTTGTTGGCACGGCTTTCCTTTACATCTTCATAGCCGAGCTGGATTGCTTCGTAGCCATCTGTCTCAGCTGTTTTCTTCTGCAGTACAACGTTCGGCTTCACTTCAATGACAGTTACCGGAATCAGGTTTCCGTCTGTTGTGAATACCTGTGTCATACCGAGCTTACGTCCTAAAATACCTTTCATCTGTATTCACCCGGTTCCTTTCTTACAGTTTGATCTCAATGTCGACGCCGGATGGCAGATCGAGTCTGCTCAGTGCATCGATCGTTTCAGCACTGGGACCGATGATTTCGATCAGTCTCTTGTGCGTACGGATCTCGAACTGCTCACGAGAGTCCTTGTACTTGTGGACAGCGCGCAGGACTGTGATGACCTCACGCTCAGTCGGCAGCGGAACAGGTCCGACAATTTTCTTTGCGCCGTGGTTCGCAGCTGTCTTGACGATCTTTTCAGACGCAGCGTCCAGGCTCCTGTTCTCGTAAGCCTTCAGTCGAATTCTTACAGAGTTCTTTGCCATGAATTTTTCCTCCTTATATTCACTCCCTCTTCGGGATCGCTCAGTGGAAATTCCCCGGTTATCACGCCTCGGTGACAACGCCTACAGGCGTGCCGGCAACCTCCCACGTCTACGCGAGTGCTTCAATATACTAACACCCGAAAAAGCCCATTGCAAGGACTTTTTCTCTTATTTTCACAATAAAAAAAGTAGGACTTCCAACCATGAAACCTGACCGCAAATCCCCTTTGAATATCCCGATGCGTTATTTTTTCACTAAAGCGCTTACATTCCGTTTATATATACCTTATTTATATTAGAGAAACGCACTTTCCGCATCAGTTCCCTTCGTGTTTCCTGCCCGGATCCAGCTTCGCCATGAATTTCCAGCATCCCCAGGCAATCAGCAGCCCTCCGAACACATCGATAATATAGTGCTGTTTGGTGAATACCGTGGACATACAGATACATATGACCATAGCCAGGGAATACCGCTGGTATCCCTTCGATATCTCCGGCTGATCTTTTACCCCCAGCCAGCAGTACAGAGAAATCAGGCAGTGATACGAAGGAAACAGATTGAATGCCAGATCACCGCCGTCCGCACCGTAAATAACACCCAGTATCCGGGTGAACAGACCCGGCTGTGCAACCGCCGCCATCAAACCTTCCTTCGTTCTGTTCATATAAGTCGGCATAAAGACAAAAAACAGGAATCCGATAAAATACGCCAGCGTCAGACCATATAAGTAATTGATGAAATTCCGTTTCTTCGTCAGCGATACCGCGATCGGTCCACAGATCCAGAATATATATGAGTATAGATAGAACACTGCAAACACCGGAATGATCGGAATCAGATCATCGATGAACGGTATCTTGCATTCAAATGCCCAGGCCGTCGTACCGAGAACTCTGCTCAGCAGTTCTCCCAGGCGGTACATACCGTACTGCAGACCGAAATAAAAGAATCCGGACACCCACCCCCACCAGGGTATGGACTTTATTTTCTGTATTAATTTATTCATGCAACATCTGTATATCCTCAGCTGAACCATAACACAGATGATTGCTTTTGCCAACTGATCGCATACTGCGATCAGCACATTTTCAGTCTTCTTTCCCTGCCCGCAAAAACAGGCAGTACGCAATGACTGCCTGTCCTTCTGTTTCAGTGAATTGTTCCGGTTACCTCTTCAAGGCTTTCCCATTCACCTGTGAAATTGTTTTTGATGCGCCCGTTTGCTTCATCCACTTCTCTGAGACCGCCCTGCAGGCGGCAACATTTCGGGGGACGATTTTATATTATTTTCCGCAGACAAGAGAGTAATGATTAATACATGAAAATTGCAATAGTAGATGATGACATCCAAATGAAAGACATGCTTCTGAACACAATCCATCAATGGAGAATCAATGCTTCCTTTGATTATTTCAGCGATCCCGAAGAATTTCTGCAGCGTGCCTGCAGCTATGATGGTGTCATTCTTGATATAAAAATGGAACCGTCCGGATTTGAAATTGCCCGGCAGCTGAAGACCTCTGCCCCGCAGATCCTTATCATTTTTCTGACGGCTTATACAGATCTTGTATATGAAGCCTTCGGTCCGAATGTGGTCGGCTTTATCGATAAAAACCAGCTGAAAACAACGCTGCTGTCGTCGTGGAATAAATTTCTTATTGAATATGCAGGCAGAAAAACGATTATTCTGGAAGAATATGATTCGACCGGAAAAATCGCAGTCAATGTTTCATCCATTATCTGCTGTACTTCTTCCGGCAGAAAAATCACGGTGACATGCACCGGCGGCAGAGAATACAGAATCCGGAAACAGACAATCCGCACCATGCTCAGTCTGTTGGACAGCGACCTGTTCGTTATGGTCAGCCGCTCCGTGATCGTGAATGTGCAGTATATCTGCCGCCTGGACCGGGAAACGGTCGGAATGAAACAGATCAACAGATCATTCGATATTTCCAGAACGAGATATTCTGAAGTTGAAGACGCATTATGCAGTATTATTCAATATAGCGACTGCCGTACAGATTCCGTCTCTGATCTGAATATTCAGACTTCCATGATGCATATCGCACAGCGACTGAACACTCTTCAGTCCGATTCCGTGTTCATATGCATCTTTTTTCTTTGTCCGGAAATCGCTGTTATACGTCGTATTCGCAACAGTTATGAAAACCGCATCACTGCCTTCCGCTTTCAGATGTATATACGGATGATCTGTTCTCACTGTATTGTTTTCCAGTGCATTATCGAGAAGATTTCCGAGAATAACCGCAATATCATATTCCATCTCCTGCGTCATTCCCGGCGGCAGGTGTACGGAATACAGTGTTTTAATGCCCGATGAATGTGCCTTGGAAAGCTTGACGGAAAGAATCGCATCAATTGCACTGTATCCGCTGAACACCATCACAGGCAGTTCATCAATGGCCTCAAGATTTTTCTCAATCAGATTTCTGCATTCATCGGCTTTGCCGTGATCCAGATATCCCTTCAGCACAATATACTGATTCCGCATATCATGGCGCAGTTCCCGCAATGCGTTTTCTTTGTCTTTCTGACTGTTTTCAAACTCCCTGACGGATTTCAGTTCCAGCGCAAGTTCCGAATGGATCTGTTCTTTCATATGATCCAGGGAAGACTGACTGAAAACAAAATAGGAGATGACCGATACCAGCCACAGCAGAATATTCACCGCAATAAATATCCTGTATCTCGGGTCTGCGTTATAGATGATGGTTTCATTGAAAATGATCGCGTATGCAAGAATGACAAATATCACTATAAAAGCGCCTGAATACCTGGACTGCAGCGATTTATATCTGGAAGAATATCTGTTTGTGATCATCAATATGAGAAATACCAGCAGTCTGCTGGACCAGAAAATATAACTGTATGCATCTGAATTCATGAATTCAGACAATGATGACATACCGGAGAAAACATAGTGCATATCCATGCAGAAATCACTGCATATCGAAAGCGTATTGTTCCAGAACAGTGCGTAAATAATCAGATTTGCCGCAGATACTTTATCTCTTGACCGCTGAAACAGATACATCATGACGGCCATGACGGCCATCGGTAAAAGTATCAGAAAAGACTCAAAAAAAACAAACACATTCATTGCCGTGATCATTCCCGCAAACACCGCCGTAAAGCAGATGACATAGCTGAAACGGTTTGCCCCTTTGAATTCCATATATGATGCTGTACAGAGCGCGTAAAGAAAACTTTCAATCAGATTCTGCAGAATGCTCAATAGTTCCACTGCTGTTACTCCTTTGTATAATAATAGTACTTTTCCAAAAATCCCTTACTGTATTTCCCCGTTATGACCAGCGGCTCCGCTGATCCTGCAAGTGCAAACATTCCGTCCGGCATGCGCCTGACATAGAGCAGATTAACCAGTTCCCACGCATTGTTCCTGGCAAACCGTTCTCCCAGCACATGACCGTATCTGCGCAGAAATCCGGACAATGACTGTTTCACCTGCAGTTTTTCCTTCCCGTAATGGATGGTCAGTGTATTCCTGCTTACGGTAATATGCACAATCCTGCTGATATACAGTCTTCTCTCCTGGCGGCTGATCCGGATATGTATTGCCGCATTCATTTCCATGCAGTACTGTCTGAACACTTTCACCAGATCCCTCTGCATATATTTCTTATCGATAAAGCTGTACGGCCTGAACATGAACGAATCCGTGATCAGTTCACTGTGCGAAGATAAAAAAACGATCCTGCAGGAGGCAGGAAGACGCTGACTGTAAACAAACCCGTTTATATCGGGCATTGCAATATCCAGAAAAATGAGTTCCGATTTCATGACGCATTCCGGAGACGGCGCATGTGAAAATGACCTGATATCGATCTTCAGATGCAGTGTTTCTTCAACACTGCGGATACAGTATTCAAAAAGGCGCAGAAAATCCGCGTCGTCATCAATCACACTGATCCGCATTATTTTTTATTAAACACAGCATCAATGATCTGCTGTACTCTGACATATACATCTGTATCCGATGTACTGATCTCGACAATCAGTTTCTGTTCCTCACCCGGTTCACTGTTATACGGAAACAGCGCATTGATATCCGCGCGCAGGAGTCTTGAAAGATTGTATGCGTGGATCAGTGTCGGAACATCCTGCCGGTTTTCCCATTTGCTTACCAGTGCCTTGGACACATGCAGCGCATCTGCGATTTCCTGCTGAGAAAGACCCGCCATACTGCGGATCTCTTCCAATCTGTTTACCGGTGCAAGTTCACCGGATTTTCTGTCCCAATACAGGAGCTTCATCACTTCTGATGATATATGCTTGCATGTACATTTGTATAGTTTACATATGTTAAGTATGAATGTTTCTGTATTTGCTTAAAAAAAGACTTTGGAATTTCAGTATTCCAAAATCTTTTAGCACTGAGTAATATGATTATTTCTGTTATCCGGTATTACGCGGTGAAGAAATTTGCATATGCAGATGATCCTTTTGGAACAAACAACCGGAGTCTGCATGTTGAAGAGAACCCTGAATTTGTCTTAACGAATTGATATGTTGCATACGCCGGATTATAACTATCCGCATTTGCGCGATTAATTGTCAGTGATTCCGAAGAAACCGTTATCCCTATAGCATAGAACGTATTATCGTATACATTTGTTATCTTCCCGGAATCATGCGTTCCTTGAAAATCCGCATAAAAATATGCTGATAGATTCACCGTTGAATAGGAAACCTTTGCACCGGTCCAGGCGTACCAATATGTTGATGACTGATAGTTGCCGTCACTGATCGACGCAGGCACTGTAGTTCTGAGCAATTGACCTCCGGTGATCTCGATTCGTTTAGCAGAACCGTCAGGATAATTGTACTGCTCTGTATAGTTTCCATAATTATCCCATCCAACTGAAGAAGGTTTCATAATATTGAAGAGAGGATTATCACAGTCAAGTGTTTTCCCCGCATTGATTTTTTCCAGCAACTGAGATTGTTTTTCAATAGGAACGTTTAAATCATTCATCGTTCCAAAAATATCAAACCCATTTGAACTATCTTTGAACTCATAATCCGCATGTACCTTGACATTACTGATCATACAGATGCCAATAAGCATCATAATTACATGCAAATCTGCATATATTATTTTTCATTATTACGCCCGTTCTATTTTTCTCAATTTTAATAGCAGTACACATCCGATCCAGCAGATACTGTAACATAAGAATCCAAGAATGATCTCAATCAACAATGCAGCAGTTTCAAGATTCCGTAATGACAGATATAGTAGTATTGTATTCAAAATTGAATATATTATTGATGCATATAACAGAACTTTGCTGTATTGCGGCTGAAATCTTATGATCATAGATTCAAAAGCCATCACTGCACAAAAGACAATAAACTGCTTTATCAAAATATCCGCTATAAAAACAAACAACTCTTCAACCATGATTCACCTCAAGTTATTATCTGAAGCTCTTCGCAGGCCTGCTTTTAACCGGTCATAATTGTATTATCACTTTTAGTAGATATATGCAACATTTCGTGCATGAACTGTCGGAAATTTGTCATGAGTTGCACGTATAACCGCAAAACAGCATTCATCCGCTGATAAAAAGAAGCGATTCAATTATTTACGGGTAATCGTGAGATGTTCTCCGAACACAGCATCAATGATCTGCTGTACTCTGACATATGCTTCTGTATTGGCTGTACTGATCTCGATGATCAGTTTTTCTTCCTCCGGTTCACTGTTATACGGAAAAATCTCATTGATATCCGCACCCAGAAGTCTTGAAAGATTGTATGCGTTGATCAGGGTCGGAACATCCTTGCGCTTTTCCCAATTTCCGACCGTTTTCTCGGGTACATGCAGCTCATCTGCGATTTGCCGCTGAGAAAGACCCGCCATACTGCGGATCTCTTCCAGTCTGTTTTCCGGCGCAGGTTTGCCGGATTTTCTGTTCCAATGCAGGATTTTCATCACTTCTGATGATATATGTCCGCATATACATTTGTATAGTTGACATATGTCTACTATCCGTTGAGATGACAGGCAGATACCATCCGTTCAGAAAGAAAACCCGCATTTTCTGCGGGGTGCTTACTTATAGACGATATGCAGAGCAGGGTTGTCTCTGACTGCTTCCGAGATGACTCTGAATACCTTATAGGCATATTCATCATTCAGGATTTCCTGCATGATCTCTCTGTTGACAACAAAATCGACCGGAAGTGCCTCTTCACTGAGGCAGTCATTCAGCGCATCGAGATTTCTGCCGAAGTAGTCTTCAAATTCGAATAGCTCCATGAAATAATCGCTCATCTTTTCCCGGTCTGTCATCCGTTCCGGTTCAAGACGTATTTTTCTTGCCATATCAGGAATCTCCTTCGTAGAGCTGTACAAATGATTCATAGTGATCATTGGTGTAGTAGACATCTCCTGCCTCTGTATAGATGATGCGTTTGGCACCTCTGCTCTTTGCGCCCAATGTACCGATATCGCATTCATAATAATCTTCATCTATATCCGGCAGATGCCCTTCATTGTTTCCGAACCGGTCGCCGCCGATACACATACCCGGTATGACTTTATACAGCGGTCCGCTGCTCCATCCTTTCTTTCTGGCTTCTCTTTTTGTCATATAGTTGGAAGGCAGATGATGATAGGTATAGATATACAGCGCAACTTCATCCTTGGTATCGTATTGCCCGTCTTCGTCGATCGCTGCTTCCGGCGCAGGTTCCGGGTCTGTTTCCGGTACTGTAACGGGTTCCGGTTCAGGTGCAGGCTCCGGATCTGTTTCCGGCACCGTGACAGGTTCAGGTTCCGGTTCAGGATCGGTATTGACCGCCGGATCATTGATCACGGGTTCCGGATCTGCCGGCGGTGCGGAAGGTCTGAGAACCAGATAGCCGAGTATTAGCAGTATGCCGAGCAGCGGCAGTAAGAATTTCTTTATACGTTCCATTCGTCATGTACCAGGAACATGTCCCGGATCTCCTCAAAGTCATGTACTTTTTTTACATCATACAGCGTTTCTGTACGTCTTTCGTAACAGTACCATACCGGCAGCATGCCCGCATTATATGCGCCGAGTACATCCGTATGGAATGTATCGCCGATAAATGCAACCTCAGAGGTATACAGGCCGAGATCCTCTGCCGCATGCAGGAAGATCTCCGGATCCGGCTTGGAAAAACCAAGATCCCCGGACGCAATAACGGTATGGCAGTATCTCCTCAATCCCAGTGTATCGATCTTGCGGTTCTGCGAAGGACCGTCGCCGTTTGTAATAATACCGATCCTGTATTTCTTCTTCAGTTCCGGCAGGGTTTCCAGCATGCCCGGCATAGCGACCTGGTACAGATAGAATTCATCTCTCCATCTCTGTTCCCACTGCTTTACATTCAGATTCGGACAGTAATTCGCTTTCATCTGTTCCAGCACATAGGATTTATGGGCAGTTCCGTATTCATCCCAGTACATGCAGCGCTGTACCATGCTTTCAAATTCAATGCTTTCATCGTCAAGATCCGGCCGGCATTCCTGCATGATATGACGGTACATGTGATATGCGGATTCATACCGCGCACTCAGTGTTCCGTCATAATCGAATAATATTCCTTGAATCATACATACGCTCCTGCATTTACAGCAAAATCATACTATAGCCGCATAGGAAACGTAAACAGATGCATACATCCGGAAGCCGCACCGGTGAAGATACGGCCTCTGTCATGCGCAAGCTTTTCTTTTCAGCAGGATCCATCCTGCCGCAAGAATCATCGCAAAGCCGGTAACATAATAGATGCCTGTGCCGATTCCGCCGGTATGAGGAAGCTCCACACCCGGGTTATTGGGAACGGTGAGTGTATATACCTTATTTTCTGCATCATATGCCACCGCATCCGAAGTATATACCATGGCCCTGACCTGTTTTCCGGTTTCCTTATCTGTTTCCACAGTGATCACGACATGTGATGACAGACCGATATAGCCTGCCGGTGCACTGTCTTCACTCAGATAATACGTACCGTCCATGAGACTGCCGAGATCGATCACTCCGTTTTCATCGGTACGGATTTCTTTCAGACTGTTCACGGTCTGTGTATGCTCTTCATCCGCATACAGCGAGAAGACCGCATCCTTCAGCGATTCCCCTGTGATCATATCCGTCTTATGCAGCTTTACACGGACGTTTTTACTGTTGGGAACTGTCAGGATATATGTCAGTTCTCCGCTTTCCGCATCGGTTTCTTTTTTCAGCCAGCCTGTGTAATTCTGATTCAGAATTGTCACCGTGCCGTTCTTTCCGATGGTGAAATGCAGATCCTCCGCAATCGGTGTATAGCTGTCCGGTGCCTGTGTTTCCTGCAGATAATACGTACCTGCCGCAAGATCCATCGTGATCTGCGGAATCACGCCGTTTTCATCTGTTACCAGGTCTTCATAGCCTTCCAGAGGGTTATAGTCCTTTCTCGGATGTCCCTCATTGTCCAGGACTTCCCGATACAGCGCAAAATGCACATCCTGCAGTTTACTGTGTGTATTGCCGTCTTCTTTCAGTGCCTTCAGCGATACGGTCCGGTTGCGGATCGTGATCACTGCCGTCATGGAAGAATCCTCTTCGATCCAGTACAGATTTTTATCCACGCCGCTGATTTCAACCGAATGATCCTCATTGACCGTAATTGTCATCGGGGCAGGCATTGCCGTATATCCCTTCGGTGTTTCCGTCTCTGTCAGGGTATAAGTGCCCGGATTCAGATAGGCAATCGTAATCAGACCGTCTTCCTTTGATGTATAGGATTCTGCCGCAACATCCTTTCCCTGTCCGTCTTTCAGCGTAAATACCGCACCGGCAAGCTTTTCTTCATAATTCCATCTGCTCTTGTACAGCTTGATGCCCGGTCTGGAATTGGTAACGGTATCGGTACGGATGTTTTCGTTCTTTCCGGTTGAATCTCCGACTTCATAGTGAACTGTATACGTAAAGCCGTCCTGATGCGTTCCGCTGGCAGGTGTACCGCCGATGACCAGCGTTTCGCCGTCATCGACCGGCGCAATACTGTCATAGGATGTTACTTTTCCTTCACTGTCCGTTACAGGATTTTCCAGTACGACTTCTCTGACAGTGTATTCCGGGAATACATGCGGTGTTCCCTGGGCATCCTTCAGATCCTGGAAGAAGTAATACAGTTCCGTTTCATCTGAATTCATTCTGCGGACGGTATTGTTTACAGGTTCATTATTGAGATATACCGCGAAATAAATCGGATCGTGTTCCTGCATGAAGTCTGCATCTGTCCAGATCTTCTTCACCGTCAGACCCCAGCCCTTCTGGTTTCTGACTTCCACTTCCGGCGATTCATTGACCTGCATTGTTCCGCTGACCGGTGTACTCTGTTCCATCTGATGCCCTTCATCCACCCGGGCATAGCCGGTACTGTCCTGACGGGTATATCCGCGGGGGATATCCCTGTCTCTTTCTTCCGCCTTCCATTGCGTTCCGACGATCAGATCTCTGACCTCTACGGTATAATCCGCCGGAATATTGGATGCGGAGCCGTACATGGCAATATGAATTGAACCGGCTGATGAAAGAACATTTCGGCACAGAGTTAACGCCTGTTATGAATTCCAGTTATAAGATACAGGACAATG
>CADABS010000016.1 GCA_902786245.1 uncultured Erysipelotrichaceae bacterium
GTGGCGGACCGCACATGCGCCTCTTGGCGCAGCCAGCAATATGAGGGCTAACAGCCCGTATTGTGAAAAACCACCAGCTTAGCTGGTGGATGATTATTCAGCTCTGATCAATGACTTCTATGGTCGCATCGGCAATCTTTGCGGCTGTAAAATAACTGTTTTTCTCATAGGTGAATGTACCTTCCAGAATGATCCATTCATTTTCCTGGGGGTATTCATCGGGATAGATCCGTTCTTCTGCCAGGACAAATTCAAGTCCCTGGGCACAGCAGGCGGCCGCATCCGGTATATAGCATCCGAAAATCGTGTTGTAATCCTTATCCATCGCGGTTGTGAACATGCCTTTGACACGTATGGTCTTGCCGGCGTATTCTTCCGGATTCATCATCATCTGGCTGATTTCGGCATATACGGTATTTCTGCCCATCCGGGTCAGGTCAATGACATTGTCATCGGCAGGTTCGGTTTCTTCCGGCTGTGTGGCGGTTTCCTCTGCCGGCTGCGGTATATCCGCAGTTTTTTCTTCTTCATGCGCGCCTGTGCATCCGGTAAACAGGAATGCCAGAACGATGGACATCCATATACGTCTGATCCATTTATGCATCAGCTTTGTTCCTCCTCAGTGTTTTTCTGAAACAGTAAATCACGATAAATACAGCCAGCTGTGCAGCGACGATGGTCGATCCGACAGGTGTATCTGCCAGGATGGATGCGATCATGCCGGCCAGGCTGCTGCATACAGACAGAATGGCGGCGGTGATGGAAACGGACCGGAAGCTGCTGCAGATCTGCATTGCGGATATTGCCGGGAAGATGATCAGTGCACTGATCAGCAATGAGCCGACCAGATTCATCGCCAGTACGACAATGACGGCAATGATCACTGCAATCAGCAGATTCAGGGCATTGACGTTCAGTCCGGAAGATGCCGCAAAGCTTTCGTCAAAGGTCACTGCGAATATGCGGTTATATAACAGTATATACAGAATGACCGCAACTGCGGAAAGAATCACGCACAGCCATACTTCGCTCCGGGTCAGCGTCAGGATCGATGTGGCACCGAACAGGGTCGAGCATACATCCGCGGAAACGTTGGAGGATACATTGAAGCGGTTCATCAGGAGATAGCCGACCGCCAGAGAAGATACGGAAACCATGGCAATCTTGGCATCACCGCTGACGGAGGAACGCCGGTCCTGCTTCAGAAGAAGCACGGCTGCCGCGATGGTGGCGGGCAGTACCAGGATCATCCGTCCGTCGGTCAGATGGAGTATGGAAGCTACAGACATCGCCCCGAATGCCGTATGGGACAGTCCGTCTCCGATGTAGGAAAACCGTTTCAATACCAGGATGACACCGAGCAGCGATGCGCACAGCGAGATCAGGGTGCCGACGATCAGTGCATAGCGGACAAAGGGATACTGGAGATACATCATCAGCTGTGACCAGATATTCATGCGCCGATCCTCCTGTTTCTGTACTGTTCTGCCGTACCGAAGAAGAATTCTTTTTCGAAGGACAGAATATGCGTCGCATACTGTACGGCTGCTTCGGTATCATGGGTGATCATGATAACGGTCATGCCGTCTTTATGCAGTTTCTCAAGAATGGAATACATGTCTTTGGCAGATGCGGGATCCAGACCGGTTACCGGTTCATCGGCGACAAGCATCGATCCGGCCGCACACAGTGCCCGGGCGAGAAGCACGCGCTGCTGCTGGCCGCCGGAGAGTTCCCGGTAGCTGCGGCGGGCAAGGTGGGAGATGTTCATCTGTTCAAGACTCTGACGGACGGTTTCTCTGTCCTGCGCATCGGTGAAAAGACGGCGGCCCATCCGGTTCAGACAGCCGGACAGCACAACCTCCTGCACAGAGGCAGGAAAGTCTTTCTGGATCTGTGTCTGCTGGGGCAGATAGCCGATCTTCTGGGCACTGAATCCGCCTTCAAAACTGATTTTTCCTTCATCCGGAGAAATCAGGCCCAGGAGGGTTTTCAGCAGAGTCGTCTTGCCGGATCCGTTTTCGCCGAGTATGCACAGATAGTCACCCGCATTGACTTCAAAGGAAAGATCATGCAGGACCGTATTGTTTTCATATCTGACTGTGACATGTTCGCAGGACAGAAGAGCCATAAATCAATTCACCGCCTTTTTCAGGATTTCAAGATTGTTTTCCATGATCTGCAGATAGGTAATGCCCTGGTCGGCATCCTTCTGCGTCATGGACTGCAGAGAGTTCAGTTCGAGGATATTTATATCTTTTTGTACGGCTGTATTGATAATTGTATCCGCAAGTCTGCGGTCGGAGCTTTCCAGTACCAGGATGTTTTTCAGCTGCAGTTCATCGCATTTCTCCGCAAGGAACCGGATCGTTTCGAAACTGGCTTCTGCTTCTGCCGAGCATCCGGCAAAAGCCGCATAATAGTCCAGACCGTAGTCTTCAATCATATAGCGGAAGGGGAATCTGTCCGCAAACAGCAGGGTATGCACGCTGCCGTTCTGAACGGTTTCCGCATAGGACGCATCCAGCTGCTGCAGCTGTCTGACATAATTTTCAAGGTTTTCTTTGAACAGGCTGCTTTCATCGGAAAGCAGAGAAGAAAGGGCCTCTTCGATTGCTTCGCAGCAGAGCTGTGCATTGCGCAGCGACAGCCATACATGTTCATCGAATTCCGTTTCTTCTTCATGTTCATGATCTTCTTCCTGCATGCCTTCTTTCATCTCTTCTTCTTTGAGATGGTCTTTGAGGACATCCATCAGATTGATCACGATCCTGTTTTCATTGGAAGACTGCCTTAAAGCATCTTCGGTCCACTCATCCGATTCACCGCCTGTATAGATAAACAGATCGCATTCGCTGATTGCGGCGATATCCGAAGCAGAGGGCTGGAAGCTGTGCAGGTCGGAACCGCTGTTGAGCAGGAACCGTGTCTGTACCGGTGTGCCGGTATTCTCTGTAATTGCGGCGACCCAGTCGTTATAAGGAAACAATGTCGTAACGATACGCAGAGATCCGGTATCTGTCTCTTCAGCCGGTTTCTGTGCGCATCCGGCAGAGACAGTCATAAAAACAAACAATAGGTATTTCAATATCTGTTTCATTTCTTTATTCCTTTCCATTTTCAGATGCATATGAAAAATGGAAATCAGTTATTGAACCGGATACGGTACAGAGGCAGCCGGGCAGCGACTATGACACATACTGCCGCAAAGCAGATCTGCGCTGAGCATGTATGGAACACCGCCGGCAGGATCATGCCTGCAGGAATGTTTCTGATCTTCGGGGACAATCCCTGTTCAGCCAGAACGATCACCTGGCAGACGGGACATTCTTCACCGGTGCATTCATGTTCTGCTTCATGGATCAGTGCAAACACGGAAATGCAGAAAAAGCCGGCCATGATCAGCACAGCCGTCAGTGCATGCAGGATGCGTCTGTTACTGTTCCTGTACATATGCAGCCTTTCTGCGGCAGTCGCCGCATATGCCGAAGAAAACCGTATGGTTCTCCTGGAACAGGAAATCATGATCCTGCAGAATATGTTTCCGCAGGTGTTCGATTTCATCGCAGTGCAGATGGATCAGCCTGCCGCATTCCGTGCATTTGCAGTGCCAGCAGGATTCTGTTCCGGCATGGCCGGTATATTCGTAGCAAACCGGTGTGTTTTCATCGATGTAATGCCGGATCAGGATTCCTTCTTCGCATAAACGCTCCAGATGCCGGTAGACCGTGGTCAGACCGATGCGCATGTTTTTTTTCTGCAGACCGGCATAAATGCCTTTTGCGGTCAGATGGGTATCTGCCTGTTTCCGGATATAGTCCAGAACTTCTGTTTTCTGGTTTGTAATGTACGTCGTTTTTCTTGCCATAAATTGAAAACCGTTTTCAATTTACATAAATGCATACTGCATGTCAATAAAAAGATCCGTTTCCGGATCTTACTGCATTCTTTCAAGAAGATAGGGGATTGCCTGTTCGAAGTTGACGCCGTATGTGTTATGGTTTTCCTCCTGCAGAGTGACATGTATGCATTCTTTGACAAAGTCGCAGGCAATGGCAGATGCTTCTTCACAGGTATGGCCGTTCACAATGGCACCGCACAATGTACTTGCCCAGATATCTCCGGTGCCGTGGAAATGCTCGGTTTCCTCTTCGTTGAAATAGCTGAAGTATGTATCGGTATCACGGTGATACCCATAGGCACCGATCTTTCCTTTTTCAAAGGATACACCGGTGAGGATGGCTGTTTTCGCACCGCCTGCACACAGCTGTTTCAGTACATCTCTGATATATGCTTCATCGTATTCTGTCACATAAGGTATATCGAGAAGGAAGGAAGCCTCGGTGAGATTGGGGCAGATGATATCTGCGCATCCGCACAGTCTGAACATTTCCTTTGCGAATGCCGGAGTGAATCCGGTATAGAGTTTTCCGTTGTCGGCCATGCACGGATCGACAATCTTGACTGCATCGGTGCCGAAGTCACTGAACAGTTTCCTAGCGATATCGAGCTGACGCTGCGAACCCAGGTATCCGGTATACAGCGCATCAAAGCGGAAGTTTTCCTTTTTCCAGTGCTCCATGATCGGTTCGATTTCATCGGTCAGATCATGGAATGTAAAACCGGAGAACATTGTGTGTGTTGACAATACTGCGGTCGGCAGTACGGCTGCTTCAATTCCCATGGCCGAGATGACCGGCATCGCAACGGTCAGAGAACACTTGCCGACACAGGAAATATCCTGCATAGTTGCTATTTTTTTCATAACTTGCCTCCATGAACCCGTCAACATTATTATCCGGTTACGGTATAATGAACAGTGTCAGGTTGTGTTTTTTTTGTAATACCAGAACAGTTATGAAGAAAATGACGGAAAAAGAAATGACATTCGAAAGCACCAGGCTTCTCCTGCGTCCTCTGCGGGAAGAAGACATATGTTTTCTTTCCGGTCTGTATGAAAGCCCGCTGCCTGTAGAAAAAGCGGAACAGATGTACCGGGTGCTTGCCTGCAGCGATGAATGCCATCTCGTGATCGAAGACAGGGAAAAAGGCATCTGCACAGGTCTGATCGGTCTGCAGGAGGATACGGACGGGCTGATCCTGGGATACCGGATCGCACCGGCGTACAGAAACATGCATTATGCCATGGATGCGGTATATCTGCTCATCAGACAGCTGACTTCCGTCTGCGGTGTCAGGAAGATCACGGCCCATGTACAGCCGGACAATGCGGTATCAATCCGGGTCCTGACCCATAACGGATTTGAGAAAACCGGAGAAAATGATCAATGCCTGACCTTTATATACCGTGCGAAACAGACAGAGCAGGATACTGTGCAGCCTGAAAGCGGGCTGGAAGTCATCTATGCGGCAGGAGGATGTTTCTGGGGAACGGAAAAGGTCTTCCGGATTCTGGACGGGGTGAAAGAAACATCCGTCGGCTATGCCAACGGCATCACGGAACATCCGGCGTATGAAGATGTATGCAGAGGCGATACCGGGTACAGGGAAACGGTGCGGATCATCTATGACCCATGCATTACACCGCTGGAAATCATCGCCGAGGCATTCTTCCTGTGTGTTGATCCGACTGTCCGGAACAGACAGGGAAACGATATCGGCACCCAGTACCAGACCGGCATCTATTATGTCAATGAAGACCAGAAAGCAGTACTGGAAGAAATATTTGAAAAAGAGCGCATGAAACATAAACGGTTCTTTGTGGAACTGGAACCGCTGAAAGTGTTTTATACCGCCGAGGAATACCACCAGAAATATCTGGATAAATTTCCGGGCGGATACTGCCATATAACAAAGATCGAGCTGGAAGAAGTCAGAAAACTGAACAGCAGGGGGAAGAAATCATGATCAGGGACCTGTATAAAGAAGGGTACACACAGAACCGGGAACTGTCCTGGCTCCATTTTGACGACCGCTGCCTCAATGAGGCAAAAGACGAAACCGTGCCGCTGCTGGAGAGACTGAAATTTGTCAGTATCTATACATCCAATCTGAATGAATTTTTCCGCGTCCGGGTAGGCAGTCTGTATGATATGGCGAAGGCCAGTGTCACCAAGGTAGACAATAAATCCGGCCTGACACCGCGGGAACAGCTGAATGCCATCTATCCGGCTGCCAAGCGGGGATGCCGGAAAAGAGACAAGGTTTTTGCCGACCTGCGGAAGAAACTGAATAAGGCAGGGGTGGAAGATCTGAGCCTGCTGGAATGCGATAAAGATGAAATGAAATTCATCCGCAAATACTTCCGTTCGCAGGTTGCGCCGCTTCTGACACCGCAGATCGTCGATGCCAGACATCCGTTCCCGAATCTGCAGAACAATGCGGTATATGTCGCAGCGATCATCAAATACAGAAACAGGAGTGTCTTCAGCTTTGTGCCGATGCCGGAAGCCCTGCCGGCAATTATCGTTCTGCCGCATAAGAAGAAATTCCGCTTCGTCCATACCGAAGATCTTCTGCTGTATTATGCCGATGAGATCTTCAAAGATGCACAGATTCAGGAAATCATGAAGATTTCCGTGCACAGAAGTGCATATATCGATGTCGATGACGAAGCATTTGACGATATTACCGATTACCGCAAGAAAATGCTCAAGGTACTCAAGGAACGCCGCAAGATGCATGTCATCCGTCTGGTCTGTTCCAAAAAGCCGGGCAAGGAATTCAAGAAATATCTCCATGCGAATCTGAGTATCGGCGACAGGGAAACCTTTGTATGCAATGTGCCGATGAATCTGAAATATACGTTCGGCCTGGAGAAAATGATCCCGGAGGAAATGCGGGACGGACTGGTGTATCCGGAATATGTACCGAAGCTGTCTCCTTCACTGAATTACAAGAGAAAACTGTTTCCGCAGATCCAGAAAAAGAATGTTCTGATGAACTACCCCTATGAATCCATGGAACCGTTCCTGCAGCTGGTGAAGGAAGCGGCTGCCGATCCTGCTGTTGTGTCCATCAAGATTACGATCTACCGTCTGGCATCGCATGCCAAGCTTGTCGATTATCTCTGCCAGGCATCGGAAAACGGCAAGGAAGTCGAGGTGCTGATTGAACTGAAGGCACGCTTTGATGAACAGAACAACATCGACTATTCCGAGCGTCTCGAAGATGCCGGATGCCATGTGATTTACGGCTTTGAAAACTATAAAGTCCATTCCAAGATCTGCCTGATCACAAAAATGGAAAAGGGACATCCTTCGCACTGCGCTCTGATCTCCACCGGCAATTTCAATGAAAATACGGCGAAGCAGTATACGGATCTTGCCTATATGACCGCAGATCCGAAGGTGATCAAAGATGCGGTGGCATTCTTCCAGAACATGTCGATCGGAAAACTGGACGGATCGTATCAGACCCTGCTGGTGGCACCGGTCAGTCTGAAGAGCACGCTGATCGAACTGATTGAAAAGGAAACAGAGAAAAAAGATAAGGGATATATCTTTGCCAAGGTCAATTCGATTACCGATGAAGAGATCATCGTCAAGCTGAAAGAAGCATCCTGTGCCGGGGTGAAGATCACGCTGCTGGTCAGAGGCATCTGCTGTATCCTGCCGGGTGTACCCGGAAAGACGGAGAATATCGAGGTGCGTCAGATCGTCGGCCGATACCTTGAACATTCCCGGATCTATATTTTCGGTACGGGAAGAAGCGAAAAGATGTATATCTCCTCCGCGGATTTCATGACGAGAAATACCGAGCGCAGAGTGGAAATCGCCTGCCCTGTCACCGATGAAGAATCGCGTGCGAAGATCCATACCTATGTGGATGTCTGTCTCAGTGACAATACCAAGGTCAGGATTCTGTTCCCGAACGGACGCTATCACAAATATGCCGGAGAGATTACGGAACCGGTCATTGCCCAGGATGTCATCATGGCCAGTACAAAGGGAACAGTGCCGCAGGCGGTGCAGAGCACTGCCGCAAAACCGGCGGCAACGGTTTTTCCGACGGTCTATAAGCAGAAGAAAAAGAAGAGCAGGAAAGAAGTATGATCAGAATTGAACTCAGCTGCAATCGTATGCCATGCGGTGCAGTGGAAGCGGAAAAGGGAATCACACCGCGTCAGCTGCTGCCGCTGGTTCATGCCCGATATCCGGTATATGCCTGCCGGATCGCACACAGATATGAACGGCTGGACGAGCCTCTGACAGAGTCATGCACGGTTGAATTCGGCGATCTGCGGGATCCGTACGGAAATATGGCATACCAGGGGTCTTTGACCCTGATGTATATGAAGGCAGTGCATGACATACTGGGAAAAGATGTCAGGATCACCATTGCCAATTCTCTTTCCAAAGGTCTGTTCACCAGGATCCATATTTCATCCGTGACCGATGAAGTTGCCGCAAAGATCCAGAAGCGGATGGAAGAACTGGCCGGGGAGAATCTGCCGATCACAGAAAAAAGAATGAGCAGGGAAGAGGCAATCGGATACTGCCGTGAACACGGAAACAGGGAAGAACTGCACCTGCTGGAAACCGCACCGGATCTTCGGACGGCATATCTGGCAGTCCTGGATGATGAGGAATGTCTGTTCTATCTTCATCTGGTTCCGGATACAGGAATGCTGAATCTGTTTGAGGTGCGCAGATACCGGAGCGGTATACTGCTGCGCTTCCCGCAGCCGGCGGATCCGGCCCGGGTTCCGGTATATACGGAACAGAAACTTCTCTATGAAGCATTTTCGGAAGAATCGCACTGGCAGAATCTGATGGGTGTGCGCTATGCCGGCGATCTGAATGACAAGGTGATGAACAATGATATCAAGGATCTTGTCATGTTAAGCGAAGCACTGCATGAAAAGAAGATTGCCGAGATCGCGGAAGAGATCCGCTCCAGCCGCAAAAGGATCATTCTGATTGCCGGACCTTCTTCTTCCGGCAAGACAACATTTGCGAAACGGCTCTGTACACAGCTGCGGGTATGCGGTCTCAAGCCGCTGTATCTGGGCACCGATGACTATTTCATAGACCGGGATGATATGCCGGTCGATGAAAACGGCGAAAGAAACTTTGAAGATCTCAGTGCAGTCGACGTAAAATTGTTTGAAGAACAGATGAATGATCTGCTCAGCGGCAGGAAGACAGACATCCCGGAATTCGATTTCATTGACGGAAAGAAGATCTTCGGCCGCCGGATCACATCCATTGATTCTTCGCAGCCCATCGTCATTGAAGGAATTCACGGTCTGAATCCGGAACTGACGGCGGATATCGATGATGAGCAGAAATTCAAGATTTATATCTCTCCGCTGACCCAGCTGAATATCGATATGCATCACCGGGTCCCGACAACGGATGCGCGGAAGCTGAGAAGAATGGTCAGAGACTACCGGACCAGAGGAAGAAGCGCACAGACGACGATCCATGACTGGCCCAGTGTCAGAGCAGGAGAAGAAAAGAACATCTTCCCGTATAACGGCGAAGCGGATGTATTCTTCAACAGCCAGTGTCTGTATGAACTGGCGGTTCTCAAGAAGTATGCCGGACCGCTGCTGGATGAAATCACCGAGGATATGCCGGAGTATGCGGAAGCCAACCGGATGCGCCGTTTCCTGGATTTCTTTGTGCCGATCGAGGATGATTCGGTAATACCGAATACTTCCATCGTGAGGGAATTCATCGGCGGCAGCGTGATCGTAGGATAGCAGGTGAACAATGGCATTTATGGAACTTGCAAAGAACCGGTATTCGGAAAGATATTTCGATACCCGTCCGGTAGAACAGGAAAAGATCTCTCTGATCATTGAAGCGGGCAGAACAGCGCCGACGGCATGCAATTATCAGCCCCAGCGCATCTATGTGCTGCAGAGCAAAGAAGCACTGCAGAAAGCCAGAAGTATCCGTGTTTCCCATTTCAATGCGCCTTTGATGATGCTGGTATGCTATGACATGAATACGGCATGGAGAAATCCCGGCGACCGCTGGTATGAGAATTATTGTTCCGGCGAGCAGGACGCTTCGATCGTCGCGGCCACGATGATGTATGAGGCAGAGGAACTGGGTGTGCACAGCGTCTGGCTGCGCGGGTTTGATTCCCAGGAGGTTTCGGAAGTGTTTGATCTTCCGGAAAACCATATCCCGGTCATGATGTTTGCGATGGGATATCCCTCCGATACATCAAAACCGAGTCCCTGGCATTTCCAGAGGAAACCGGCGGAAGAAACGGTAAAGATTTTATAAGACAATGAAAGGCTGCCGGGCAGCCTTTTCAATCAGTGATTCTTTGTTTTCTTCCGGTACTGGGCAGGGGTGCATCCTTCTGCATTGCGGAAACACTGAATAAAGTAATTGGGTGTATTGAATGCCAGTTTTTCCGAGATTTCCGAGATCGGCAGAGAGGTTGTTTCAAGCAGGATTTTTGCCCGGGATATCTTTTTGGAACGGATGTAGGTGCTGAGGGAAACACCGGTCTCTTTTTTGAATTTATCGGTCAGATAATACTCGGTATAGCCGACCAGCTGTGCCAGATCAGCGGCGCTGAGTTTCTGATCCGTATGCAGTTCGATGTAGTCGCAGCATTTCTGGACGGCATGGGAGTAATCCGGATTGGAGCGGGCATAGTGAACCCGGCAGATGAAATCGTGATACATGGCATGGGCCAGTTTTCCGAGTTCACCGGAATCGCGGCAGTCTTCTGTATTCTGTATATAGGAATCACCCAGCGGATAGGCAATTTCAGGCGACAGGCCTCCGTCCATGGCTGCCCGCGTCACCAGGGTGATAAAGACGATGATGCTCGTTTTCATCTGCCGCAGGGGATCGCGTCCGTGCACCGGTACACCGGGAGAGATATCTGCGCTTGACTGCAGGGCATCATGATAATTGATATTGCCTTCCCGTACCATCTGCAGCAAAACCTGTTCGTTTTTGCGGACCTGCATGCGGTTGCGCTTCGTGACCGGTTTTTCATCAGGCACCGGTACGGGATTCTGTCCGTCCTGCAGGATCTCAAGGCCTTCCTGTACGCCGTTCAGCGTGTTATGCAGGAGAACCGTATAGCGGCTGAAAACGGAATAGGAAATGACCGGAGCGTCCGCAAGCGAGGAACACAGTGCATCGATCCAGGCGAGATTTCTGTATCCGGGCGCTTCATTGTGGAGAGCGGTTTTCAGCTGATCCGGATCGGGAGCGGAATAAAAGACGGGACCGATGACAAAGAAGCAGTCTCTGTTTCTTTCGGTTTCCAGGGTGACTGCCCACTGCATGCCGACAGCGCTGCCGATGAGTACCGGTACATGTTTTCCCAGACGTACCGTTTCCTTTGCCTTTTCCATGGCGCCGAGTTCGATAAAGGCTTTTTCAAACGGATGGACAAGATGCGAAGGACAGCGGGAGGCGATATAGGTTCCGTCGTTTCTGTAGCACCAGATATACAGTTTTTCACCTGCCGGGATGATAGATTCGACAAGCATGAGATTGGCTTCTGCGCCGGTGATTCCCTGTTTCATTGCGAATATTCCTTTCCTATATTGTTATTTTAACATTTTTATGATTCTTATAGAAATGAACACTGTCAGAAAACGCAGAATATAAAGGGTGTTAAGCGGTTACATTCATTTTCGCAATTAACACGAATTATTATAATTTCACTTCTGTTTTTGGCTTTACGCCAACTCCGGGCGGTTTCTACAATGAAAACGTAAAAATGAATGACGGGGTCATTCGCAAGGAGAAAACAATGGAAAAGGAAATGGTAACCGCAAATTCTGAAACAGAAATTCAGTACCGCAAAGCAAAGCTGTGGCAGATCATTCTTGTAGCTTTCAATGCCTTCAACGGCATGGCAGTGTATTTTCTGATCGGTCTGGCCAGCTATTCCGCAAGTATCGGCTATGGCATCGCGACCGTGATCGTCGGCGGTCTTCTGACATTCACAAGAATCTTCGATGCAATTACAGACCCGCTGCTGGCATTTGTCTATGACCGCTTCAACACTCCTTTCGGCAAGGTGCGTCCGCTGATGCTGATAGGATGGGCGATCCAGAGTCTTGGTCTTTTGTGCATGTTCAATTTCTTCTCCAGCAAGGGGCATGGCATTCCGGTATTCCTCGGATTCCATATGCTCTATGTCATCGGCTACACGATCGTCAATATGACAGCGCAGACGCTTCCGGCGCTGATGACAAATGATCCGAAGCAGCGTCCGACGGTCGGTGTATGGCAGACGGTTCTCAACTATATTACACCGATGGCTCTCAATATCATTGTCTACACAAAACTCATGCCTGCATACGGCGGCAGCTTCAACCAGGAATTCCTGAATGTCGTTACATGGATGTGTGTCGGTCTTGCACTGCTCGGCGTGATTCTGGTATGCATCGGCATTTCCGAATATGACAGACCGGAGAACTTCGAAGGACTCGGAAAGAAAGAACGTCTGAAGATTTCCGATATGATTGAAGTCCTGAAGGATAACAAGCCGCTGCAGAGCTATATCCTCTCAGCCGCTTCCGACAAGATTGCCCAGCAGGCTTCCTCCGCATCGATCGTTTCGACGATGCTCAACGGTATCCTCATCGGCAATATGGGACTTGCGACAACCCTGAGCGCAATCGGTATGCTGCCGTCCATTCTGTTCGCTGCCTATGGCGCAAGATATGCCGGTCTGCACGGACATAAGGAGTCCATCGTTACATGGACACGCAGATGCATCATTGCCAATGCGGTGCTGATTTCCTTCTTTGTCATCGTGCGTCTGACCGCGGGAACGCAGACCATTGCCCATATGGGTGTCACAATGATCGTGTTTGTTCTGCTCACATTTGTATCCAACGGTTTTGCGATGTGCGTCACCACTTCCAATACAGGTTTCATGGCTGATATTATTGACTATGAACTGGACCGCTCCGGCAGATATATTCCGGCAGTGATCAGCGGCACATACAGCCTGATCGACAAGATCGTTTCTTCCTTCTCGGCTGCCATTGCGACCGGATGCGTTGCCCTGATCGGCTATACGGCGACGATGCCGCAGCCCGGCGATCCGGATACTGCCGGTGTGTTCTGGATGACGATGTTCTTAAGATACGGTCTGGCGATTCTCGGCTGGATCTGCACACTGCTTGCCATGAGACGGTGCGGACTGGATAAGGACGAAATGGTCCGTGTCCAGAAGGATATCGCTGACCGCAAAGCAGCTGCCCAGGCAAAGGCATGATCAATCAATGAAACAAAGAGGATGCAGGTCTCTGCATCCTGTATGCATATATCACAGGAGGAATATAAGTATGCGCACAGTAAGAATTCTGAAAGACGGATGGCATTTTCTGAAGAAGGATCTGTCTGTTGAAAACGCAATGGAATATGCACATTTGGAAGAGGAAGTATCCCTTCCCCATACCTGGAATGCCGAAGACGGTCAGGACGGCGGCAATGACTATCACAGAGGACTGTGCTGGTATGTCCGTGAGCTCAGCGATGAGGAACTGGAAGGTGAATGCGTCTTCCTGGAGATCAACGGCGCCGCAATGAGCGCGGATGTATATTTCAACGGAAAGCATCTCTGCCATCATGACGGCGGCTATTCAGCGTTCCGTACGGATCTGACAGATGTACGGGGCGGAAAGAACATCCTGGCAGTCTCTGTCAGCAATATGGACAATACAACGGTATATCCGCAGAAGGCAGACTTCACCTTCTACGGCGGTCTGTACCGGGAAGTCAGACTGATCAGTGTTCCGAAGGAACATTTCGAACTGATCAAGGACGGTACACCCGGCATCAAGGTGACACCTGCTGTGGATCTGGAAAAGAAATGTGCAAAGGTGACGGTTGAGACATGGCAGAACGCCCCGTCGGTAACAGTGCAGGTCAACGGCGAAACTAAGACAGCTGCGTCCGTTAACGGACATGCATGTGCTGAATTCGTGATTGAAAACGTACATCTGTGGGACGGACTGGATGATCCGTATCTGTATACGGCTGAAGCGAAGCTGGAAAGCGGCGATACAGTGCGTACAAGATTCGGATGCCGCAGATTCGCATGGGATGCGCAGAAAGGTTTCTTCCTTAATGGCAGAAGCTATCCGCTGCGGGGTGTATCCCGCCATCAGGACCGTAAGGGTTCGGGCAATGCCCTGTCCCTGGAAGAACATCAGGCGGATATGGAAATCATCCGG
Source organism: uncultured Erysipelotrichaceae bacterium (assembly GCA_902786245.1). Taxonomy (GTDB): domain Bacteria; phylum Bacillota_I; class Bacilli_A; order Erysipelotrichales; family Erysipelotrichaceae; genus Bulleidia. The sequence continues at coordinate 14,144 of CADABS010000016.1, forward strand.
GAACTCGGTGCCAATACGCTCCGGCTTGCCCATTATCAGCACGCCCAGGAATTCTATGATCTGTGTGATGAAAACGGACTTGTCGTATGGGCGGAGATTCCCTATATCACCATGCATATGCATGACGGACGGGAAAATACCCTTTCCCAGATGAAGGAACTCGTTACCCAGTGCTATAACCATCCGAGTATTGCCGTATGGGGTCTGTCGAATGAAATCACTGCCGCCAGTGCAGTCAATGAAGAACTGCTCGATAATCACAAAGCGCTGAATGATCTGTGCCACCGGCTGGATGAGACCAGACCGACGGTCATGGCGAATGTATTCATGCTGGAAACAGACAGCCCGATCCTGGAGATTCCCGATCTCAACAGCTATAACCTGTATTTCGGATGGTATCTGGGAGACCTGGTGCAGAATGATGAATTCTTTGATGAATATCATACAAACTATCCGGACCGTGTCATCGGCTTCTCGGAATACGGTGCGGATGCCAATCCTGCCTATCACAGCAGCCATCCGGAAAAGGGCGATTATACGGAAGAATACCAGGCACTGTACCATGAACATATGCTGCGGATGATCGAAGAAAGACCGTATCTGTGGGCGACGCATGTCTGGAATCTGTTTGACTTTGCGGCAGACGGCAGGGATGAAGGCGGCAAGCACGGCGAAAACCAGAAGGGTCTTGTCACCTTTGACAGACAGCTGAAGAAAGATGCGTTCTGGCTGTACAAGGCAGCCTGGAACAGGAAGGAGCCGTTTGTCCATCTCTGCGGCAGACGCTATGCCAACCGGTGCGAAGATACCACGGAAATCAAAGTCTATTCGAACCAGAGCAGCGTAACGCTGTACATGGATGAAAAAGAAATCGGCACACAGGAAGGAAAGACGGTATTTGTCTTCCGTGCGCCGATCACGGGAACACATACATTCAAAGCAGTCAGCGGAGCATGCAGCGATACGATGACAGTCACCCGGGTATCCGAACCGGATGAATCGTATATTTTCAATAAGGCAGCCGCATCGGTAACGAACTGGTTTGACGCAGAGGAAATTGATCCTGCATGTTTCTCGATTCAGGATACGCTCGGCGAAATCAGACAGAATCCGCAGGCCGGTGCCGTAATCGATGCGATGATGGCAAAAGGCGCATCGGAACGCGGCGATGTGGCAGATGCGGTCAAGGACAACCCGGGTCTGCAGAGAATGATGGCAAGGATGACGCTGATCAGTCTGCTGAAGCAGTCCGGTGCTGATGAAGAAAACATCAAGCAGGTCAATAGAGTATTGCAGGGGATCAGGAAATGAAAACAGCAGTCCAGCAGATCATGTTGGGTACGGTAACGCAGAAAGAAGAACAGGCCCGGGAAGCGCTGCGGCGGATCAGGGCAGCCGGCTATGACGGTCTTGAACTCAACCGGTTCATGATCCATCCGTCGCCGCTGATGGTGCGCGTTCTGACAAAAGCTGCCGGCATGCCGACAGGAAAGGGCGGCAATCTCAACTGGAAGGAACTGATGCAGGAAAGCGGTCTTTCCGTAATCACTCTGCATACGGATCTCGGTTCTCTGGAAAAGGAACCGGGCGGTCTGATCCTTGAGGCAAAGGATCTCGGGACGGATACGGTCGCAATCACCGGTATGTACCGGTTCGATTACGGCGATGAAGCGTCTGTCAGAGATCTGGCAGAAAGACTGAACAGAGCCGGGGAGGTTCTGCACAATGCAGGAATCACTCTGCTCTATCACAACCATAACGCCGAGCTTCTGCCGGTATCGTCCGGCCGGTGCGCATACGATGTTCTGATCGAAGAAACCGATCCTGCCTTTGTCAATTTCGAATTCGACAGCTACTGGTTTACCGACGGCGGTGCCGATGCGAAGGTATGGATGAAAAAACTCGGCCCAAGAATGCGGATGTGGCATATTACCGACCGCGGTTTCCGTCTGAAGGGAAAGGCAATGACTCCGATCCTGAAGGCGGATTCCATGGAACTGGGTACCGGGAATATGGACCTGGACGGAATGAAGGAAATCGCCGTGGAAAATGGTGTCAGGGCGGTTGTGCTGGAAAGTCATAAAAACTGGATCGATAAAGATCCGCTGAGGAGTATGGAAGTAAGCGCGGAATGGTTCGCCGGGAGGTTTGGTTCATGAATCAGACAGCAGCGCTGCCTGCACAGTGGCAGGCAAAATGGATCGATCCGGAGGTGCAGAGAGAAAACGGTCAGCGGCAGCCGGCCTCAGTGCTGCGCCGGCGGTTTTCCCTTGGCAGAGTACAGAATGCAGTTCTGTATATTACCTGCCACGGACTGTATGAAGCCCGTCTCAACGGAAACAGAGTCGGAAACTTTGTTCTTGCGCCGGGGACAGGCGATTATCATCACCGGCTCTGTGTGCAGTGCTATGATGTCAGTTCTCTTGTGCAGGAAGGAGAAAATGAACTGACGGTACTGCTGGGAGACGGATGGTACCGGGGCAGTGTCGGCATCGACGGACTGACGGATTACTACGGGGAGGATATCGCTCTGCTCTGTCAGCTGGAAGCGGATGGACAGACCGTGCTGTGCAGCGATGCGCAATGGGAAGCTTCCCAGGCCGGTCCGGTCCGTGAAAATGACCTGCAGCAGGGTGAATGCTATGATGCCCGCCGGGAAGAAATCACCGGCTGGCACGGCGTCCGGACCGCTGACTTCGGCTATGGAAATCTCTGTGCATCGGAAAGCGTTCCGGTGTGTGAACATGAACGGTTTGCGGGAAAGCTGATCCGTACACCGGATGGCAGCACCGTCATTGATTTCGGTCAGAATCTGGCCGGATATACAGAACTGCGGGTGTATGCTGAGGCCGGACAGAAGATCGTTCTGCGCCATGGTGAAACACTGGATGAAAACGGCAATTTCACACAGTCGAATTTCGATCCGGGCGAGCGGAACAAAAACGGCGGAATTGCCCAGAAGATTGAATATATATGCAAAGACGGATGGAATGTATATAAGCCGCATTTTGCGGTCTTCGGTTTCCGCTATGCGAAGGTGGAAACGGATATCGATCTGAAAGATGCGGAATTCACTTCCATCGCTGTCTATTCCGATATGAAGCAGACGGGATTCTTCGAATGCGGCAATGCGGATGTCAACCGTCTCTTTGCCAACAGCGTATGGTCCATGAAATCCAACTTTGCGGATGTTCCGACCGACTGCCCGACAAGGGAGAGAGCCGGATGGACGGGGGATGCCCAGGTATTTGCACATACGGCAATGTACCTGATGGACTGCCTGCCGGTCTACCGCAAATGGCTCGGTGAATGCCGCTATGCCCAGAAGGAAGACGGACTTGTTCAGAACATTGCGCCGGTAAACAACAGCGGTTCCGTGATCTCGAATATGCTGCAGGGATCTGCCGGATGGGGAGATGCCTGTGTCATCGTTCCCTGGATTCTCTATGAAACCTATGGCGACAGAAAGATCCTGGAAGAAAACTATGACATGATGTGCAGATGGGTGGACTTTGTCAGCGCACGGGCACAGAAGACAAGACTGGCAAATATAGCCAATCCGTTTAAGAAATATCTCGTGGATGAAGGTTTCCATTTCGGGGAATGGTGTCAGCCGGATGTGGACAATACCGAAGCCATGAAGAAGACGATGATGCACGGTTCCCCGGAAGTCGCAACCGCGTATTACTTCCGCTCTGCATCGCTTCTTGCAAAGATCGCAGAACTGCTCGGAAATAGAAAGGATGCACGCAAATACGGCGATATCGCCGCAAATGCAAAACAGGCATACCGCTATACATGCACCGATCAGGGCAGAATCGATTCAAAGAGGCAGTGCGAATATGTCAGACCCATTGCCTTCGGCCTTCTCAGCAGAGAAGAAGCACAGAAGGCTGCAGATCAGCTGAATGAAATGGTCAGAGAAAACGGATATCATCTGAATACGGGATTCCTTTCAACACCGGATCTCTGCCGGGTGCTTTGTGAATACGGCCATGCGGATACGGCATACAGGCTTCTGCTGCAGGACGAATGTCCGGGCTGGCTGTATGCGGTAAAGAAAGGCGCCACCAGTATCTGGGAAACATGGGACGGTATCCGTGAAGACGGAACGGTCCATGATTCGCTGAATCATTATTCCTATGGTGCCATCAGCGGCTGGCTGTTCGATACCGTATGCGGTATCCGGCTTTCCGAAGGAAGGCTGACAGTACAGCCGGTGCCTGATCCGTCGCTGGGATATGCAAAGGCACAGTGGGATTCCCCCTGCGGCACGGTGATCAGTGCCTGGAAGTATGAAGAAGATAAACTCATTCTGGATATGACGGTTCCCTGCGATGCGGATATTGTTCTGCCCGGCGGAACCAAAGCACATGTATGCGAAGGAGCGTATCATTATGAAATATTACTGTAATCCGGTCAATGTACCGTACCGCTATCAGTTCAATCTTGACCAGAGACTCCATGGTCAGCTGAAAATCTGCCGGGAGGCGGCAGATCCCAGCATGATTTATTTCGAAGGAAAGTACTATATCTTTGCGTCGATGCAGCTGGGTGTCTGGGTATCGGATGACCTAGTTCACTGGGAAAGCCATCGGCTTCCCGCAGATCTTCCGCTGTATGACTATGCACCGGATGTCCGCGTCAAAGACGGGTATGTCTGGTTCTGTGCTTCCAGCCGGGAGAAAAACTGCGACCGCTACAGAACAAAAGATATCCTTAACGGTCCGTATGAAAAGGTGGAAGGAAGCTTCCCGTTCTGGGATCCCAATCTCTTCATCGATGATGACGGCCGGGTATATTTCTACTGGGGCTGCTCCAATATGACACCGATCTATGGCGTGGAACTTGATCCGGAAACGATGAAACCAATCGGGGAAAAGAAGGCGCTGATCGAAGGACATCCCTATGAAATCGGCTATGAGAGGATCGGCGAAGACAATTCGGTATTCCCGCTCAGCGAAGAAGAAATCGAAATGCGCTATCAGGGATTCCTGAAACGCAATCCTGCCCCGGAAAGCATGTTATCGGATGAAATCAGGATGATGATCCGGGGGATGCTGTCGCAGAAACCGTATATCGAAGGTGCCTGGATGGACAAGCATGACGGAAAATACTATCTCCAGTATGCATGTCCGGGAACGCAGTACAACACGTACGCAGACGGTGTATATGTCTCGGATTCCCCGATGGGACCGTTTGAACTTGCGGAGAACAATCCGTATTCCTATAAGCCGGGCGGATTCCTTCCCGGTGCCGGACACGGTTCGACGATGCAGGATGAACAGGGCAATTGGTGGCATACAGCGTCCATGCGCATATCAAAGAACCATGATTTTGAAAGAAGAGTCGGGTTATGGCCGGCCGGCTATGATGCGGACGGCGAACTCTTCTGCAACCAGAGATACGGCGACTGGCCGGTGTCTGTATCCGGTCTGAAACAGGATCCGTGGAGAAATCCGGAATGGATGCTGCTGAGTGCACACAAGAATGTCACAGCGTCTTCCTTTACGGAGGGACATGAACCTGCAAAGGCAGCGGAAGAAAATGTACAGACATGGTGGCAGGCCCAGAGCACATCCAAAGAGGAATGGCTGTGTCTGGATCTTGGCGGCAGTTTTGATGTCCATGCAGTACAGATCAATTTCGCCGATGACGAAATCAAAATGGAATGTCCGGGTGAGATCCGTCCGGGAACCCAGGCGAGATATATCGAAGAAAGAGATCTGATCACCCGCTGGAAACTGGAAGCTTCTGCGGACGGGGAAAACTGGTTCACTGTATGCGACAGGACACAGGCCGATACAGATCTTTCCCATGATCTGATCATCAGCGAAGAAGGGTATGCCGCAAGATATCTGAAGCTTTCCGCAATGGAAGTGCCGTATGGTGAAAGACCGTGTGTTTCCGGACTCAGGGTATTCGGTCTTGGCAGCGGAAACAGACCGGCGGTTCCTGCATTCAAAGCCGTCAGGACCGCGGAACTGGATATGCATGTCACAATTGAAAAACAGGACGATGCGCTGGGCTATAACATTCTCTTCGGTTCTTCACCGGAAAAGCTGTATCACAGCTATATGGTATTTGAAGCAGGCGAAAAGAGAATCGGTGCACTGATCAAAGGCAGAGAGTACTTTGTCAGAGTTGACGCATTCAATGAAAACGGCATCACAGAGGGAATCTGTGTGCCGCTGAACGGCAGGGAGGATATATGAGTTTTCCGAAAGAATTTCTGATCGGTGCCGCTACGGCTGCGCACCAGGTCGAAGGCAATAACATTCACAGCGATTACTGGGCACAGGAACAGATGCCGCATTCTTCCTTTACGGAACCTTCCGGGATTGCCTGCGACCACTATAACCGCTATGCAGAAGATATCCGGATGATGGCAGAGGCAGGGCTGAATGCATACCGCTTCTCCATTGAATGGGCGAGAATCGAACCGGAAGAGGGCAGGTTTGACGAAAAGGAAACAGAGCATTACCGCGATGTGATCCGTACCTGCCGCAAATACGGTATCGAACCGCTGGTGACGCTGATGCATTTCACCAGTCCGGTCTGGCTGATTCAGAAGGGCGGCTGGGAAGCGGAAAGCACAATCGGATACTTTGAAAGATACGCTGCCTATATCGCAGAGCAGCTCGGTGATGAACTCCGGTATATCTGCACGATCAATGAAGCGAATATGGGACTGCAGCTGGCCGCAATCGCAAAGCGTTTCGAACTGATGGCAAAGCAGGCGGCACAGAATGCAAAGTCGGCAGAAGGCACGGTCCAGGTCGGCATGAATTTCGAAAAGATGATGGAAAACATGAAATATGCCGCCATGGAGAATGCGGAAGTATTCGGTACGCCGCAGCCGCAGATCTTTGTTTCTTCCCGGTCGGAACAGGGAGATATTCTGGTCATGCGGGCTCATCAGGCCGCAAAGGCAGCTATCAAAAAGATCCATCCGGAAATCCAGGTCGGCATTACCCTGTCCCTGCATGATCTGCAGACGGCAGAGGAAGGCGGAGAAGGATTCGTGCAGAAGGCATGGGATGAAGAATTCCTGCATTATGTACCGTATATTGAGGGAGATGACTTCCTCGGTGTACAGAACTATACAAGAACGCTGTACGGTGCAAATGGCCAGCTTCCCTGTCCTGAAGGTGCCAAGCTGACCCAGATGGATTATGAATACTATCCGGAAGCGCTGGAACATGTCATCCGGAAAGTACATGAATCGTTCAAAGGCAATCTGATCGTAACGGAAAACGGCACAGCCGTAGCGGAGGATGCGGACCGGGTAGAGTTTATCCGCCGGGCGCTGCAGGGGGTACAGAACTGCAGACAGGACGGTATTCCGGTGAACGGATACTGCTACTGGAGTTTCATGGATAACTTTGAATGGCAGAAAGGCTATGCCATGACATTCGGACTGGTCGCTGTAGACAGAACGACACTGGAAAGAAAGCCGAAGGAAAGCCTGTATTTCCTGGGGAAAGCCGCAGAGTAAATATGTACGGAAACAGATCGGAAAAGCAGCTGCTTCGGATGATCTGTTTTTGTTTTCGAAAACATGCAGCGGAGCGGATATGAAGGTCATTGAGATTGTCAACAGATGCAACTGCAGATATACTGTATAGGCTGAAAGGAGGCAGTGATGAAGAAAGAAAAGTATCCCACAAAATCAAGTCTGGTCTTTTATTTCCTGCGGGGTTCCAAGCGGTATTTTGTCCTGGCGGTTTTCTTTGCATGTATGGTTTCGGTGCTGGATCTGATCAACCCGAAGATCATTGCCTATACCGTCGACTGTCTGCTCAGTGACGGTGTTTCACCGCTGCCGGAAGCGGTCAATGCATGGATCGAAGGAATCGGCGGCGCAGCCTATCTGCGGAGCCATCTGTATCTGATCGCCATTGCGGTCGTCACGGTTGCCCTGGGAAGTGCAGCCTGCCGCTGTCTGTTCAGAATATGCAACGCGACCGGTGCCGAGACACTGGTGCAGAGAATGCGCAATACGCTGTTTGATCATATCCTGCATCTGCAGTTTTCCTGGCATTCGGAAAACCGGACCGGCGATATCATCCAGAGATGTACATCGGATGTCGAGCAGATCAAGATGTTCCTTTCGGAGCAGCTGACCACATTGTTCAGAGTATCGGTACTGATCATTCTGGCAATTGTGTTTATGGCATCGATCCATGTGCAGCTGACACTTGTCTCCGTGGCGTTTATTCCGGTGATCATCGGATACAGTTTCTATTTCCATAAAAAGATCGGCTCGCAGTTCCGGATCGTCGATGAGGAAGAAGGAAAGCTTTCTTCCATCGCCCAGGAGAATCTGACCGGTGTCCGGGTTGTCCGGGCCTTCGGCCGGGAAATCTACGAACGGCAGCGTTTTGAAAAACAGAATCACTATTATACGAATATGTGGATCCGGCTGATGCAGTTAATGGCCGCATTCTGGTCATCCATGGATTTCTTTTCCTATGTGCAGGTCCTGACGATCATGTGCTACGGCAGCTGGCTGTGTGTGAATCACGGTCTTTCCGCCGGCAACTATATCGCCTTTGTTTCCTACAATGCGATGCTTACCTGGCCGGTGCGTATGCTGGGAAGGGTCATTGCCAATCTTTCCAAGGCAGGCATTTCCATTGACCGTCTGCGCTATATCATGAATTCCGAAGAAGAACAGGATAAGCCGGATGCGCTGACACCGGACTTCCATCAGGACATCGTCTTCGATCATGTTTCCTTTTCCTATGACAACGGAAGTACGGAGATCCTCAATGATGTGTCTCTGATGATTCCGGCGGGTTCGACGGTCGGTATTCTCGGCGCGACGGGATCGGGCAAGTCGACACTGATGTATCTGCTGGACAGACTCTATCCGCTGCCGGAAGGAAGCGGAAAGATCACGGTCGGCGGCGTGGATATTGCGGATATGAAGGGAGAATGGGTCCGTCAGAATATCGGTATGGTTCTGCAGGAACCGTATCTGTTCTCGCGTTCGCTTTCCGAGAATATCCGGATCGCCAGTCCTTCTTCCGATATGGAAGATGTGCGCAATGCCGCAAGGATCGCGTCTCTGGATGATTCCATTGAACACTTCAAGGAAGGCTATGAGACATTTGTCGGCGAACGCGGCGTTACGCTTTCGGGCGGACAGAAACAGCGTACGGCAATTGCCCAGATGCTCATCCGGAAGCCGCCGGTCATGGTATTTGATGATTCACTTTCTGCTGTCGATGCGGAGACCGACGCAAAGATCCGCAGCGCACTGAAGGAAAATGCCGGGGATTCCACGGTCATTCTGATTGCCCACCGGATCACGACCCTGCTCAATGCAGATCTGATTGCGGTCATGGACAAGGGAAGGATCGTGCAGCTCGGCACCCATGAAGAACTGATTGCCCGGGACGGCATCTATAAGCGGATCTATACGCTGCAGATGGAACAGGGACTGGAAACGGAGGCGGCATATGCAGGATGACAATACAAATGTAAAACTGCCGTTCTTCGGTATACCCAAAGTCGTTCCGTTTGCGATGAAGTATAAAAAACGGATCATTGCCATGGTTCTGATGGGAATCCTGGCAAGTCTGATCGACTCGGTATTCCCGCTGTTCAACCGCTATGCGATCAACCATTTCATCGGTGAGCAGACACTGGATACACTGGTACAGTTCATTGTTCTGTATCTGGTGATCCTGACGGTGCAGGTAACGATCAACTATATCAGCGTCTGGTGGGCAGGCATGACGGAAATGGACGTCGACAGAGATCTGCGCGATGCGTCTTTCAACCATCTGCAGGAACTGTCCTTTGCCTATTTCAACCAGAACAATGTCGGCTATATCCATGCCAGAGTCATGAGCGATACCGGCAAGATCGGTGAGCTGGTTGCCTGGCGGATGATGGATACCGTCTGGAACGGATCGTATGTGCTGTTCGTTCTGGCAGTCATGCTTAAAATGAATGCCAGACTGGCAATGTATGTTCTGATTCTGGTACCGATCGCATCGGTGCTGATCACCTGGTTCCAGAGACATCTTGTCCCTCTGAACCGGAAGATCCGCCATATCAATTCCACGATCACCAGTGATTTCAATGAAGGCATCACCGGTGCCCGTTCGATCAAGGCCCTGGTTGTAGAGAATACGATTTCCAATGATTTCCGCAGGGATACGCTGGAAATGAAGCAGACTTCGGTCAGAACGGCAAGGTATTCGGCGCTGTTCTCGGCGACGGTCACCATGATGGGTTCCATTGCGCTTGCCCTTGTCTTGTGGCAGGGCGGCAGGCTGACGCTGGAAACCGTATTGGAAATCGGTACGCTTTCGGTATTCATGAGCTATGCGCTGAATCTGATGGAACCGATCCAGATGATGATCGAAACGATCGCGGCATTGATTGCGATCCAGGTCAATATCGAAAGATTCACCCGGCTGATGGCAACGGAATCGGATGTCGCGGATTCCCCGGAAGTCATTGCGAAATACGGAGATACCTTCCATCCGAAGAAGGAAAACTGGGAAAAACTGGAAGGCGATGTCGAATTCAGAGATGTCTCCTTCATGTATCCGGACGGCAATGAAATGGTATTGGAACATTTCAATCTGCAGGTGCCGAAGGGAACCAATGTCGCAATTGTCGGAGAAACCGGTGCCGGCAAGTCAACGCTGGTCAATCTGGTCTGCCGGTTCTTTGAACCGACGGAAGGCCAGGTGCTGATCGACGGCAGAGATGCCAGGGAGCGTTCACAGCTCTGGCTTCATTCGAATATCGGCTATGTGCTGCAGACACCGCATCTGTTCTCGGGAACGGTACGGGACAATCTGCGCTACGGTAAGCCGGATGCGACGGATGAAGAAATCATGCGGGCACTGAAACTGGTATCTGCGGAATTCGTCATCGATAAGATGGACAAGGGTCTGGACAGCGAAGTCGGTGAAGGCGGCGATCTGCTTTCCACCGGTGAGAAACAGCTGCTTTCCTTTGCCCGGGCTATCCTGGCAGATCCGAGGATCCTGGTGCTGGATGAAGCCACTGCCTCGATCGATACACTGACCGAGAAAGCCATCCAGGATGCGATCCTGACGGTGATCAAAGGAAGAACTTCCTTTGTCATTGCCCACCGTCTTTCAACCATCGTTGATGCGGATGTGATCCTGGTCGTCAGGGACGGTAAGATCATCGAACGCGGAAAACACCGTGAACTGATGAAGAAAAAAGGCTATTACTACGACCTGTATACAAGGCAGTACGAAGAAATGGTCGTCAACGCAGTAGCTGCTTAACTCTGTGCAGATATGCATGGAGTTTTTTATTACACATGCTGTGAAAAAGAGATAGTATGAAAGCAGATATAAGAGAGAGGTTTTATCATTATGCGCAAAAGACTGATTTACAGATGCGATGACGTCGGCTATACCGAGGCATATGACCTGGGTATTTACAGAGTGCTTGATTCCGGGATCGGATGCAGCGCGGATGTGATGCTGGACAGCCGCCATGTCCGGGAATCTCTGGAATGGCTGAAGAAACGGCCGTGGATCTCGGTCGGATGGCACAGGCATCTCTGGGAAAGCCCGGTCCTGCCGCCGGAAGAAGTTCCTTCTCTGGTCGATGCGGAAGGCCGTTTCAAATGGAGACACAGAAGACAGGATCTCATGGCAGAAGCCACCTATGAGGATGCCTGTAAGGAATTCAGAGCAGAAGCGCAGCTGTGCATGGATATCCTCGGGAAGGTTCCGGATGTGGCAAGTGCCAGACACAATGATCTTCCCCTGGAAAAGGCATTCATCGATGTGCTGGATGAACTGGGCATCGTCTATGACTTCTACAGCGCAGAAGGATTTGCCCGCAATCCGGGCGGTACGGTACCGGCAGAGAAATATGCACACCTGCATATCATCTCCGATATGAGCGCTGTTACGCAGTCGTATAAGATGGAAGACTGGGACAGCTATGATCCGTATAAAGGACTGATGAATCCGGAATGGACGGAAGAGGAAGAGATTTATTTCTACGGCTGGCATCCGGGATACTGCGATGACCATATCCTGGCCGAGAGTTCCTGCAATCTGCACCGGGTCAAAGAACTGCAGTGCGCTCTGTCCGATACCTACAGAAACTGGATCAAAGACAATCATATCGAGCTGATCAATTTCCGTGATGCGCTCTATGGAACAAATGAGTTCCAGGATCACCTGAAGGAAATCAACAGCGACCTGTACATTGGAAACATGAAATAACCGGAGAAAGGAAAACACTATGAAAAAACCCAGTCAGCGCGTTCTTGATATTCTGGCGAAGATGACGCTGGAAGAAAAGGCCAACCAGCTCAGCTGTATCATGCCCTCGAGGGCAGTAGACAAAGGTGTCTTCTCGCAGGAAAAAGCGGAAAAAGCAATGCCCAACGGTATCGGCCGCTTTACCCAGTACGCAACACCGTTCGTCAGCGGACCGAAGCAGGCAGCCGAAGCGCATAATGCCCTGCAGAAGTATTCGATTGAAAAATGCGGTCTGCCGATCATTATCCAGTGCGAAAGCTCGACCGGTCTGGTCGCGACAGACGCAACCGTATTCCCGATTCCGCTGGCCCTGGCAGCCACCTGGCAGGACAGACTATCCAATGAAATGGGAAAAGTCATCGCGGATGAAGGCAGAGCGATCGGCGCCAAGGTCATGATGAGCCCGGTCGCGGATGTTGCCCGTGATTCAAGATGGGGCAGAGTCGGTGAAACCTTCGGCGAAGATCCGCTTCTGGCCGCAAGGTTCTCGGCGGAAGAGACAAAGGGCATCCAGGGCGATGACTATACGAAGCGCTGTGCGGCGCTGGCCAAGCACTGGCTTGCCTATGGCGTATCCGAGGGCGGCATCAACTGCGCGACCGTCAATATCGGACCGAGGGAAATCAAAGAAGTCTATGCGGCACCGTTCGCGGCTGCCATCAAAGAAGCGGATATGCAGGGCATCATGGTCACCTACTCTGATATCGACGGCAGACCGATGTCCGTAAACGATGAATACACAAGAAAAGTTCTGCGCGATGAGCTCGGCTTTACCGGGACTGCGGTCTGCGACGGTCTCTCCATTCCCCGTGTCATTGAAACACAGGGCATGTTCAAGGACCGGGAAGAACTTGCGGCGGCTGCCCTGAAAGCAGGCATTGACGCCGATACGATGATCACCACGGTATACAACCATATCCCGGACGGCGTACGAAACGGCGTGATCGATGAAAAAGACCTCGATGACTGCGTCCTGCGCATCCTCCAGCAGAAAGAAGAATTCGGTCTGCTCGATGATCCGTATATCGACCCGGAAAAGGCACAGGCAGTCTTCGACGATCCCGCGGCGGATGCGCTGAGCGAAGAGATCGCCCGCAAGTCGCTGGTACTGTTAAAGAATGACGGTATCCTGCCGCTCAGGAAAGACCTGAAGAAACTGGCTGTCATCGGTCCGTTTGCGGAAAGACTGAGTTCCATGTTCGGCGGCTACGCGTATCCGTGCATGATGGGCGGCATGATGGGCAATGTCCTGGATCCGGAGAATGCGCCGATCCAGATGGAAGGCTTTGCGGACATGCTCGGCGATATGCTGGATATCGAAAGAATGTCCGCCAAGCTCAACCGCGATCCGGCCAAAGACTATCAGGAAAACCTGAATACATGGCTGCGGGAAGACTACGGCATGACAAGCCTGACGGAAGAGCTGGCAAAAGCCCTTGCGGATACGGAAATCACCTACTGCTTCGGCCCGCATAACGGATCGGAAAACTGGAAAGAAGAAATCGAAGAAGCCGCGAAGCTGGCAGAGGAAGCGGACATTGTTCTGATGGCATTGGGCGAAGTTACCGGTTTCGGACCGGATGTCACTTCCGGCGAAGGAACGAACAATCCTGATCTGCGTCTGCCGGGACACCAGCAGGCACTGCTCGAGGCATGCGCGGCAGCCGGCAAACCGGTTGTCATGGTCCTCTACAGCGGCAGAGCCCTGGCGCTTGGCGAAGCGGAGCCTCTCTGCAATGCGATTCTGGAAGCCTGGTATCCGGGTCCTTCCGCCTCCCGCGTTGTCACCGAAGCGCTGATTGGCGAAACCAACCCGGGCGGACGTCTGCCGGTGACGATCCCGCAGATTTCCTCCCAGTGCCCGCTGTACTATGGCACAATGACCGGCAGCGGCTATACCAATATCAGACAGAAACCGGAACCCGGCGTGCTGCAGCCGCTGTATCCGTTCGGCTACGGCCTCAGCTATACGACATTCGATATCCGCAATCTCAAGGCGGACACGGAAGTTGAAACGGGCGGAACATTCAAAGTCAGCTGTGAAGCTGAGAATACAGGCAGCTGTAAGGGTGATGTGACGGTGCAGATCTATACCCATTCCAAATGCCCGACCGTCATCCGGCCGATCAAGGAACTGCGCGCCTACAGCCGCGTCACCCTGGAACCGGGTGAGACAAAGACAGTAGAATTCACCCTCGACACAAGGAACTTCGGCTATTACAACTGGAAAAACGAATTCGTCATTGAAGCGCGTCCGCAGGATATCTTCCTGTGCGCTGACAGTTCAACGATTCTGGAACAGGCAGAAATCAGCTTCACCGGCGAAGACAAAGACATTACCTTCGACAGAGTCTATAACTTCGGTGTAAAGGTCAGCTGATCGCAGGCTGCCCAGAGAACACGGATCAATCCGGTCCGTGTTTTTTCTTCTGAATAATACCGGTCAGAGAGACTAGGATGATATGATTGATGCAGAAGAAGTTTGTATGATGAGAAAACAGACAGTAAAGAAAGAGAAGTTCAGCTGTCAGAGAGAATCCATGACAATTCGCGGCCATGTATTCGGAAATCCCGAAACTGCGAAGACAGCGGTGATCCTGAGCCATGGATTTCTGGCCAATGAAAAGATGTGCGAAGACTATGCCGTTCTGATGGCGGAGCAGGGCGCACTGGCGGTTACGTTTGACTACTGCGGCGGCGGTCTTCGGTGCAGCAGTGACGGGAAAACCGAAGATATGACAGTCATGACGGAGACGGCAGATCTGCTGGCAGTCATTTATTCTGTCAAAAAGAAATACAGAAACAAAAAGATCATCCTGCTGGGCTGCAGCCAGGGCGGATTCGTATCCGGATTGACCGCGAAGATGCTCGGAAAGGAGATCATTGCCGGACTGATCCTGCTGTATCCGGCGGTATGCATACCGGATGACGCAAGAAGAGGAAAGATGATGTTCTATTCTTTCGATCCTGACAATATTCCGGATGTACTGGGAAGAATACCGATGAAACTGGGCGGTGAGTATGCCCGCTGTGTCATCCATATGGACCCCTATGAAGAAATGGCAGGGTATGAAGGACCTGTATTGCTGATGCACGGGACGGAAGATGATATCGTGGATATCTCCTATGCCAGAAAACTGAAAGAGATTTATCCCAGCTGTGCATATCTGGAGCTGCCCGGAGCCGGGCATGGCTTCAAAGGCAGAGATGATCTGAAGGCATGCCATGCGATATGCGGATTTCTGCAGAGAATGAATGGAAAACAGTATGTATAAAGAATACGGAAAAGGGAATGCAAAAACGATTGTCTTACTGCATGGCGGCGGTCTTTCCTGGTGGAATTACCGCAGGGCTGCAGAATTGCTGCAGAAAGACTTCCATATCCTTCTGCCGGTGCTGGACGGACATGCGGGCAGTGAGAGACCCTATACATCGATCGAAGACAACGCGGCAGAAATCATCCGTCTGATCGATGAGAAACTGAACGGTTATGCGGATCTGCTGGGCGGACTGTCTCTCGGCGGACAGACAGCGCTGGAAATTCTGTCGCAGAGAAATAATATCTGCGGGCATGCACTGATTGAAAGCGCAGCGGTCATTCCCGATCCGCTGACCAATGCTTTGACGGGACCGGCCTTCGGCAGTTCCTACAGGCTGATTTCAAAACGTTCATTCGCAAAGCTGCAGTTTGCGTCTCTGCACATGCCGGATACGTTGTTCGAAGACTATTTCCGGGATACAAAAGGCATTGCAAAAGCGGATATGATCGCATTTATGAAGGCGAGTACGGCATATACAGTCAAAGAAACACTGAAAGATACCGAAGCACAGGTATATCTGTACTGCGGTGAAAAAGAAAATAAGAGGATCAGAGATTCCATGAAACGTATCCATGAAATCATTGAAGGCAGCACGATGCGGATCCTGCCGGGCTTATATCACGGAGAGTTTTCCATGAACCGGGCGGAAGAATTCGCGGATACGGTCAGGAAAATACTGGAAGAGAGGAAATAACGATGTTTTATTGGGGCAATTCAGTATCAAGCATGCAGACAGAAGGAGGATGGAACGAAGGCGGAAAATCCCTGTCTGTCTATGACATTGTCGAACCGGCGGAAAACCGCAGCGACTGGCATTTTGCCAATGACAACTACCACCATTATGAAGAAGACCTGGACCTGATGAAAGATCTCGGCATGAACATGTACCGGATCCAGATGTCCTGGTCCAGATGCGTCAAAGACGGATGCGGCGCATTCAATGAAGAAGGCTTTGCCTATTATGACCGGCTGCTGGATGCGATGATCGAACGGGGTCTGGAGCCGATGGTATGTCTGTATCATTTCGATATGCCGCTGTACCTTGCCGAGAAATACAACGGATTTATTTCCCGGGAAGTCATGGACTTCTTTGTGCGCTATGCAAAAGAAGCGATTGACCGATTCGGAAAGAAAGTGCATTACTGGCTGACATTCAATGAACAGAATCTCTACTGGAACCCGGCCATTGCCTTCCGTATTTCCGGATATCTCAATGGCGATAAATCAGAAAACGATCTGTATCAGATCGGCCATCATGTTATGGCTGCACACTGTCAGATCGTCAATTATCTCCATGCGCATACCGACGCAAAGATTGGGGGAATGCTGGCATACAGTGAGAATTATCCGGCAACCTGCGATCCCAAAGATGTTCTTGCGGCAAGGAAAGCAGATGAATTCCTGAATAAGACACTGCTCGATGTGTTTGCAAGAGGCGAGTATTCCCGGGAAATGATGCAGTGGGTGAAGGTAAAAGGCATTGATATGGATCTGCGGGAAGAAGATCTGGAACTGTTCAGAAACCATCATGAAGATTATCTTGCCTTCTCCTATTACAGTTCTTCCACGATCAGCGCCATAAATATACCGGAGGGGACGACGCCGAATTACTATCTGCAGTACGGAAAGAAAGACAATCCGTATATCGATACGACGGAATGGAACTGGCAGATCGATCCGGACGGATTCCGGGATGTACTGAACAAGATATACCAGACCTACCATATGCCTGTATTCCCGATTGAAAACGGCATCGGCGTACAGGAAGAATGGGATGGCGTACATGAAATCCAGGATGATTACCGGATTGAATATCACCGCAATCATATTCAGGCGATGAAAGATGCCATGAATATCGACGGTGTGGAAGTGCTTGGATATCTGGGCTGGGGCTTGATCGATATTCTTTCCTCCCAGGGCGATATGCGCAAGAGATACGGCGTTGTCTATGTCAACCGGACAAACCATGATCTCAGGGATATGAAACGGGTGCCGAAGAAGAGCTATCACTGGCTGAAGAAGGTGATCGCGTCCGATGGAGAAAATCTTGAATAAGCGGATCTGTTCCGTATTGGCAATCACTCTGGCTTTTCTGTCCGGATGCACAAAGAAATATACAGACGATGATGTAAAAAAGTTTATCCGGGATGATCTGCAGATTTCCTCTTTTGAGATTCTGTCCGGACCGGAAGAAGTTCAGGGGGACGATGGATATACCGACAGGATGTGGACCGTATCCACCAGCGTCTACGGGCTGGAAGAAGACCTTGTATTCCATGTCTATGATGATCATTATTACGGCATGGAATGGACGGAAAACTGCCTGAGGGCGGATCTCTCCGTACAGAAACAGTCTGTTGTGCTGGACACCTTTCCGCTGCCGGATGGAATTCTGATTATTGAAGACAAAGACGAAAGCGGCAGAACAGACGGACTGATCCTGCAGTGCATGATCAATGGCAGACAGGATTTTGAAAGGGGCAGGGAATGTATCCGCAGTGTGCAGGAACATATGCGTCTGTATCCGTCGCTGAAAGATACGCGTATGAACCTGCGTTTCAGAGTTGCGGAAACAGAGGAAATATCTGACCGGACCATTGCGGGCAGAGAGTATACGGCTGTGTTCACCGGGGAAAGCACACAGGAAGAAATCCGGTCTGTTCTGCAGAAAGCTTCTGATCATTATCTGCGGGACTGCATTGAAAACGGACTTCTGACCAGAATGGATGAATATACTGTTGATGAGCGTACTGCGGTGATTGCGGAGGATGAATTCAACGCGGAAATCTTCCGGATCGGCGAAACCGTATCTGACTGGCCGGGATACGGCTATCATTACAGAACAGAAATTCCGTACGGAACGCTGTACCGGATCCTGCAGGCAGAGGGATATGCGGTCACAGGGGACTGGCAGTCATTTTCCTTTACCGGCGATGACGGAGAAACATATGTATGCGATTATGAAAACGGTACAGCTGTATCCGTCGATGATCTGAATGCATGTACGCATCTGCATCTGGATGACGCTGCACCATTGCAGGAAATCTGCATTGATGAAAAACTGCTGCACATGCTGGAAATGACACCGGAGACATTTGTTTCCGCAGCGGAAGCGATGGATGATGTCTACCGCAGTATTGAAACAGACGGGAATACGGTGCATATGACCGGAAAAGGACGTCAGTTCAGCAGAATCATCCGGCAGAATGAAAAGCGGCTGAATGAACTGCAGGATGTATTCCGTTCATATGGGGCCGGATATGCCTTTGTCTATGAAAATCTGAACCATGTATATCAGGGAATCGGATTCCGCATGGGCAGCAATATACCGCAGGATACTGCGGAGGATGTGATCCGGGAAGCAGCGGCACTGGCTGCGCTGAATCAGGTTCTGAATGAAGGAAAAATCTATGACTGGCACCTGGATGTTTCTTTTTCCCGGATCAAAGATGGGGAAATAGAAAAAGTCCTGGACATGGTCATGCCGCAGGACAGTCTGGATATGCAGAAAATCTATAATGCACTGAATGAATGATCTCTATAATGCCTTCTGACTCCAGGAGGCATTTTTCAGCATTGCCCGGCCGACACCGATCAGATCGGCTGCGCCTTCCTGCAGGAGTTTTTCCGCTTCTTCCGGTTCGTTGATTCCCCCGGTCAGCAGCACAGGAATCGAAACGGCCTGTTTCACCGGGATGCTCATATCTTTGAACCAGCCTGGTTCTTTACTTGCGGGATGATTGTATCCGCACATGCCGCCGGAGAGGGAAATCATATCCGCACCGTTTTCTTCCAGGATCTTTGCGGCCTGTACCGCATCTTCAATGGTACTGCCGCCTTCCATATAATCGCATCCGCCCAGACGTACGGAAATGATGAAGTCCTCAGAATCACCTGTCTTTTCACGCACTGCCTGCAGGATTTCCCGGTGAATGCGCAGTCTGTTTTCCAGAGAACCGCCGTATTCATCCGTTCTGTGATTCGTCAATGGGGAATAGAACTGGTTGAGCAGATAGCCATGGGCACTGTGGATTTCCACCCCGTCCAGCCCTGCGTCAAATACCCGTTTCGCAGCTTCTGCGAATTCTTCAACGATGCCATGGATTTCATCGGCGGTCAGTTCTCTTGGCAGAGTGCCTTCCCTGCCCGGACGCAGTACAGGGCTCGGTGCCAGATTGACGGCTTCCGGATCATCCTGTTTTGCGGCACTGCCGGCATGGTTGATCTGTACGATGATCTTTGCGTCTGACTGAAGACGGATCATATTTCCCATGAGTTCGAGTCCGGCAAAATCTGCCCCCGGTGCCACGGAAAGCTGGTTCGGGGAAGCCTTGCCTGCTCTGGAAATATATGCATGTTCCGTAATGATCAGACCGGTGCCTGCCATAGCCCGTTCATTGTAATACGCCGCCAGTTCTTCTGTGATATTGCCTGCCGCATCGCTTTTGGCAGATGCCATCGGCGGCATGACGATTCTGTTGTTCAGTTCTATATTTTTGATTGTCAAAGGTGTTTCCAGCATGTTCGTTGTCTCGCTTTCTGTTCTTATTGTATGTGAATACAGCCGTTCTTTCATGCGCTTTGCATGTGTTCATGCGTATCTGCAGAATATCTGTTATAAAGTTTTCTGCCTGTGATCAGAAATCCGGATGATGAACAGGGTGTCTTTTGATGACAAAGCGTGATATGATGCCCATGGTTGTTAACCAGAGGGTTCCGGAAGTAGTTGGGTGCTAGTGCCGGACCCTTTTTCCTTTCTGAAGAACATGATAATACAGACCGATCATCTCAGGCATCCTATGGATACCTGAGATGACCGAATGGAACCGGAGGTTCCAAACCTCCTGACAGCAGACATTACAATAAAAGGGCGAATATCGCCCCAAAGTCATTTACAGGTCCTGTGGGTTCACCCCGCATTATTTCACAGACACATGCCTTCACCGATTTGCATCGTCGATAAAAGAAAGGGTGGAACGTTTGAAGTTCTGCCCTTACTTGTAAGGTTTTGCCGGTGCATCGGGGAAACTGTATTCTCCGCTCAGCCAGCCCATAAAGAATGCCTTGGCCAGACTGTTTCTGCGGATCTTCTCCTTTGCTTCATCGATGGTCATCCAGTTCCAGGTATCGATTTCTTCGTTGCCATGGGCATGTTCATCGTTGACCGTGGCAGTGAAATTGAACATCAGGGTATTGGACGGCGCATAGTAATGGCTGCGGTTGAAATGAATTTCCGAGACATCGAGATTCAGTTCTTCCTTGACTTCTCTGACAGCGGCGTCTTCGGCGTCTTCGCCCTGGTTGATATAGCCGGCGCAGAGAATATATTCCGTTCCGCCGTACTGCTTGATGAGCAGGACTTTGTCTTTTGCCGGGGTGGTGATGATCATTGAGACCCCGGCATTGAATACAGGGAAGCGGAAGGCATTGCAGGAAGGGCAGAAGGGAATGTCTTTTCCTTCGGATGGGAGAAACTTCCGGATCAGTTCAGTACCGCATTGCATGCAGTGTTTCATCTGCAGCACTGCCATTATTTTTTCTCCTTGTTCTTTTTGGATTTCTTTTCCGGGATTTCCTTTAAAAGCATCTGCCGCCATTCTTCGAATTCTTCCAGACGTTCCGGCGTTACTTCCGGGAATTTCGGATCCATGTCTTTCAGGGTGTCGAGAATGATTTCGGATACGACATAGCGCATATACCATTTATGGTCTGCCGGTACGACATACCACGGACATTCCTCTGTTGCGGTTTCGTTGATTGCGTCTTCGAAGGCTTCCTGGTAGGCATCCCAGTACTGTCTTTCTTCCACGTCGGAGGCGGAGAACTTCCAGTTCTTTTCCGGTTCTTCGATCCTTGCCAGGAAACGCTCAGCCTGTTCTTCTTTGGATACATTCAGGAAGATCTTGACGATGCGGACATTGTTGTTGTACAGGTATTTTTCAAATGCCCGGATCTCTTCATAGCGGTTTTCGATGATCTTGTCCGTATCGATTCGATCCGCATGAACCTGTTTCTCATACAGTTTTTTGACTTTGCCGATGAGAACATCTTCATAGTGGGAACGGTTGAAGATGGCGATTTCTCCCTTGGCGGGAACTTTCTGTACGATCCGCCAGAGATAGTCATGGGCAAGTTCGGTGGAAGTCGGGGACTTGAAAGCCGCTTCATAGACACCGTGGGGAGACAGACACTGCAGAACATGGGTGATCGTTCCGTCTTTGCCTGCCGCATCCATTGCCTGGATGACGATGATCAGTCCTTCTTTTTTCTCGGCATAGAGTTTCTGCTGAAGTTCATCGAGTTCATCCTCGTTGGCCTTCATTTTTTCCTTGGCTCTGTCTTTGTCGGGGCACAGGTCGGTTTCGCTGGTGGATACTTTGTTAATTCTGAATTTGGAGCTGCCGTCATAGCGGTACTGCTTAAACATGAGAATTCCTCCTCGTTTCGTCATTTTCATTGTAGTACAAAAAACCTCAGAATACTCTGAGGTCAGTCGAGATCGTTTCCGTTTGTTTCAATGACTTTTCTGTACCAGTAGAAGGAGTCCTTCGGGATGCGGTTCAGCGTTCCTTCGTTTTCCGCTTCTTCCCGGTCGACATAGACAAAGCCGTATCTCTTCTGGTATCCGTTGAGCCAGCTGAGCACATCGGTATAGGACCATGTGCAGTAAGCCAGGATCCGGCAGCCGTCATCGCATGCCTTTTTCAGTTCTTTGATGTGTTCGCGGAGATATTCGATCCTGTACGGGTCATGGATCTTTCCGTCTTCGACTTTGTCAAAGGCACCCAGTCCGTTTTCGGAAATGACAATCGGCAGGTCATAGCGGGAAGTGATCTTGCGGCAGGCAAGACGCAGTCCCATCGGATCGATGGACCAGTCCCAGTCGGTCGTCTTCAGATAGGGGTTCTTGGGATTGCGGTACATGCCGGCGACACCGGACATGGTTCCGGTTCCTTTCTTTCCGGTCGTATTCATTTTGCCGAAGCCATCGATACCGTCAGCCGGATTGTATTCGACACAGGCGGTCTGGTAGTAGTTGACACCCATGAAGTCGATCTTTGCGGCGGCTTTCTTCATGATTTCTTCATCGCCTTTTTCAAGTACCGGGGCAATGCCGTTTGCCTCAAGATAGGCAGCGGCGGCTCTGGGATATCTGCCGTAGGCATACATATCCATCCAGTAGTAGATGTTCAGGTCTTCGTAGTCGCAGTTGGCCATGGCATCTTCCGGTCTGCAGGAAACGGCATAGCTTGGACCGTAGGCAAAGCTGGAGCCGACCATTGCGTCCGGCCAGAGATCCTTCAGTGCCAGTACGGAGTAGGCATGGGCCATGAAGGCATGATGATTGACCTGATAGAACATCTTCCGGTCATTGGTCTTTCCGGGAGGATGGGTGGCCATCAGCCAGCCATGGGAGGTAAAGACATTCTGTTCATTCATGATGATCCAGTATTTGACTCTGTCGCCGAATGCATCGAAGATCGTTCTGGCATAGTGGACAAAGTCATTGACGATGCGTCTGTCTTCCCATCCGCCGTATGCGTCCTGCAGAGCCTGGGGAAGATCCCAGTGGTATACCGTGATCATCGGGGTGATGCGGTATTTCAGGCATTCATTGATCAGCCGATTATAGAAATCGATGCCTTTCTGGTTGACGTTTCCGTTTCCGTCGGGAATGATCCGGGTCCAGGCAACGGAAAACCGGTATGCTTTCAGACCCATATCCGCCATCAGCCGGACATCTTCCGCATAGCGGTGATAATGATCTACTGCAGTATCGCCGGTCGTGGCCTTGAAGGTCTTGCCGGGAATGCGCACGAATGTATCCCAGACAGAGGGACCTTTGCCGTCTTCATCCCATGCGCCTTCCACCTGGTATGCCGCAGAGGCACTGCCCCAGAGAAAGTTCTTCGGGAATCCTTTTGATTCTTTGAAATACATGATGTTCTGTCTCCTTATCAGTCTATGAATATTATATGGTATTGCGCTATCTGCCTTCATGGTTCTGTCTGCCGGGGTAGGCCGGATCATTCAGATAAATGGCCTGATATTCCTTCGGGGAGATACTGAATTCCTTCTTGAATGCCCGGAAGAAGGAAGAATAGTCATTGAAGCCGTATTCCTGATACAGTTCATTCAGCGGTCTGCCGTTTTTGATTTCATTGGCACAGCGGTCCAGGCGTTTTTTCGTGATGTATTTATGTACCGTCATGCCGGTTCTTTCATGGAATGCATGGGCAATGTAGTACTTGGACAGAAAGAACTTTTCGCCGAGCATGCTCAGACGAAGGTCTTCATCGATATTGTTTTCGATGTATTCCATGATTTCCTGGATCTGGTCGCTCTGCGGCTGTATCTGCTGCGGATGGTCGCGGTCATATGCGATCCGGCTCATCGTCAGAAGCAGATCGCTGATGCATAAATCGATGAAACTGTTCCGGCCGTAGCGGGAAGTATGGTCTTCTTCGATCAGCCGCAGGATCCGCGACTGGATGAGAGAGTATTCATTCTCACTGAAATGGCAGATATAGCCTTTGTTCTTCTCGGCCCGGTCGGTGATATAGCGCAGGTCTTTCATATGCGTGCACAGCTGATTGAAATAGGGAACGGAGATCCAGAATACATAGCGGCAGTATGATTTTTCGCCGGTTTCCGTAATTGCCCGGTGGCGGGTATGGGGCGGAACGATGACGGCATCCCGGGTGGATAGCGGGGTGAGAGTGCCTTCGATTTCCATTTCGATCTTTCCGGATACGGGAAAATAGAATTCATAGTAGTCATGCCGGTGCGGTGATACGCTCTGAAAATGCGTATCGCTGTAATAGAAAATCTCATAGTTGTCCGTCCGCATATTCTGGCGGGTATCGAATTCTGAGCGGTATTGTTTCTTCATGATTTTAATTTAGCACAATTTTTGCAATGCCATCAACAATCCGCACAATATGAAATAAACCGCTTTCATTACAGAATATAGATGAAAAAAAAGGAGACCAATGATATGAAAATGACACTGCGTTGGTACGGATCGAAACACGATACCGTTACTCTGGAACAGATCCGGCAGATTCCCGGTGTAACCGGCGTCATTACCATGCTGTATGACAAGCAGCCGGGCGATCTTTGGACAAGAGAAGAAATCCATGCGTTAAAAGAAGAAGTCGAAGCTGCCGGACTGAAGATCGAAGGCATTGAAT
The DNA here is from genome assembly GCA_902786245.1 of uncultured Erysipelotrichaceae bacterium. GTDB lineage: Bacteria > Bacillota_I > Bacilli_A > Erysipelotrichales > Erysipelotrichaceae > Bulleidia. The sequence goes on from CADABS010000016.1 coordinate 38,939, forward strand.
CGGTCAATGTTTCCGATGCAATCAAAACAGGCTCTGCCGACAGAGACAAAGACATTGATACATATATCGAATGTCTGAGAAATCTGGGTGAAGAAGACATTCATCTTGTCTGCTATAATTTCATGCCTGTCTTTGACTGGACAAGAACGGAACTGGCCAGAAAGAGAGCAGACGGCTCGACGGTCCTGGCCTATACCCAGGAAGCAGTCGACAGGATCAATCCCGAACAGATGTTCGACAGTATTGCCGGCGATATGAACGGCACCGTCATGCCGGGCTGGGAACCGGAAAGAATGGCAAAGGTCAAAGAACTGTTTGAACTGTACAAGGGCATCGACAATGAGAAGCTCTTTGCAAATCTTGTCTATTTCCTGGAGAAGATCATGCCGGTGTGCAATGAATATGACATCAAGATGGCAATCCATCCGGATGATCCGGCCTGGAGCGTATTCGGACTGCCGAGAATCATCATCAACAAGGAAAACATCCTGCGTCTGATGAAGGCGGTAGATGATGTTCATAACGGCGTTACATTCTGCTCGGGTTCCTATGGAACAAACCTGAACAATGATCTGCCGGATATGATCCGTTCTCTGAAGGGAAGAATCCATTTCGCCCATGTCAGAAATCTGTATTTCCATTCTCCGACGAATTTCGAGGAAGCAGCGCATCTTTCTTCTGACGGCACATTCGATATGTATGAGATCGTCAAGGCGCTGTATGATATCGGCTTTGAAGGACCGATCCGTCCGGATCACGGCAGAATGATCTGGGGCGAAGTGGCAATGCCGGGCTACGGTCTGTATGACAGAGCCCTGGGTGCTACATATATCAACGGACTCTGGGAAGCAATTGAAAAAGCAAGCACAAGGGGGATATAAAAATGAAAGCAAATGTAATCAATACGGATCTGAGCGGTAAAGTCGCAGTCGTTACCGGTGCCGGCGGTGTATTATGTTCCGCCTTTGCCAAGGTACTGGCAAGAGCAGGCGCAAAGGTTGCGCTCCTGGATCTGAACTATGAAGCAGCAGACGGATTCGCAAAGGAAATCGTCGAAGAAGGCGGCTGTGCCAAGGCCTATGCATGCAATGTACTGGATAAAGATGCGTGCTATGCAGTAGCAGATCAGGTTCTGGCAGATCTTGGACCGTGCGATATTCTGCTCAACGGTGCCGGTGGAAACAATCCCCGGGCCACAACGGATAAGGAATACTTCGAGCTGGGCGATATTGAAGCAGATACAAAGAGTTTCTTCGATCTCGACAAGAGCGGTGTTGAGTTTGTCTTCAACCTCAACTTCATCGGAACGCTGATCCCGACCCAGGCATTTGCCAGACAGATGGTCGGCCGCGACGGCTGCAACATCCTGAACATTTCTTCGATGAATGCGTATACGCCGCTGACAAAGATTCCGGCATATTCCGGTGCCAAGGCAGCGATTTCCAACTTCACACAGTGGCTGGCAGTGCATTTCTCCAAGGCAGGTATCCGGGTCAATGCAATTGCGCCGGGCTTCTTCTCCACGAAGCAGAACGCTGCGCTGCTGTTCAATCCGGACGGAACACCGACCGCAAGAACAGGCAAGATCCTGGCAGCTACACCGATGGGAAGATTCGGCGACAGTGAAAAGGAATTGGCCGGTGCAGTGCTGTTCTTACTGAACAATGATGCGGCAAGTTTCATTACCGGTGTCACTCTGCCGATCGACGGCGGCTTCTCCGCTTATTCAGGCGTATAATCAGACAGTCACTCAATTGTCATTGTGCCGGAGGTTCTCCGGCATTTTCTTTTGGAAAGAATAGCAGATGGTTTGCAATTTCTACGGGTGCATCCGATAATTAAACCGGCTTGGTAGGATTATGAAAAATAAATTTTTTGAACGCTTTCTCGGGTTTAAAGATATTAAAGATCCGATGGAAGACGGTGATACACTGGCGAATATGTATGCCAGTCTTCTCAGGATTGCCTGGCCGGCTGCTCTGGAAGGACTGCTTCTGACACTGATGAATTCTTTCGATACGATGATGGTCGGCAAAATCGGACCGGCTGCGATCGCTTCGGTAGGTCTGTGTGCACAGCCGCGCATGATCATGTTATTGCTGGCGCAGGCATTATGCGTCGGAACGACCGCTGTCGTTGCCAGAAGAAGAGGGCAGGGACGTCAGGATGCGGCGATATCCTGTCTGCAGCAGTCCATGGCGATCATTACCGGCATCGGCATTCTGATCACCGCCGGCGGATATTTCCTGGCGGAACCGTTATTGAAACTGGCCGGCGGATCGGCTGAGACACTGCCCGATGCGGTCATCTATTTCCGTACCATTTCCATGGCATTCATGGCAAACTGCTGGACGCTGTGTATCTGCGCTGCTTTCAGAGGTGTCGGAAAAACAAAGATCACCATGGTTGTGAACATGACTGCCAATGTCGTCAATGTATTTATGAACTACTGTCTGATCAACGGTCATTTCGGATTCCCGGCATTAGGTGTCCGGGGTGCTGCGATTGCGACTGCGATCGGTACGGTCACCGGATGCGTCATGGCATTCTTTCAGATTTTCGGACGGGATGATTATCTGTCTCTGACCGGGCAGAAATTCCGGTTTGACGGGGAGACGGTACACAGTCTGATCACCGTCGGATCCGGCTCGATTGCGGAATCCGTATTCATGCGCATCGGCTTCCTGCTCAACGGAAGACTGATTGCCGGTGTCAGTACGTCAGCGTATGCGACCAACCAGATCGTTCAGCAGATCTCATCTCTGACATTTACACTGGGAGACGGTGCCGCATCGGCGACAACTTCGCTGATCGGACAGTCGCTCGGTGCAGGCAATAAAGAAAAAGCGAAAGTCTATGTACGGGTCGTACAGAGAGTATCGCTGTATCTGTCTTTATTCCTGATGATATTCACATTGCTGGGAAGAAACATATTCCCGACATTCTTCACGACAGACGGACAGATCATCCAGGCAGCTTCGCTGTGCTTTGTCATATTCCTGTTCGGTCTGTTTGCCCAGAATCTCAGAGTCATCCTGGCCGGATGCCTGCGCGGTGTGGCTTTCCTTTGATATCGATGCCTATGTCAGGGCACTGCTTCTGACAGTCAGAGTCAGAGAAGGAAGCTGGGTCAATATCAGATTATGACAAAAGCGGCGATTCAGCCGCTTTCTTTGGGAATGACGGAATTTCAATAAAATATCACCAGGGAATCCCGGCAATCCGTCAGGACAGCTGCATTCGCAAAGACAAATACAGAAATATGATAAGGATGATATGTACCTGAAATAGAGAAATCGGATCTGTATCTGATTCTGTCAAATCTGCTGGACAATGCGATCCGCCATATCGGTATGCGCAAAGAAATTGAAGTAATCATACGGGAAACACCTTACCTGTTTCAGATCGTGATCCATAATTCTGCGGACCGGAAAGTAATCAATGAAAAAGGAGAGTTTATCGGATTACAGACGACAATGGAACACGGATTCGGTATCGCCACTGTTATGAAACTGGTCGGTCAGTATGGAGGAGATATTACGTTTGACCAGCATGACGGAGTATTTACGGTTCAGATCGTTTTTTTCAAACCGTATAAGATGCAGTGAAAAGGCTGCCTGCATTATCATTTGACAGGGCAGAATGACAGTTCCTATGAGATGTACTGCACAGTTTAAAACTTGTTTGTTCAGATTGTACAAACAAGTTTAATCATGCCTTTGGTATCCGGAAGGCAGGACAGATTCTTTCTGCCGGTGCCGGAATCCTGATTTCCAGGACATAAAGAAAAAAAGGAATTCACACTGGAATTCCCTGCATCAGTCGGGATGACAGGATTTGAACCTGCGACCCCTTCGTCCCGAACGCCTCCGAGCATGCCCGAAAGCCTTATTTTAAAGGTTTTTTTAGCGTTCACAACGTGACACAGGGGCTTCTCCGTGACACAAATGTGACACCGATAATTAACACAGAATGGTCTGTTTTAAGAGTTCTTTTTGCTCAGGAGACAAGTTCTTCAGCATGTTCAATAGGTTGCTGTCAGAAACGCTCTGAGAGCCTGTCTGAGGCGTTTCCTGAGGGGAAAACAATAACGTCAGTGTATCGCTTGCCTCTGCGTCTTTAGCCTCTAGAGCGTGCGCATAGCGGTTTAGAGTGGTGCTTGCGTCAGCGTGTCCCAGTCTGTGACTGACAGTCATAATGTCACAGCCTTGAGCAACGAGAAGGGACGCACAACAGTGCCTCAGGTCATGCAAGCGTATCACAGGGAGTTTCTCTTCTTCGTTCTCGACACCTGCATTATACCTTCTCAGAATCTGCTCGAACTTATGGGAAGGTGTCTTTGTATCCATCCTCAATCCATTATCCTGAATGAATATGAAGTTCGAATTGAACTCACCTCCTCTCAGTGCTTTCCACTGATCAGAATGAGACTGTTCTTCTTCCAGCGAGTGAAGTTTCCATAGCATGTCCATGCATTGCTGAGGCATGATAATGCAACGAATACCGCTTTTTGTTTTCGGTTCTTTCAGTACGTCTCCTGAGTGAGGAGTGTGTGCAATTGCTTTCGTTATTGAAATAGTGTTTTTCAGGAAGTTCACGTCATTCCATGTCAAGGCTAGCAGTTCGCCTCTCCTGAAGCCTCCAACGATTGACAGAGTGAAGTATACCTGAAACTGATATGGAACTGTGTGTGTCTCCCTGTACTCAGGTACTGTGTATTCAGTGCCGTTTGGATGCTTGCGTGTATGTGCCTTGTGAACTGACTCATAAGGCTCTGACAGGAACTTCAGGAAGGTCTTGCTCTGCTCAAGGGAGAAGGTGTGAATACTCGTGTCCTTTTGCAGTCGGGGAAGTTCAATCCGATCACAAGGGTTCTCTTTGATCAGGCACAGCCTGTAAGCGAAACGGAACACAGAGTTCATTGCGGTTAAGTGTCTCCGAACTGTCTTAGGTGCGTATGTTGTTTTCCATTCCTGAACAAGGCTCTGAACTTGCAGAGGTGTTATAGCAGTCAATTTCATGTGTCCGATTTTCGGGAGGATATGTCTTTGCAAGGTGTCCGAGTACTGTTCTTGCTGTCCCTGTGTGAGGTGATCACATGCCCAGTCTGTTTTCCATCTTTCGGTAAACTCAGCAAATGAGATAGATGAACCTGCGTATACTTCTCCGTCTCTGACTTTCCGCTCGAACTCTTGAGCAAATGCCTGGACTTCTTTTTCCTGTGCTTTTGGAGTGGTTTTTGTAGGTCTGAATGTTTCGTTGTAGACAATCTGTTTTCCCTGATAGTCTCGTCCGCATGTGACTCTGATCAGGAAAGAACCGTTATTCCTTTTGATTATTCTTGCCATGAGTTAACGCCTCCCATTTCTTCAAATACTTGTCATTCTTTTTTATTGCCTCTTCGCTACGATCAATCATGTATGAGATTCCGTCCTTCTCGACCGTAGTTATTGAGTTCATGCATGCGCTCACTTCATCCTCCATTTCCTTTTTCCGTTTGAAACAGAGATATTCGATATAGGAGATCACTTCGGATTGAAGGTCTTTCATGAAGAGGTAGTCAAACTCTGTGAGGTTGATTGTCTTTCCGTCTTCCCTTTTCCGCTGATACTCGTTCTGTTCATCACACTGGAATGCCTCAGCACTTTTAGGACGTACAAATGAAACCTCTGTGAACAGACCTCCTGTTTTTCTGATCGGAGAATACACAGGGAAGTCCTGATCAGGAATAAACTCTTTCAGGAACTTCATGAACTCGTTACTCAGTCCAATATCATTTGTGAACTTTTGGAATCGCATGTGCAGACTTTCTGTGAAGGCTTTGTCATACCTGTATTGGTCTTGCTTGTTTGATTGATACAGCATGTCTACGGTAACGCCGAGTTCCTCACAGATCGCATTTAAGTTATCTTCACTTGGCTTGTGTTTTGCGTTCAGGTAATCGGAGATAGACTTTCTATCCGCTATACCAACCTGCACTGCAAAGTCATCCTGTGTTCCCCCAGTCTCCGCTTGCCATCTCTTAAAATACATTCCGAAATTCTTTGCGAATACTTCATTCTGTGGTTTTCTTTCTTTTCCCATATGTGAATTGTTCCTCCTTTGTTTTTTGATTCCCATTCTGTCATACAGATACCAATGAGAATCGATTTTTATCAGTTTCACGGTTTATAGACTGCGAGAATCGTTTGATACACAATTATTGTGTGAAGATGAAGACGTTCATCCTCATGGGAATTATACGATTCATATCATGATATGGCAATTCCTCAACCATACAAAAACGGAGGATTAAAAATGATTGAAATCAAAAACAGAATTATTCGGAAGGCACAGGAGGAGTGTCACCTGTACGGTTATCAGGTTGCGAGACTGCTGAATGTGTCTGAAGCGACATTCGGAAGAATGATGAGATTTGAACTTCCTGAAGAAGAACAGACACGCATTGCGAACCTGATCATGGAGGCATGCAATGAAAAGAAATGAAGAACTGTTTGAGCGGTTGCTGACCATTGTCCCTAAAGGACGTGAGAACGCTATTCCGCAGTGGTATCTTGCCTCTCTGCTCAATCTCAGTGTGCCTCAGGTGAAGTCTCTTCTCTGTCAGGCAAGAACTGAAGGCTATTTCATCGCAGGTGACCTTGAGGGTTATTACGTCCCTGTCACTCTGGACGAACTCCATTGTTATTATCGGTATATGTTTCAGGGTGCTATGACACGTCTCCGCAGTTTAGAGGCGTTCAGGAAGACTCTTAAGTCTTACGGCATTAATAACCCTGAGAAGGACTTTCCTGAAGGAAAAGACAAGCATGTTGAAGTACCTTCAAAGAACGTCCGTCACGATGAGTCAAAAAGGTTTCAGCAGACATGCTTTGTGTTCTTCTTTGACGATTTGGAGGAGTAATGAAATACACACGTTTCATTCCTGAGTTCTTCAGGGAACGTGTGCTGTGGTGTGTATGGAGGCTCGAACTGGGCAAGAACGGAAGACAGACAAAAGTCCCGTACTGTGCTAACAGATCAGGGAGAGCCTCCAGTACCTCACCTGATACATGGTCAACCTATGAAGACGCACTCAGAGCCTTCAGGAGGGACAAGTATAACGGTCTTGGAATTGTCTTCAGTGAGTCCCTGAACTGCGTATTCGTTGACGTTGATCATTGCATAGACCCTGACACAGGAGAAATAGACGAGAGAGGCACATACATGCTCAACATGTTTCCTGACACGTACTGTGAACTCTCTCAGTCATTGACAGGACTTCATTTCTTTGTAAAAGGCACTATTCCTAAAGGCTTCAAGAACTCAAAGGTGAACATTGAAATGTACTACACAGGACGGTACTGTGCCTTCACTGGGTATGCATTACAGCCTTGTGAGCCTTCGGAAAATCAGGAGGGACTGACTGCTGTATACGAGAGGTTTAAGACTCCTGAGCCTGTCAGAATCACAAACGATCAGATTGTAAAGCCTGTACTCTCGTCCGATCAGGACATATTGCAGAGACTTATGAAGAACACAAAAGCGAGGGACTTATTCAATGGGAAATGGAAAGACTATTTCTCCTCCCAGTCTGAGGCTGACTTGTCGCTCTGTGAGACGTTGGCATTTTGGTGTGAACGTGATCAGGACACTATTGACCGTATCTTCAGGTGTTCCGCACTGTATCGTGCGAAATGGGACGAGAAACACGGAGAGCAGACCTATGGAGGCATGACAGTTCAGAAGGCGTGCGCATATGTGTCTGACACCTATTCAGAATGGAGGAAAAAAAGAAATGCTGAAGTTATCATGTGCATTCTGTCCGAATGGTGAAATCCTTGAGAAGTTAAAGGAACTCGACCCACTTCATAATCCGCTGTATCAGATTCAGGACGAGATCACTTTCGGAAGACTGTTTGGTGACACCTTCAGGAGTGTCCTGAAGTTCAATGTCACAGCGAAAGCATGGTACGCCTATGACGGTATAAAGTGGACTGAGGACACAGGAAGTGTCATTGTGGGGAGGCTTGCGGAGACATTCGCACGAATGCTGAAGGTATATCTTGCCGAGACTGTACAGGGGGATGAGACACAGTTTGAGTCAGCATATCAGAAGTTTGCTTTGAGACTGGGAGACAGGAACAAACGCCTGAAAATGATTGAAGACTCCAAGAACCATACGAACGTAAAAATGGAGGACTTTGACAGAGACGGTTATCTCCTGAACCTTCAGAATGGTGTGCTGAACCTGAACACATTCGAGTTTCTTGAGCATGACAGTGAAATGCTACTTTCTAAAGTGTGTAGTTGCTCGTTCAAGCCTGAAGCGGATTCAGGGGAATGGGAGACGTTTATCTCTCAGGTACTTGAGAACGATCAGGAGAAGATTGCGTATATACAGCGTTTGTTTGGATACGCTCTGACCGCTGACAATTCAAGAGAGGAGTGCTATCTGTTCTATGGTTCAACCACTCGAAACGGCAAGTCAACCACTCTCAGAGTCATGGAAACGATGTTAGGGAGTTACGCCATGAGCATTAAACCTGAGTCCCTGACGCAGAGGAAGACTGACGGAAGAACGGCTTCAGGAGACATTGCAAGGCTCAAGGGTTGCAGGTTTCTGCACTGCTCAGAGCCTCAAAAGGGAATGGTGTTAGACGTTGCCATGCTCAAGAATTTGACAGGGAGAGACATTATCACAGCAAGGAATCTCTATGAGAGGGAGTTTGAGTTCATGCCTGTGTTCAAACTGTTCTTCAATTCCAATTGCCGACCATTAGTGAATGACATGACTCTGTTCTCTTCAGGGAGAATAAAGGTTATTGAGTTCAACAGGCATTTCTCAGAACAGGAACAGGACACACACCTGAAGGAAAGACTTGAGTCACAGGAGAACCTGTCCGCATTGCTGAATTGGTGTCTCACAGGACTCAGGGAGTTCAGATCACACGAGACTGCTGTCCCTCAGTCTGTCAAGCAAGCGACAGAGGTTTATAAACGAGAGTCTGACAAGGTGCAGAACTTCATTGACGAGTGTATTTGTGTCAGTGCTGTCTCAACCAATCTTCCTGTGAAGGTGTGCTATGAAGCCTTCAGGAAGTGGTGCGCTTCAAACGGTTACAAGGCTGAAGGAAAGAAGAACTTCAAAGAGGTTCTCTCAGGAAAGATTCCGATCAGTGAGACAGGGACGGTTAACGGAGTCACAGTTCACAATGTCCTGACTGGGTACACACTCACTGAAGACGGAAAAGAGTTTGCTTATGGGTACTAATGTGCAGAATGTGCATTTTCTATGTAAAGTCTCTACGTGAGAAAGAACTTAGAAAAGTTTACATAATATTTGCACAAATTGCACAGGGGGGAGGGGGAGGCTGTGGATATGCCTCTCCGAACCTCTGCTGTGACTCTGAAAAAATCTCGCAGAAAACTGGAGGGAATTGTGATATGACAAACGGACAAAAAAAGGGACGGAACGGAGAAACCGAACTGTGTTCCATCCTGAATCAAAAAGGTTTCAGTGTACGGACTGGACGAGCGTTGAACTTCGGAACAGAGCCTGACCTGATCGGACTTCCTCAGGTTCATATTGAATGTAAGAGGTGCGAAACTCTACGTGTGTATGAGTGGATGCAACAGGCAACGAGAGATTCTCAGCGATTCAATGATGGTGTGCCTTGCGTGTTCTTTCGGAAGAACCGTCAGGAGTGGTTAGTCTGTATGAGGCTGACGGACTGGGTAGAACTCTACAAGGACTCCCCCTTATTCAGATTGAATAGGCACTGTCATGAAACCGATGGATGACCTCAAAAAAAATATATAGCGGTATTTCCGAGTAAATCGCACTAATTCCTGAGAAAAAGGGAAAAATCAGATCGTGCGAGCGAAATTATGTCAAAAACAGGTTACCCCATCGGTCTGACAGGACTGCGCTTTGTTTCTGAACAGGGGGGGTATATCCTAACGAAAATATAAAAAAATCGCTGTCCGTGACACAAACGTGACACATTTCAGAAAAAGCATAAAAACTCTGGGCAAGTCACTAATACATGAAACATCAAAAAAAGGCTTATTTCTAAGCCTTTTCTTGTAGGTCGGGATGACAGGATTTGAACCTGCGACCCCTTCGTCCCGAACGAAGTGCTCTACCAAGCTGAGCCACATCCCGATGCTTTTGCGCATTGACTATATTAGCACACTGATTTGAAAAATGCTACAAGAATATTTAAAGGTGCAAAATGTGAATTGCATTTTGTTCTATATCAGGTCAAAAAATGTTAGCCAATAGCCTGTGAACTGTATAAAGGAAACTATGAAGACCAGAATGAGCAAATACAGCAGACGGACCTGCTGTACTGTCTTTGCGAAGAAACGGAGATTATATATAGCAAGCAACAGTCCAATCGTCTAGATTGTGACGGATAAAAAGGAAAGTACAGCAATAAAAGTATAATTCATAAGAACTTTGGACAAAATAACAGCTGAATCAGACCGGCGCATGCCGGTTTTTCAAGTGTGCCGGGCATGGCACATCTCCAGCTGGTGAAAGTCCAGCCACAGGTATTTACCGCCAAGTGTAGTGAACCCCAAGTCGAAAACAGGAATGTTGTCGGGAGGCTGTGGAAGAAAGAAGGAGATGTGAATTACCCCGGGAGGTCCTGCGGACGGTTAAGTCCAGACACTTTCAAACAGATATGGTAAAGCCGGTTGAAAAAGATTTACCGCAGGAAGTCAGCTGAGGTCGTAGTAGGTATCAAGCCTTGGATACTGAAGGACCTAATGTTTGTATAGTGCGAATCACTATGCGCAAGATTCAGACAGTCCGAATAAGAAGATAGCCTGTAGGCAGAGAAACGTAATCTCTGACGGCGAAAAAAAATTGAGATGATTCTGAATACTTTACAAGTAGAGGGAGGAGCAGCGAATGGAATTGATTGAGAAGATTCTGAGTGAGGAAAACTTCAACGAGGCAATTAAACGGGTCAAGAGTAATAAAGGCGCACCGGGAGTCGACAAGATGACGGTGAATGAAATTGACGAATATTTCGATGAACATAAAGGGGACATAAAGAAATCCATTATGGAAATGGAATACAAGCCTCAGCCGGTAAGAAGGGTCTATATACCCAAACCCAACGGAAAGAAAAGACCGCTCGGCATTCCGACAGTAGCGGACAGAGTGGTACAGCAGATGGTCGCACAGGAGTTGAACCGAATATATGAACCCACATACAGCGAACATAGTTACGGGTTCAGAACAGGAAGAGACTGCCATGACGCAATCGGAGAAGTACTGCAGTATCTGAACGAAGGATATGAATGGGTAATAGATCTGGATATCGAGAAGTATTTCGACACAGTGAATCATGACAAATTGATTTCAATACTCAGAGAGAAAGTCAATGACAGAACGACACTGCATCTGATCCGGTCATTTCTCAGAGCAGGAATCATGGAGAACGGACTTGTATCGTCTTCAACAGTCGGCGTACCTCAAGGAGGTCCGCTGTCTCCGGAACTCTCAAACATATATTTGGATAAGTTTGATAAAGAACTGGAGAGCAGAGGGCTGAGATTTGTGAGATATGCGGATTATGCCGAAGTTTAAACTATACCGAAATTTATGACCAAACCCAGTAATTATGGATACTATGCTCAAGAAACTTCGGTATAGTTTTTTTGCTC
>CADABS010000017.1 GCA_902786245.1 uncultured Erysipelotrichaceae bacterium
TATATGAAAAACGGAGGAATATGTCGAGATCATCTCGATATCTCCTCCATTTTCTTTAACCGCCTCTTTCAGAGGCATACATTTTCAGCAGCCTCCCCGGAGGCAGTTTGTCATTCATGCGGATGGGCGCCGAGATAGTCGGTCAGACCCGGTACGAACTTTGTCTTTCTTCCCAGACCCTTGCGGAAGATGTACGATGTTCCGTCAAATTCATCATAATCAGGGAACGCCGCTTTGAGGATCTCTTCACTGTAGGAATCGCAGGGGACGATGTAATCGATCTTCTCGCCGTTTTCCCGGATGCCGACAGACGCGTACATCAGGTCGATGTTTCTGGTTTTGAAACCTTCCGGCAGTGCTTTCTTCATGCGTGCAGCCAGTGCCTTCGCCGCGTCTTCGTCAATGACGCTGAGCAGCGCGATGCCGTATTTCACGCCGGAAGCTTCATATTCTTTATAGTCAGAGAACAGCACTTCCTGTTCCGTCATGCCTTCATAGGAAAGCTTTTCTTTGTGCAGTTCTTTGTACAAGGCGTCCGTGTCGCTGACGCCTGCCTCCAATAATGCCTTTGATATCTTCCATTTCATTCTGTGGAATAATGTCACCGTACCTTGATGTGATTGTTTTCAATATCCATACTGCTTCATCCATCATTTCCATTGCCCTCAGTGCATTATCATTTTCATCAAATACTTGTATTTGCGCATTGCTCAGCTGTTTGTCTAAAGGATCTTCATAAATGATGTAATCATATTTTCCATAGAATCCCCGTTCATCACGATGCTGGGTTTCACTGCGAGCGATATATCCGTATTTGATCAGCTTTTCTATCCCAGTTCTGACCGAATCACGCTTATCCTTGTGACGCTCGGCTAGGTACCGTATTGAAAATTCCCAGTCATCAGGAAACTTCATCATGTTGCAATAGATACCGATTTCCTTGTAGGAAAGCCGGTGATCTTCGAAGATCAGGTTTTGAATTAATGTGAACTTTCCAGAACGCACTTTCTTCAATTTAGGCATGCGATTATCCTCCGATTTTTGCTAACTTCTGTGTGTTGTTTGAACACAATATTTTTGTGTAAAAATTTATACAAAAACTTTTTTGAAATAGCGTTTGTGGTACTGTATATGTACAAGCTGGGTATCATAAAAATGAGATTTTCCTAGCTTGTTACCTTTCAAAAATTCTATTGAAAGGGTGAGTCAGATTGGATAAGTGAGTTTGCGAGGCTCTTGGCTTATTCAATCTTTTTAATTACTAATTTTCAGTAGTAGCTCTAGTTGTCATCTGATTTGAGATCAGAAAGCTTCTCTGTTCTTCCACTTCTCTACGACCAATCGTGTAAAGAAGCTCATCCATTGGTCTTCCTACAGCGGTTGCATAACTGCAGATGAATGAAATCGTAGGATTTTTATCAGTAGTAAGGGCTTTTGCGAGTTGACTGCGGGAAATGCCCATCATTTGGGCAATCCGTTCCTGATTGAATACTGGGTTGTTTTGTTCTTTACGGAGTTCCCAGTCTTCACGAATGACTTCCATTGCTACTTCTGCATAGGTTTTGCACATAATTACCTCCTTCTAGGCCTATTTCTCAAACTAAGTTTGAGAAAAACGCGAAAAAACCCGATATTCAGCACGAATATCGGGTTTTTCACATATATGGCGCCTTAAACAGGGCTCGAACCTGTGACCTAGCGGTTAACAGCCGCTCGCTCTGCCGACTGAGCTATTAAGGCAACGAAGATATATTAGCACTACTTAATTATGTTTTCAAGAGAAATATGAATAAATAGTTTGTTTTCTGAAGCAAAAAATTTTATACAGTTCCTCCCCCGCCCATTGTCCCATATTCCCGTACATGAAATTCCGGCTGTTTCGCTCTCTCAGCAATACATATGAATGAAGAGAATATGTATTGCAGGACTGGTGTTCAGTACGATATGCACAGAAAAAGAGGCGTAACTCCGGATTATCTTCCTGCCTGTTACAGCCTCTTATTCATTCGTTAACGTATTCCTTTTACGTTCATGCGGTTAATTGCCTTTTGCAGGGCAATACGCGCACGCTGCAGATCATAGTTGGGATTGTTCGAAGCGATTCTCTCTTCCGCACGCTGTTTTGCGGACTGCGCTCTTTCGAAGTCAATCTCATTTTTATTCTCGATGGCATCTGTCAGTATTTCCGCAGTGTTATCACGGAAATAGAACAGACCTCCAGCAACCGCATACTCCTGACGTGTACCCTTTTCTTCCGTTTCCATTCTGCCGATTTTCAGCATTGTTACAAGCGGCATATGATTCGGAAGGATACCTCTCTGTCCGTCATTTGTATCAATATTGATGATCGGTGTTTCCATTTCCTTGTAGACACCGTGCGGTGTTACGATGCGGCAATGGATCATGCTCATTTCAGGCTCTCAGCTTTCTTGACGACATCCTCTACTGTGCCAACGCTCAGGAACGCTGCTTCAGGCAGATCATCATATTTTCCATCCAGAATTTCTCTGAAACTGCGGACAGTTTCCCCTACCGGTACATAGATGCCCGGCAGACCGGAGAACTGCTCAGCAACAGAGAACGGCTGCGAGAGGAAATTACGGATTCTTCTGGCTCTGTTGACAGTCTTCTTGTCTTCTTCACCAAGTTCTTCCATACCGAGAATTGCGATGATATCCTGCAGTTCTCTGTATCTCTGCAGAATTGCCTGGACTTCACGGGCAACCTGATAATGTTCCTCACCGATGACAAGCGGATCCAGCATACGGGAAGAAGATCCCAGCGGATCGACTGCCGGATAGATACCCAGAGCAGCGATGGAACGGTCAAGAACCAGACGGGCATCCAGATGCGAGAATGTCGTAGCCGGAGCCGGGTCTGTCAGGTCATCGGCCGGAACGTAGATCGCCTGAACGGAAGTAATGGAACCTTTATCCGTGGAAGTGATACGCTCCTGCAGCTGACCCATTTCTGTAGCCAGCGTCGGCTGATAGCCGACAGCACTCGGCATACGTCCCAGCAGAGCGGATACTTCAGAACCGGCCTGCGTGAAACGGAAGATGTTGTCAATGAACAGAAGCACGTCCTGATGTTCTTCATCACGGAAATACTCTGCCATCGTCAGTGCAGAAAGAGCAACTCTCATTCTGGCACCCGGAGACTCATTCATCTGTCCGTATGTCAGAACGGTGTTCGGCAGGACGCCGGAATCGCTCATTTCATGATACATATCATTGCCTTCACGGGTACGCTCGCCGACACCTGCGACGACAGAACGTCCGCCATGCTCGATGGCAATGTTATGGATCAGTTCCTGCATCAGAACTGTTTTACCTACACCGGCACCGCCGAACAGACCGATCTTACCGCCCTTTGCATACGGGCACAGAAGGTCGATAACCTTGATGCCTGTTTCCAGGATCTCACTGGTTGTCTGCTGCTGCGCAAATGTCGGAGCTTCACGGTGAATCGGCATATACTTCTTTGCCTTCACCTCACCAAGACCGTCGATCGGTTCACCGAGAACGTTGAACATACGTCCCAGTACTTCATCGCCGACCGGGACAACGATCGGCATGCCTGTATCAATGCATTCCATGCCGCGGACAAGACCGTCTGTGGAACTCATTGCGATACAGCGCACAATGTCATCACCGATATGCTGTGCGACTTCAGCAGTCATTTCTTTTCCGTTATCGCCGTTCTTGATTTTGATTGCGTTTTTAATGGAAGGTAAATGTTCCGGTTCAAACTGAATATCTACGACAGGTCCGATTACCTGTACGATTTTACCTGATTCACTCATTTCTTACCTTCTTTCTTACTATACCGCAGCGGATCCGCCGACGATTTCGGTGATCTCCTGGGTAATCGATGCCTGACGCACCTTGTTGTATTCAAGCATGAGTTCAGCGCTGAGTTCATCCGCGTTATCCGTGGCTGTCTTCATCGCAACTCTTCTGCTTCCCTGCTCTGCTGTTGTCGATTCCATCCAGTCCGCATATGCGACATCCTGGATCATCATCGGAATCAGCTGGTCAAGAATGACTTCAGCATTCGGTTCAAACAGCGTATCCACATGGAGTCCATCTTTCTGTGCAGGAGCATCCTTCTTCGCTCCTTCCAGATCGCACGGCAGCAGAATATCCACTTCCGGAGTGAACAGCATCGTGTTTACAAATCTTGTATACAGGATCTGAACACAGTCAACCTCTCCGGTTTCGAATTCCATCGCTGCTGCTTCAATGATTTCCTTCAGGCGGATGAATGTAATTCTGTCAGAGGATTCAGGCTCCTCATTGATAATATGGAAACCTTCTTCCCTTAACTGTCTGTACAGAGATGTACCGACCAGGAATACCGGATCCTCACGGTTCAGCTTTTCTCTTGCCAGTCTGACAATATTCTGATTGTATCCTCCGCAAAGCCCGAGGTCGGAACAGAAGATGATGGAATATGTCTTACTGCCGTTTGTCTTCCGGATATATTTGTTTTCAACATCCGGATTATTGTAGGCAATCTCATCAACCGTGTCCTGCAGTCTCTGTGCATATTCACGGTTGGCTTCCATCTTGTTTCTCTGCCGGACAAGCTTGGCATTGGCAATCATTTCCATTGCCTTGGTGATTTTCCGGGTGGAGTTGACAGACTTGATTCTCGTCCTGAGGGCCTGTGATGACTGAGACATACTACTTCACCCCTTTAACAAGACGGAACTGTTCAGATGCCTTCTCCATTCCCTCCTTCAGCGCTGCATTCATTTCATCTGAGAGAACGCCCTTCTCTTCGATCTCATCGCAGAGATCCTTCAGATTCTCATGGAAGTAACGATGCAGGGATTTCTCAAACGAAGCTACATCTTCAATTGCGATTCCGTCAATATAACCGTTCTTTGCGGCAAACAGAGAAAGAACCTGGTCTGTCATTGTCATCGGAGAATACTGCGGCTGCTTCAGCAGTTCTGTCAGCATTGCGCCGTGATCCAGAATCTTCTTTGTTGCGGCATCCAGGTCGGAACCGAACTGTGAGAAGGTAAGCATTTCATGATACTGTGCGAGGTCCAGTTTCAGAGAGGATGAAACGCTCTTGATTGCCTTTGTCTGGGCACTGGATCCTACACGGGATACGGAAAGACCGGAGTCGACCGCAGGTCTGACACCGCCCGCAAACAGGTCTGTCTGCAGGAAGATCTGTCCGTCTGTGATTGAAATGACATTTGTCGGAATATAAGCAGAGATATCGCCTGCCTGTGTCTCGATAATCGGCAGAGCTGTCAGGGAACCGCCGCCAAGCTCATCATTCAGCTTCGCAGCTCTTTCCAGCAGACGGCTGTGCAGATAGAAGACATCGCCGGGATATGCTTCACGTCCCGGAGGCCTGCGGAGCAGCAGGGACATTGTACGGTAAGCTACCGCATGCTTGGACAGATCGTCATAAACAATCAGAACGTCCTTGCCCTGTTCCATCCATTCCTCACCGATTGCGCATCCCGCATACGGTGCGATATACTGCAGCGGTGCAGATTCAGAAGCACCTGCATTGATGATGGTGGTGTATTCCATCGCATCATTTTCACGCAGTTTCTGAACCAGACGTGCAACTGTACTTTCCTTCTGACCGATAGCAACATAAATGCAGTATACATTCTTGCCCTTCTGGTTGATGATCGTATCAATTGCAATCGCTGTCTTACCTGTTTCTCTGTCGCCGATAATCAGCTCACGCTGACCTTTTCCGATCGGGATCATCGTGTCGATGATCTTCAGTCCGGTCATCAGCGGCTGGTTTACGGACTTTCTTGTCATGACACCCGGCGCAACACGTTCTACTGCACGTGTCTTTGTTGTGTTGATCGGTCCTTTGTTATCAATCGGCTGGCCGAGTGCATTAACGACTCTGCCCAGCATTTCATCGCCGACCGGTACTTCGACAATTCTGCCGGTACGTCTGACTTCGTCACCTTCTTTGATCAGGTTATCATTGCCCAGCAGAACAACACCGATATGGTCTTCTTCCAGGTTCAGGACCATACCCATGACACCATGCGGGAACTTCAGCAGTTCTGAAGACATCGCCTTATCAATACCCTGAACCATGGCGATGCCATCACCTACAGAGATGACATAACCGACATCATCTGACCGAATCTGCTGGTCATAGTTTTTAATCTGTTCTTTGATCAAGGCACTGATCTCTTCCGGTCTGATCTGACTCATGCCTGACCTCCTTTCAGCAATACTTCTTTCATAGATTCAATGCGGTTCTTCATCGTAACATCCGTTACCTGCGAACCCATCGTTACCTTGATTCCGGCAATCAGGTCAGGATCGATCCTGTTTTCAATATTGACCTTTCTGCCGTTCTTTTTCTCAAGGGCTTCATGGAGTCTGTCAAGATCCTTTTCCTTCAAAGGACGGGCTGACCAGACAACCGCATTCTCAATGCCGAGTCTCTGGTTGGACAGATTCACATATTCCTGCAGAATATCCCGCAGATAGTTAATTCTGCCTTTATCGATCAGAAGTTTGACAAAGCGGATCATATCAGCGTCCAGCGCATTGCCCAGAGCTTTCTCGATAAAGGATTTCTTTTCATTTTTAGTGATTTTCACAGCCCGCAGAAACGCTGTCAGTTCCGGAGTCTTCTCGATCGTTCTGATCAGAGTCTCCGCCTGTTCCTTCTTTGTTTCCGCAGTGCTGTTTTCCCATGCAAGCTCAAAGAGTCCCTGTGCATAGCGTTCAGCTACTTCATTCGCCATGAGCACCAGCTTCCTTCACAAACATATCGATTGCCTGCGCGTCCAGTACTTCGGGATTTTTTTCACCGATCAGTTTGCCGGCAGCAGCGAGAGCAACTTCAACCATTTCTCTCTGCATGCCCTGGATCATCTCAGCTCTCTCAGCTTCGATCTGCTCATGTGCTCTCTTCTTCGCGGCATTTGCTTCCTTATCTGCCTGCGCAAGAATACTTGCTTTTTCGTCTTTGGCCTGTTTTACGGCAGCACTCACTATTTCTTCCGCCTTGCCTGCGGCACTTGACAACTCAAGCGAAGCTTTTTCGCGGTCGGCAAGAGCCTCCTGTTTAGCGGTCTCTGTCGCGTTCAGATCGGACTGCATCTTTTCTGTACGCGCATCCAGAAATTTCTTGACCGAAGGCCAAAGAAAAATCTTTGCGAGGAAAAACAGAACAAATGTGCTGCACAGCTGTACGATCATGGTCAGCGGATTGGGAACCAGCTGGCCGATGATGTCAACATTAAGCATTCCTTAACTCCCGTATCAGTATACGAAGATTAAGAGAATGGCAACGAGCAGTCCGTAAATAGCACAGGTTTCCGAAAGAGCGATACCGAGAATCATAGTTGAACGAACCTTTGATTCAGCCTCCGGATTCTTTCCGATTGCATCACATGCATGTGCAGCTACTGTTGCTTCACCAAGACCAGTCATAAAGCCTGTAAATACTGCAATAGCAGCTCCGATTGCGATTAAACCTTTCTCCATTTTTCTATCCTCCTTGAAAGTTTATCTTTTCGCCTCTTCCGGCATATCGTTTCCAATAAGAACCATCGTAAGTGTAACGAATACAAGTGTCTGAATGAATCCTGCAAACAGATCGAAATAGCAGTGCAGGATCGGGGCAATAACCGGGGCCATGAAGTTGAATACATTTCCTTCTGCACCGAACCATCCGGCTATCGTATTTGAGAGAATCTGACATCCTGTATAGATCAGCTGCATCATGATGCCGCCGCAGGTAATATTACCGAACAGACGGAGCGCCATAGATGCCATTGTTGAGAATTTACCGATAATATTCATCGGCAGCATAACGGGCAGCGGTTCAATGAATCCGTGCAGGTAAGCCCCCAGTCCGCCATACTTCAGTTCTGTAATCTGAATCAGCACCCATGTAATGAATGCCAGCAGCAGGGTAACACTCAAATTCGCGGTCGGAGAGTCGAGACCGAACAAACTGATCGTGTTGCTGAGGAATATATATACCCACAGCACCAGGATATACGGCGTCAGCTTGTCAGCAGTTTTCGTGCCGACATTCGTTTTTACACTGTTGTACACCGTACTGATTCCCAGAATTACCGGCGCTACGATTCCCTTTGGCTCTTCAAAAGGATCCGCCGCATCAATCTTTTTCGATATCAGAACAATTCCGACTCCTAAAATCAGTGTCAGAAGTATGATCACATATACATCTGACTGAATCGTCATTTCCGCACCTCCCTTTCTTCAGGTAACGATACTATTTTATATAATCAGGTCTTATGTTTCAATTCTTATCGCATGTTTACTGAAGAATTACTGCGTTATCATTTCCTGATGTATCTGAGTCAATCATAACCGACTGATGGGCATTTTATGCTGAGTATTACGCTATGCTTAAATGCATAATTTGATATGTATTTTGTTTTTCAGCATGTAAATACCGCATAAGTTGACTTTTCCCATAAGCAGTCAGGCAGCCTTTTGCAATGGCTGTTTTCTGCTCCTATGGCTCCTTTTCCCGGGCAGAGAAAACTGCCGAATGCCATCGACAGGCAGCTGACCCGGATAGGCAAAAAGCCCCCGTCTGCTATACAGCCGACAGAGGCTTTCGTTCATTATTTGAAGAACAGCAGCAGCATGCCTGCAGCAACAGCAGATCCGATAACGCCTGCGACGTTCGGTCCCATAGCATGCATGAGCAGGAAGTTGGACGGATTGTACTTCTGTCCTTCTTTCTGGACAACACGCGCTGCCATCGGTACCGCAGATACGCCTGCAGCGCCGATCAGAGGATTTGTCTTTCCGCCATCCAGCTTGCTCATGAGCTTGCCCAGCAGAACGCCGCCGGCTGTACCCATGGAGAAGGCGATGACACCGAGAACGATAATCTTGATTGTTTCAGCTCTCAGGAACATTTCAGCAGAAGCCTTTGCACCGACAGTCATACCCAGGAAAATGGAGATGATGTACATCAGTGAGTTCTGCAGAGCATCAACAAGGTGCGGAACGATACCTGCTTCTTTAACCAGGTTGCCGAGCATCAGCATACCGATCAGCGGTGCTGCATCCGGCAGAAGCAGAATAACGAAGATTGTAACAACGATCGGGAAGATGATCTTTTCCGTCTTGGAAACAGGACGGAGCTGTTCCATCTTGATCTTTCTCTCTTCTTCCGTTGTCAGAGCCTTCATGATCGGAGGCTGAATAACCGGAACAAGAGCCATGTAGGAATAAGCAGCGATCGCAATCGCACCGAGCAGATTCGGTGCCAGCTGACTGGTCAGCAGCAGAGCGGTAGGTCCGTCTGCACCGCCGATGATACCGATCGAAGCAGCTTCAGGTCCTGTGAATCCGAGGAAGATCGCACCGAAGAATGTTACGAAGATACCGAGCTGGGCAGCAGCGCCGAGCAGAAGGCTCTTCGGATTTGCAATCAGCGGTCCGAAGTCTGTACCTGCACCGATGCACAGGAAGATCAGCGGCGGATAAATACCAAGGTCAACGCCCTGATATAAGTAGTAGAGAAGTCCGCCCTTTGCGCCGCCTTCCGGATGAAGCATCAGGTTTGCGAACGGGAGGTTGACCAGCAGCATACCGAATGCGATCGGAATCAGCAGATACGGCTCGAATCCTTTGTGGATTGCCAGATACAGGAACAGGCAGGCCAGCAGGATCATGACCAGATGGCCGGGCAGCGGGATTCCGAACAGAACCGTATCAAACGCAAAGATCTGCGAGAAACCGGAACTCTCCCAAAATCTCAATAGAATATCAAGCATTGGGATCCTCCTTAGTTAAAAGATACTAATAAGTCACCAGCAGAAACATTGTCTCCCTTTTTAACGCTGATTGCCTTAACAACACCATCAGCAGGTGCTACGATTTCGTTTTCCATCTTCATTGCTTCGATAACAACCAGAGTCTGGCCGGCCTTGACGCTGTCACCAGGCTTAACATCGACAGAAAGGATTGTACCCTGCAGCGGAGCAGTTACATCACCTGCGGCAGCAGCCGGTTTCGGTGCCTTTGCAGCAGCCGGTTTCGGTGCCGGAGCAGCAGCCCGCGGAGCGGGTGCAGCAGCAGCGGCAGGTGCAGCTGCAGGTGCAGCGCTTCCGCCTAATTCTTCAACTTCTACTACGTGAGCGACGCCATCGACGATAATATTAAATTTCTTACTCATTTTCCTCTTCTCCTTAGTGCAGCGCACTTGTTCTGGATACACGGCTCCAGTCAGACTCCGTATTCAGCGGAGTAATGCTTTTTACTACGAAACTTCCAGGTTCTTTTCCCAGGCAGCATGCCACAGCGGCTGTAATAACCGCAACCAGGTGGCTGTCATCTGCAGGTTCTTCTTCCACAGCAGGTTCCTCAGCAGCCGGCGCGCTCTTGACTGCCGGCGCTTCCTTCGGCTTCTGCATCTTTGCAATGATAGCCGCAATCAGCTGAATCATATAAGAGATCAGCAGAAGGACCAGGAATACTACTGTAATTGAGAACAGAGCAACGATGCTCGCCTGTCCCATTGTCAGATATTCACCAAACATACCTTGATCTCCTTAGAGCGGGATGTTTCCATGCTTCTTGAGCGGCTTATTTACACGTTTACCCTTCAGAGATTCAAATGCGGAAATCAGATACTTTCTTGTTTCATGCGGCATGATGACATCGTCAACATATCCGCGGGAAGCAGCGATATAAGGATTCATCATTGTATCCTGATATTCAGCGATCTTTTCCTTACGCTTCGCTACCGGATCTTCTGCTGCCTTGATATCCTTTGCGAAGATGATGTTTGCGGCACCTTCAGCACCCATGACAGCGATTTCTGTATTCGGCCATGCATAAACGAAGTCAGCACCCAGATGCTTGGAGCACATGCCGATGTAAGCTCCGCCGTATGCCTTTCTTGTGATCAGTGTTACCTTCGGTACACTTGCTTCACTGTAAGCAAACAGCATCTTTGCGCCGTGACGGATGATTCCGCCATGTTCCTGACTGCTTCCAGGGAGGAATCCCGGAACGTCTTCCAGTGTCAGAAGCGGGATGTTGAACGCATCGCATGTTCTGATGAATCTGGAAGCCTTGTCAGAAGAGTTGATGTCCAGGCATCCGGCCATTGCCTTCGGCTGAGAAGCAATAACGCCGACGCTCTGTCCGTTCAGACGGATGAAGCCTGTGACGATATTCGGTGCGAAATACTTCTGATATTCGAAGAATTCACCGTTATCAGCAATTTCAGCAATGACATTGTACATGTCATATGCCTTGTTCGGATTTTCCGGAACGATTGTATCCAGAACAGTGTTTTCACGGTTCAGATCATCTGTGCATTCATAGCCAGGTGCATTCTCGTTGTTGTTCTGCGGCAGATAGGACAGCAGTGTACGGATTTCTTCCAGACATGCGTCTTCATTCTCGCATGCGAAGTGTGCGCATCCGCTGACCTGGTTGTGTGCCATAGCACCGCCCAGTTCTTCTGCTGTAACATCTTCACCGGTAACAGCCTTGATGACCTGCGGACCTGTGATGAACATTTCACCGGTACCCTTGACCATGAAGATGAAGTCTGTGATTGCAGGGGAATAAACCGCGCCGCCTGCGCAGGGTCCCATAATAACGGAGATCTGCGGAATGACACCGCTGGCCATTGTGTTGTTGTAGAAGATTCTTCCATAACCTGCCAGAGCGTCAACACCTTCCTGGATACGGGCTCCGCCGGAGTCGTTGATGCAGATCATCGGGCAGCCGACTTTCAGAGCAGCTTCCTGCGCTGCAGCGATCTTCATCGCCTGCATTTCGCCCAGGGATCCGCCGATAACCGTGAAATCCTGTGCCGATGCATAAACCAGTCTGCCGTTGATTGTGCCGTAGCCTGTAACAACACCGTCGCCTGCAGCTTCCTTCTTGTCCATGCCGAAGTTTGTGCAGCGGTGCTTTACAAACAGACCTGTCTCAACAAAACTGTCCTTGTCAAACAGTTTTTCAAGACGTTCTCTGGCTGTGTACTTGCCGAGGCTGTGCTGTCTGGCAATTGCCTTCTCGCCGCCGCCCTGACGGAGTTTAGCCTTCTTTTCTAACATTTCTTCCTGTTTTGCGTTAGCCATTTCCTTCTCCTTTTATTTCTTGAAGCTTGCCGGAACTTCGTAGAGACCGCCGGAAATTTCAGCGATTTCATCGAGAGTCTTCGCAGCAAGCAGGCTCTTGTTAGCACGGGATCTGTCGATGCCCAGGTCTTCCGGAAGAGCAACCTTGCCCTGATTTCTCAGAGATTCGATTTCAGAAGCTGTCAGCTGATCGCCAAGAGGTGTACCCTGTGCAACCGCACCCATGAGCTTAGCTCTTTCAGCAGCGTTCTTTGCCTGGTACAGGTAAGCAATACCCTGTTCTGTAACAACGTGCGTTACGTCTTCGCCATACATCATGACAGGAACGGAATCCATACCTGCATCTCTTCCGATCTTGACTGCATCCAGTTCCGGAACGAATGCCGGACCGAACTTGGAAGAGCTCTTGACCATCTGGACAACCAGCTTTCTGCCGGAAATCATGGAACCATCGCCCGGAGCCATTTCCTTCCATGCCTGTGTTGTATGTCTTCTGCCGCCTGTGGAGTTGCCCATGTTCGGAGCTCCGCCGTAGCCGGACAGTCTGCCGTTTGTAACTGTGGAAGAGTTGCCTGCATAGTCCATCTGCAGTGTTCCGCCGAGGAACAGATCCATTGCATACAGACCTGCAACCTGTGCCATCGCACGGTTGGAACGCAGCGATCCGTCAGAACCCGTGAAGAAGATATCGCTTCTTGCTCTTGTATACTTCTCCATGCCTACTTCGCCGCCGAATGCACAGACCTGCTTGACCCAGCCGTCTTCGATTGCCGGAATCAGCGTCGGATGCGGGTTCAGAACCCAGTTCGTGCAGATCTTGCCCTTGAGACCGAGTTCATTGCCGTATGTCGGCAGCAGCAGTTCAACTGCACAGCCGTTGTAGCCGATACCATGGTTCAGAGTCTGAACATTGTGCTTGGCATAGATTCCCTTGATGACCATCATCGCCTGCAGAATGTGCGCATCCTGAATCTTTGCTGGATCTCTTGTGAACAGCGGAACCATCGGATACGGCTGATCAGCCTTGACAATGAAGTCTATCCATCCGCCCGGGATGTCAACTCTCGGCAGTTCTTCTGTCGGAACGATTTCGTTGACCTGAACGATAACGACGCCGTTCTTGAATGCGGCTGCTTCAGCAATTGTCGGTGTTTCTTCGGTGTTGAAGCCTGTGTAGAGGTTGCCCTTTTCGTCAGCCTTATCTGCTGCAAGCAGAACAACATTGGGTGTCAGATCGAGATACAGACGTGCATATAATTCAAGATACGTATGAATTGCGCCGATGTGTACGATGTTTTCAGCCAGCAGTTTGGACAGCTGAATGCTCTGTACACCTGCAAAAGCAAAATTCAGTTCACTTGCAATGCCCTTTTCGAACAGAACGAGGTGTTCATCTCTTGAGATCGAAGGAATGATCATGTTCAAGTGATTGATTCTGCCGGCATCGACCTGTGTCAATGCGCCCGCGAGGAAAGCGGCCTGCTTCTGGTTGCATCCTTCCAGAACGACTTTGTCTTCCGGACGGATAACAGATTCCAGCAGTTTAACAACGTCTTCCGTTGCGACTACTTTGCCGTTGGATACAGAAGAAGCTGCAGCCAATCTTTCTAATTTTGATTGTTTCTGTGTTTCCCAATTCATAAAGGCTCTCCTTTTCTTGTACTATAATTCTATTTGAATGGCATACCTGTAAAGTATGCACGCTCACACATGCTTATATGCTTTTTTTGTATCAATCGGACTGCTGTTTTGTGTACAATCTCAACCAATTGATAAATCCGGCTTATATCTTCCCGGTCTATTTCAATTTCAGTTATGCTATTATTCTCACAAGGAGAATAATGCCATGGCAATCACCATCTCAGAACTTGAGTATTTTTCCAAGACCGCTGAGCTGCAGAACATCACCAAGGCTGCCGAAGTACTGCATCTGACACAGCCATCCCTCAGCCGATCGATCAGTTCCCTTGAAACAAGTCTGAACGTTAAATTATTTGACCGCTCAGGCAGAAGCATCACCCTGAATGATTACGGGAAAATCGTTTATTCCCACGCTAACAAGATCCTTACACAGCTTCAGGCAATGGAAAACGAACTGAATGATGCATCGCAGAAAGAAGAAAGAACGATTTCCATCACTATCTCGTCCGCTTCTTCCATCCTCCCGATCGTGATCAGTAAGTTCAATGCGACCTATCCCGATACCCATTTCTCCGTCCAGCAGTCTGCATCCACCGGCAATTACAATGATTTTTCAACAGACTTCAACTTTTTCTCCACCACAACGCCGGTGCATAACAATCACACTGTCACGCTGCTGAAAGAAGATCTGCTTCTGGCGGTGCCCCAGAGCTATCCCCAGGCACAGAAAGCAAGCGTCAGACTCGAAGACTTTGCCAATTACGGCTTTATATCGCTTCAGGCCGGAAAAGATCTGCGCACAATTGCGGATCATTACTGCTCTGAAGCCGGATTTATACCGAGTATTTTCCTTGAAAGCGACAGCCCGTTTACCATCCGCGAATTCATCAAAGCCGGACTCGGCATCGCCTTCGTTCCGGAAATCACATGGAGTCAGGTGCGGGGCAAAGGTATCAAGCTGATGCCGATCCAGATGCCTAAATGTGTCAGATATATTCATTTATCCTGGCACCAGGCCGGCTATCTTCCCAAACAGGCAGCCCGGTTCCGCAATTTCCTGATCAATCATTTTGAAGAATTTGCCGTTCTGAATGCCAAAGGAAACAGAAATGAGTCTGAAAAGTAATATTCTGACAGTGCTCAGCACGCACACCGATACATTTTATTCCGGTGAATCGCTCGCCCGGGAATTCGATGTATCACGGGCAGCTGTATGGAAAGCTGTGCACGCACTGCAGGATGAAGGCCACCGGATCGAATCTTCCGGAAAGGGATACAGATATCTGCCATCCAATGATTTATTAAATAAGGATATTATTCTTGCATGCTGTCCGGATATTGCTTATCCGCTGATTATATTTGACACTGTCAATTCCACAAATACATACGCGAAAACGATTGCATCCGATCCGGATGCCCACGGTACGCTGATTGTCGCCAATCACCAGACTGCCGGAAGAGGCCGGCGGGGGCATACATTCTATTCACCGGAAGATACCGGGCTGTACATGAGTCTGATCATAAAGCCCGGTTCCAGAATCCAGGAGATGCTGAGAGTAACGGTTGCTGCAGCAGTCGCAGCCGTGGAAGCGATCGAACAGACATCCGATGCCCGCCCGCAGATCAAATGGGTCAACGACCTCTATATCGGCAGAAAGAAAATTGCCGGCATTCTGACCGAAGCCATCTCTGATTTCGAAAGCGGCGATCTGGATGCGGTGATCATCGGAATCGGCATCAACATCAGAAGCACTGACTTTCCCGAAGAAATCGAAAACATTGCCGGTGCCATCAATGATCCTTCCCTATCCCGCAACCGTCTGACAGCAGTGCTCTGGCAGAAACTTCTGTACTGGACGCAGCATCTGGACAGTCCGGAACTGATGGAACTGTACCGCCGGAAGTCCCTGCTGATCGGACATTCAATCGTTTACGAAATCAGCGGAGAAAGGAAAACCGGCACTGTCTGTGCCATCAATGACAGCGGAAACCTGGCCATACAGGACAGCAGCGGCAGAGAAATCATTCTTTCCTCCGGTGAGGTGTCCGTCAAAGACTGGTAGCCGGGGGCACATATGCCCGGTTTTTTCTTTCTGTATATTTCCCGGAAATAAAAAGCTGTGCACAGATTATGTTTGTGCACAGCTGATCTGCAATGTCTGAATTGAATCAGTGGATGAAGACTCTGAGTGCTGCAGCGAATACTGTCGGTGTCAGCAGGCAGCCGATACCTGTATAGAAAGTCGCAACCATTGCGCCGTACGGAACGAGTTTTTCATCAACCGCAGCCAGCGCACCGGCTGTACCGGAAGTAGAACCGATCAGACCGCCGAAGATCATGGCAGCAGACGGAGAATTCAGCTTGACCTTGTCCGCAATCAGCGGTGCAATGATCATTGCGCCTACAGACTTGACAACGCCTGCAGCGATCGAAAGAGCAACGACCTCAGACTTGACACCGAATGCAGCGCCTGTTACCGGACCGACAACGAATGTTTCAACACCGCCGCCGATTGTAGCCAGTTCAGCAGGATCTGTATAGCCGAATGCAAGACCGACAAGAACGCCAATCACGAAGGACAGGACTGTGCCGATGAGCAGAGACAGAACACCGGCAAGACCGGCCTTGACCAGGTTCTTCGGATCAACGCCCCAGGCTGTGGAGATGATTGCGAAGTCACGCATCATGCCGCCGCCGAGAATGCCGATGCCGCCGAAGATTGCATACTTCTTCATTTCTTCACCGGAACCGACTGCGTATACAACGTCTGTGATTCCCTTGGAAGCGGAAGAGATAATACCTGCGTCCAGCTGCTTATTGGCAATGCTGCCGCCGATATAGGCAATCACCAGAGCAAGAAGAATTGCGAATGCGGAACCCATTCTCTTCTGGCCGATGACTTCTGCGAGTTTATAACCGATAAATGTTGTTACAGCTACGATGATAAAGGATCCAACCAGACCGTAGCCAGCTGCCATTTTTGCAAAAATTGTCATTTTGTCTGTCCTCCCTCAGTCCTTTGCCAGCTTCTTCAGAACCGGAATCAGGCAGAGCGGAATGATAACCGCTACCAGACCTGCAATCAGCGGTATCAGACCGGACGCAAGTGCAGAGTAGACATCCTGGTTCATACTCATCGCAACAACAACCGGAATATACAGTGCGGAAATAAACTGAATACCGCCTTCTGTTTTCGGATGCAGAGACTTACCGGATTTCTGCAGATAAACCTGCAGGAGAATAAAGATGACCATTGCGAAGCCGACGCCGCCGACATCACTGTTCAGGCCAAGTGCAGCACCGAGCAGGTTGCCGAGATAGCATCCGGCAAACATGCAGGCCGCAATAATACCTAAGCCGTAAATACCCATAAATACCCCTTTCACTTATGATTAATTGGTAAGTTTATTTTATTGTGTATCCACTCTGCCATTCATAGAAGGGATGTTAGTCTCTTATACATTTTTTGAATGATTCAGCTGTGTGTTTCCCGTTTGGAAACAGCCTGCAGAAATGTGCTTATGCAGCCTGGCGGACACTGCGCAGCGCCGGGACTTTATCCAGCTGCGGAGCAACCATTGCGACAGCGGCCATTTTCAGAGCATCTCCGGGCAGGAACGGAATCACACATGCCATCAGCGCTCCGGCAATATCCATCTTTGTTACAAAAATAAACCAGATCGTACCGAGGACATACAGTACAGCTGTACCGATGGCCATTCCGATCAGCGCAGCCGCAATTCGGTTTGATTTTGCCCGTTCATAGAACAGACCGGAGAAATAAGCCAGCGGAATGTATCCGAAGAGATATCCTCCCGTAACGCCGAACAGAATCGCAGCGCCGGAAGTATAGCCGGCAAATACCGGAATGCCGATTGCACCGAGTACAAGATACAGAGCTGCGGCAATCGCTCCGTTTCTGCTTCCCAGAAGCACACCGCCCAGCATGACACCGAGCGTCGCCAGTGAAATCGGAACTTCGCCGACGATCGGCAGAGAAATCGGTGCAAGTACGGAAATAATTGCGGCGGTAAGAGCGATCATCGCCATTGTTTTGGTTTTTGTGTTCATTTGAATAATCCTCCGTAGTTTCGTTAACCAAATTACTATTTTTGGTTTACCTGCATCTATCGTAAACAAAAAGCATGGAATTTACCATGCCGTTTTTGCTATATGCATATATGCATAATGTATGATCATCTTCTGTCCAGGACCGATTCGAGAATAATCGTTATTTTGATGACCGTCAGACCGATTGCACAGGTCAGCACATTCAGATACTGCGGCAGCACTGCGCACAGTGCAAGCACTGCAGCCCAAATCGCAAAATTGATCAGAAAATGGGCCATGGTTCCCGAAGAATTTCTCATGCTGATCGCATCATCGCAGAACCGTTCCATAATCTTATAGGTAAGAACAGAAACCGCGCATCCCAGCAGAAAGCCCGCAGCGTACTGCCATTTGAATATCAGACACAGCAATGTTCCGGCTGCTGCCAGAACGGCAAACAGCTTCCAGCTTTTTTCCGTCATAGAAACTCCTTCAGGTTTTCCGGTATGATCCGTATTTATTATTGTAAACATTTATCTGTGAAAAGAAAGAAAGGATTTGAGGATCTGCGTGACCGTCAGAAAAAGCCGGAGCGTCCTGCATCAGGACATTCCGGCTCATCAATCATGCAGAACCTGAATCAATCAAGCTCTTCGCCGTTGGATTTGTATACTTTCTGAATATACCAGAAAGAATCCTTGCGGCTTCTTGCCAGTGTACCGTTGCCTTTGTCGTCCCGGTCGACATAGATGAATCCATACCGTTTGGACATCTGTCCGGTTCCGGCAGAAACGATATCAATCGGTCCCCACATCGTGTATCCGCGCAGATCGACGCCGTCTTCGATAGCCTTGGCCATTTCCTTAATATGATCTCTGTGATATTCAATGCGGTACGGATCATGGACGGATCCGTCTTCTTCCAGCTTATCCACTGCACCGAGACCGTTTTCAACGACCATGATCGGTACCTGATACCGGTCATAGATCAGATTCAGAGCGAAGCGCAGACCTGACGGATCCACTGCCCAGCCCCAGTCCGTATATTTGACATACGGATTCTTTTTGCTCGAAATGAGTTCATCCGTACTGCCGGCTGATACGATATTGGTCATATAGTAGGAGAATGTATAGAAGTCAACTTTGCCCTTCTTCAGAAGCGCTGCATCCTCTTGAGAAACATTGAACTCAATACCGAGCTGACCCAGCATTTTCTTTGTGTAGGAAGGATAATATCCTCTGACCTGAACATCCGAGCAGAAGAAGTTATTCTGATGTGCTTCCACCATTGCCATCATATCTTCCGGCTTGCATGTTTCCGGATAGAAAGACGGTCCGATGGCAATCATGCATCCGACATGGCACTCCGGATCGATCTCATGCGCTGCCAGAACAGCCTTTGCACTCGCCAGGAAACGGTTGTGCAGTCTTTCAAAACTTGCGACGTGGGACTCGATGCCGTTGCCCATGCTGCCCTTTCTGGGAAGCGCGGAATTGATTTCGTTGAATGTCAGCCAGTACTTGACCAGATCTTTATATTCACTGACGATCGTTCTGACATATTTCTCAAAATAATCCGCGACTGCTCTGTTTTCCCAGCCGCCGAGTTTATGCGTAATGCACAGCGGATCATCGTAATGGGAAATCGTAACCAGCGGTTCGATATTATACTTACGGCATGTTTCGAAAATATCGCGGTAGTAATCAATACCCTGCTGATTCGGTGTTTCATCCGTGATATCCGGATAGATACGGGCCCAGCAAATCGACAGTCTGAACATCGTAAAGCCCATCTCCGCCAGTAAAGCAATATCTTCTTTGTAATGATGATAGAAATCCACTGCGATACGGTTGGGATAATACTCGCCTTCTACCGTAACCGGCTTCCAGTCCGGCTTGACATCCGGAAACAGTCCCGGCACATATACCAGTTCACCCTTTTCATTCAGATACGTGTTCTGGCGGGGAACGCCATTGGCTCCTGCAGTGGTGTAGTCGCTGATGATTTCACCGCGTCCGCCTTCGCCGTAGCCGCCTTCTGCCTGGTTGGCCGCAATTGCGCCGCCCCAGAAAAAACCTTTTGGAAATTTCATGATTTTTCATTTCTCCTTTTCTGCATTATATTTCATTTTTCCTGATTTTCCTTTGTCAATGCATTCATTTGAAAACAGCCTGAATAGTTTCAGGCTGTCAGTAAACATCCGGTTCATACAGCAGTTTCTTTTTCGAAAAGGAGAACAGCATTCTGCCGCCGTTGGTGATGAGAAATCCGCTGTCGGTTTTTCCTTTCATTCTGAACGGTTATTTCCCGGTTTCATCGATCTGAATGCTGTAGGTTTCCTCCGCGAAATCCACCTGCAGCTGTGCTTTTCCGTATGTGTTCTTCCAGACAATGCACATGCGTGATCCATCTGTTTCACAGCTGATTTCCGCATCTTCCGAGAATACCGGACTGCTGTTTCTCATTCTGAGCATTTCCAGCTGTTTCTGCACAACTTCTTTGCCCAGTGCTTCTTCGATCTGTTCAGCTGTCAGATTTGTCCGGTTGATTTCCTTGTGTCCGCCTTCGCCGGCTCTGCGCATGGCTTCATAATCATTCTTTCCGGCAAACAGATCCAGATACCAGATCTGCGGCTTGCCCGGCATGAACAGCTGCAGCGCTCTGGCCATCAGCATCCGCGCATCGCTTTCACCCAATGCACTGTAATACGTCGCATTGACCTGATAATACACATTCTTGGCACCGTGCAGATCCTTCACATAGCCGCCTCTGTCCACCGTTGCTTTGATGACGTTCTGGATGCTTTCTTCATCCAGCAGGCCCTTCAGATCCAGCAGCGGAATGCCGTCATGACATCCCAGCATATTGACGGTATGGATATTTTTGGCAAGGATTTCATCGATCCACTTCTTCAGGTATGTGCCGTTCTTTCTTTCGAATGCATCAATGACGAGACCCGGCAGGAAGAAGTCATAGACCATGTATCCCTTCTGCGCCAGTTTTTCATAGATCTTTTCTTCATACGATGCGTGGATTTCCGGCAGTACCGTCAGTCCGTTTTCACGGGCAATCGATGCGACTTTTTCCAGCAGATCCCATGTGCCGGGATCGTTCAGGAAATTGCGCTCACCCGGTTCTTTCGGAGCATAGGCAAATGCGTCCAGACGGACGATCGATGTACCGTAAGAAGCAAGTTTTGCCAGTGTTTCACGGTAGTAATCCCATACCAGATCCGATTTGATATTCAGATCCATCTGGCCGAGATATGTCCTTCTGCTCTGAATATACGCAATGACCTGGTCTCTGTATTTTTCCCATCTGCCCAGATCCAGCGTTCCGATCTTTTTATCGGAACTGTTGAATGCCGAAGCGATCTCACAGGCAGCGGAATACTGCAGGCCGAGATCTCTGACCAGTTCATAAGCACTGAGATCAGGATAATTGACTTCCTGGTAGAAGGTATTCCAGTACGGCACATCCCGTCCGTCCGGGAAACGTACCATCAGGATCGGCAGGCCGGCTTTTCTGAAGAACATATCCTTCAGATACTTCTCATCCGGCTGGATATAGCCTTCTTCCGTCATCGTGCCGCAGCCGTCCCAGAACTTGTTCCAGTCAATGAAGAAATCCCGGTATTCCGACGCATCGCCTTTTTTCAGAATATCCTGGAACTGCGGCGAGAGAACGGAAATATGGTTCAGGACAAAGTCCATCATCAGACGGATATTCAGTTTCTTCAGTTCTTCAATATCCTCCTGATCCGCATATGCTTCATTCAGATCATAATTGATCAGGGAGAAACCACGGTCCAGATCCGAATTGAAAATACTCGGAAGAATATAGAATGATTCAAACGCATCTTCGAATTCTTTTTTCTTCAGAACTCTGACAATGCCTGCCAGATTTCTGTCCATGCTGTCGCAGTATGCATTCAGCAGTGTGCCGGTCTTTGTTCTGTCGCTACTCATATGTCGGTCTCAGTACCTTTCCATCCTTGGCAAGGATAATATCCGCGCTTTCCATCCGGCGGTCCAGTTTTTCCTGTTCGATTTCCAGAACCATTGTGACAAACGGCGAATCTGCGCCATTGTCTCTGGCCCGGAACAAGCGGTATGCCTTTGTTTCTTCCGGGGTTGAGCGCAGGCAGATCGATATATCCACATTTTCGACCTGAGGTGCACCGCTGTGTGTCCATTCCAGCAGAAGAACATCGGTATCGCTGAAATCCACTTCGTCATACCATCTGGCATCTTCGGTTCTGCCCATTCTCTTCATCCAGATTTTTTCACTGCCCTGCTTGAACGCCGCAAGGATTTCATTGACCTGGGCATAATCCTGTTCTTTGTCTTCGCCAAGATATCCTCTCAGACCTTCCCTGCCGTATTTCTGATATGTCTTCAGCCAGGAATTCTGTTCTGCTTCCTTCGGATCGGAATCGGTTTCTCTTCTCCAGAGATCAGAAAGAACAGTCTGAACATCTTTGCTGTAAAGACCTTCTCTGACAAGTCCTTTCAGTCCTTCCGAACGGAATATCGAGACACGCTCCGCGTCATTGTATTCCGGAATTCTGCGGGGATAATTATCGCCGGACATTGCATATGTACGGATACCTGCCTGATTCAGATAATACGTCAGCAGGGATGTGGTTACGCTTTTGCCGGATCCGGATCCGCCGAAAATCGAAATGACATATTTTTCATCGCCTTCCGCCTGCATTTCTCTGATCACGAGCCGGAAAAGAGTCTGTGCATGGGGAATCAGGGCATCCGAAATGATGACTTTATCACCTGGCATATCGCCATGCGGCATGTCTTCCGCAAGCGCAGGAAAAGACCATGTATCCAGGTTTTCAAGAATTGTATTGAGTCTCTCTGACAGCATATCAACCTCCAGATTATTGCTGTTTTCATTGTATCAGCCCAACGGGAATGCGTCACTATATGAAACGTTTCATAACGTTTTTTTTCCGAGGATTTCCCGGGCAATGAACATCATTCGGATGAAACGTTATTTCTCATCAGTACAATAAAAAATCCCTGCAGAGCTGTGCAGGGATCGATCGTTCAGTCTGTGTCTCTTATTCAACAACAAGATCATACTTGTCGACATCGATGATGACTTCACCTTCACTGGCAAAACTGATGGAGTCTGCCGACTGTCTGGTATAGATGACGCTGGAAGCCGCCTGTTCTCCGTCATTGATAAACAGTTCAATGCTGTATTTGTCCATCAGGACCCGGAAACTGATTTCACCGTTCCGGTTTGACACGAAGAATTCCCTCTGATTGACAATATCATACGGGAAACCGCCTCTTGTACGGTCGATTCTGACCGTCTGCTTCAGCGGATTATAGCGGAAAGACGTTCTGTTTTCTCCATCCATTGCCAGATTGACAGTAAACTTCTGATAGCTGCCTTCATGAACCGGTCTGACCTTGATGATCAGATCGATGCATCTGCCGCTGATGTTGTTCAGGGAAGTTTCACCGCGGACATAGACATTATTATAGAAGACATGATTCTTCCGGTATGCTTCAATTTCCCGGACCGGCTGCTGGTAAAGCCTGCCGTTTTTCAGGCAGATTTCTCTCGGCAGTGTCATCTGTCCGAAGAAATCAATACCTTCTGCCCGGCACATCTGGCTGACCCAGTTCTGCATCCAGGCGACCATGATTCTTCTGCCGTCTTTGGCAGCCAGTGTCTGCGGTGCATAGAAATCCAGACCGTAGTCAACGCTTTGGATCGTTTCCCTTTTGAAGTTCTTCAGGGCACCGTCGCAATGTCCGACTGCGACAGCTGTGTTGTGTCCGGGATGGAATTCAAGACCGATGGAATTCATTTCGCACGGGCTGAAGATCAGCACGCGTTTCCCGTCCATTTCGAAGAAATCCGGGCATTCCCACATTCTTCCATATTGTCCTCTGGACGCGTCGAGTACGCCTTCGTATGTCCAGTGAACCAGGTCCGCGGAGGAATACAGCAGGATCACGCCGTCGCTCTCAAGTGTTCTTGCGCCGGCAACCATATAATAGGTATCGTTCTCTTTCCAGATTTTCGGATCCCGGAAATCTCTGATGTCAATGTTATCCGGCAGATCGGCAGTCGACACGACAGGGTTGTTTGCATACTTTTCGTAATTTACCCCGTCGCCGAAAGCGATACACTGCTGCTGAAGGAGATAACCATTGCCCATGGATACGCCTGTATACATTAAAAGATGTCTGCCATCTTCCAGTTCCATTGCGCTTCCGGAGAAGCAGCCCTGATCATCAAAAGATTCATCCGGTGCCATTGCGGCATCAAGCCGTTCCCAGCGGACAAAATCCTTCGTCTTCACATGTCCCCAGTGCATTGGTCCCCAGGTTCTCGTATAAGGATGCGACTGATAAAACAGATGATATTCATCTTTATACAAAGAGAAGCCGTTCGGATCATTGATCCAGCCAACTGCACCGGTCAGGTGAAATGATGGCCTGATATCTGCATCGATATTCTGTAAGTATTCACTTTCAAATTTTCTGACTTTTTGCAGCTTATCACTGATCATAACTGTTACCCCTTCCAAATAAACCGCTGAGAAGCCAGAGAATGACTCCTCAGCGGTTTTTGATGCATTAGTTCATTGCTTCTGCGTAGCGGTCGTAAGCATCCTGATATACTTTCAGGAGGTCTTCCATACCGACGGAGTTGACCAGCTTATCTTTGTAAGCAGCCCATTCTTCATCTGTCGGTCCGCCGTTCTTGATCCAGAGACCTTCGTTTTCAGCAACGAAGTTCTGGAAGTCGACTTTGTACATATCGATTGTTTCGAGTTCATCCTGTGTGAAGACACAGTCAATCGGATATGTTGTTGTATCGGCTACCTGCGGCATCCAGTAATCATAGAGGTCTGTCAGACGTTCGATCGCTCTGTCTTCCATTTCGAATACATCGGAATAGTAGTTGGAGAGGATCAGCTTCGGTCCGGCAACTTCATATGTGCTCTTCAGTTCGCCTGCACCCTTGCCGAATTTTTCCTGAGCCTGCGCTTCAGTAATAGACTTCCACAGACCTTTGTCATTCTTTTCGAGGAAGAATGTGCCGATCGGACCATACTGCAGCTGCATGACTGTTTCACCATCATACCACATATCATAAAACTTTAACAGATTAACAGGGCTCTGGCATTCCTTTGTGATGGAGAGCTGGCCGCTGTTTGTGCCGCCGCCTGTACGTACTGTAACGTTCTTTGTTCCATCCGGTCCTGCAAGAACAGGGAGGAATACATAGTCTTCAGCATAGTTGCCCATGATTTCTTCGATATACCACCATGTGGAAACACCGACATAGCCGTTCTGGCACTTGGAGATCAGGTCAGAGTCCTTCTGAGAGAACATCTGCTGGTCCATCAGACCTTCTGCATACCAGTCATGGAAGTATGTCAGAGCTGCACGGTAGTTGTCATCATCGCAGACGAAGTTGACTTTGCCGCTCTTGTCGAGAACCAGGTCATTGCATACATCATTGATCCAGTTTGTGAAACCGAAGCCTGCATAGAAGATGTTCTGGCCCCAGCACCACTCGTCAAATCCGGTAGACATCGGGATTGTTTTGCCGGGATCTGCGCCATAGATCTTGTGCGCCATATCGTTGTCCTTGAACGCCTTCAGAGCTGTATGCAGTTCATCCAGTGTTGTCGGAACTTCGAGATTGAGGTCATCCAGCCACTTTTTGTTGATCATGGAGAACTGCGGAATCGTGAAGATCGAATAGTCCTCTTCTTTGCCGATACCTGCTGTACCCATCTGCTCTGCTGCCGGCAGACCGTAGATACCGCCGTCGTCCATCGTAATTGCAGCTCTGATTTCAGGATGTTCATTCAGAATCTTTGTCAGATTCGGCATGATGTCTTCTGTAATGTACGGTGTCAGATCGATGAACATGCCATCTGCGCCATAGTTTGCCAGATCATAGTTCGAGAAGCCTGCACCCTGGAAGGCGTCCGGCATCGTGTTGCCGTTGATTGCAATATTTACCTGTTCAGACAGGCCTTCAGACATGGTGTTCCATTCAATTGTGATTCCTGCTTCTTTCTGCAGGTTATTCAGAACTTCATTGTCCTTGTAGCCCGGGGAAAGAGCAGACTGTCCGCCCATAATCTTGAAAGATGTCTGGTCTGTGCTCATATTCGGTTCATCAGATGTGTTTGCACCGCTGCCGCTGCCGCCACTGCAGGCAGTGAGAAGGAGTGCTGCTGCAGCTGCTGCAGCGAATATTTTTTTACTCATGTTATTTTTTTCTCCGTTATTTGTACTGTTTCATCAGCCCTTGACCGCACCGGCCATCATACCCTGTTCAAAGTACTTCTGTACGAACGGGTAGAAGATCAGCATCGGTGCTGCCGCGACTATAATTGACGAGAATTTGATCATTTCGGTGATCTTGTTCAGTTCTGCGTAACCGCCCGAAATGGTTGAAGACTGTGCTGCACTCGCCGAGCTCTTGATGAGGATATTTCTCAATACGAGAGGCAGAGGTGCCATTTCGGCTCTCGGCAGGTAAATCAATGCCGTGAACCAGTCGTTCCAGTAAGCTACCATGCTGAAGACGACCATAACTGCCATGATCGGCAGAGAAAGAGGAATAATAACTTCCTTAAATGTTCTCAGATGTGTACATCCGTCAATTTCCGATGCTTCGATCAGTTCTTTCGGGATACTGTTCTGGAAATAGTTTCTGACGATGATCATATTTCCGACACCGACACCGCCCGGCAGGAACAGAGCCCAGATATTATCTACAAGACCCGTCGCCTTGACAATGAGGTAAGTCGGAATCAGACCGCCGCCGAAGTACATGGTGATGATGAAGAAGATGTTCAGGAACTTTCTTCCCGGCAGATCTTTCTTGGAAAGCGGATACGCTGTGATATACAGCAGCGCAACCGAGAAGACCGTACCGATCACCGTATACATGATTGAGTTTTTATAACCGGTCAGAATCTGCGGATCAGCGAATACCGACTGATAGCCCTGCAGTGTGAACTGACTCGGAAGAAGGAATGTCTTTCCGGCATATACGTCATACGGATTGGAGAATGATGCGATCAATACGTAATACAGCGGATACGCAACCAGGAATACAACAATTGCAGTTATTACAACAAGGATAATGTCACTCGTACGGTCGGACATACCCAAGCTTTTACCATCTTTTGCCATATGACTGTCTCCTTATACGAAATCCACTTCTGATGTCTTCTTGGATATGTAGTTGACAATAAACAGAAGAACGAGATTGACCGCTGTATTGAACAGACCGACTGCAGTCGACAGACTGTACTTGGCATTTTCAATACCTAACTGATAGACATATACTGCAATGACATCTGATGTTGCTTTGTTCAGATCAGTCTGCAGCAGCCATGCTTTTTCGAATCCGACATTCATCAGGGAGCCTGCGCTCATAATGAGATTCAGGATCGCCATCGGAAGAAGCGCCGGAATATCGATATTCATGATTCTCTGGAAAACAGATGCACCGTCAACCTTCGCTGCTTCATACAGGGCCGAGTCGACGCTGGACAGCGTAGCGAGATAAATAATGCATCCCCATCCTGCATCCTGCCAGATTCCCGAAACAATATAGATTGTTCTGAATGCAGAAGATTCTGTCAGGAAGTCAATGCTGGTTCCCAGCAGCAGGTTGATCAGTCCTCCTGAAGGTGACAGGAAGATACGGATCATACCGCAGACGACCATCGTCGAAATGAAATGCGGCGCATACAGAATCGTCTGTACTGTACGCTTCCATTTTTTGAAGCGCAGCTGATTGATACAGAGGGAAAGGATGATGGGAATCGGGAAGCTCCACAGAAGTGCATACAGGCTCAGCAGCAGCGTGTTCTTGATCATTCTTCCCGCGTTCGGCGAGTTGAAGAACCGATTGAACCAGTTGAAGCCGACCCACTCACTGCCGAGTATTCCACGGCTTGCCTTGTAATCCCTGAAGGCAATCTGAATGCCGTACATCGGGATATACTTGTAAATAAAGGTAAGCACGACCGGAATAATCAGAAGCAGATACAGTTCACGGTACTCCCAGATTCTCGTCCAAAGAGTTTTTTTCGGTCCGGCTGCAGCAGCACCGGCTTTTCCGTTTGTCATGTTCTATCTCCTTTAGACTTGGATGATGCTGTAGGGAAAACTGATCAGATTTTCCCCGGAAAATAAGAATAACGCATTATTCCGTGTAACGTTTCACGGCGATTTCATAAAAAATTATGAAACCGGTGAACTAAAATTCTTTATGTGAAACGTTACATCACAGTTTTATGATAATGAAAGCGTTTTCCATTGTCAATGAATTCATGTGAAATTTATATTTATTATAAATTTCATGAAATTTATGGTGTTTCCGTGAAATGTTTTGCCAAGAACATTATTATTCATCTATAATATATATGAAAACAAATGAATCGTTTCACCAGAAAGAAGGTATACCTATGAAAGTCAAGAGTTCAATGCCCACGATGAAAGATGTCGCCGCTGAAGCGGGTGTGGCTCTGGGAACTGTATCCAAAGTATTCAACGGCATTCCGGTAGGCGAGAATTATCGTCTCAAGGTTGAAGCTGCCGCAGAAAAGCTCGGCTATCAGGTCAATAATTATGCCCGCGGCATGCGGACGAATAAAACGAACACTGCCGCCATCATCATGCCGCTGCTTGATCACCCATACTTTGCCAGGCTCACGGAATGCCTGATCCGGGAATTGGCTGAACACAATTACACTGCGTATCTCGCCATTACCGACCGTGATACAAATACCGAAAACATTTGTATACAGATGGTTGCCCAGCATAAAACAGACGGAATTATCGCTCTGACGTATAATCCCGATCTGCAGAATATCGGACATATTCCGTTCATCAGTATTGACCGATCATTCGCCGGATCCGCCCAGTGCATATCTTCCGATAATTATTCCGGCGGACAGATCGCCGCATCAAAACTTGCAGAACTGGGCTGCAGAAAACTTGCTTTCGTCAGAACCGGAACCAATGTCCGCGGTGAAACAGACAAGCGCGGTGCCGGTTTTGAAAACTGGTGCCAGATCAATAATATTCCATACGACACTTTCATCGCCGGTGACCAGACCGATGAGCTCCTGGAAATGCTGCGGCCGAGACTGGACAGCGGCACATTCGATTATGACGGCATCTTCTGCAGCACTGACCGTCTTCTCTTCGAGGTACGGGATTTCCTGCAGTCCTACGGGATCCGGGTGCCGGAAGATGTGCAGATGATCGGCTTTGACGGCATCGCCGATTTCTGGACGCAGAAGCAGATCTGTTCCACCATTGTGCAGCCGATTGAACAGATTGCAAAAACAGCAGTTCAGTCCCTTCTCAATTACGATAAAAATACAGCCCCCAGTCTGATCTGCCTTCCGGTCAGATATCAGGCCGGTCCGACAACGCGTGAATAAGCAATATGGCCAGCGAATATTACAAATGGAAATACCGCAATGAACAGCACCGGGAAACACCCGAGTATACTGCAGAAGAAAGAAGAAAAAACTGGTGGTATTACAATAAATGGAATGTCATCTTCGGCATCATCGCAGCCATTCTTCTGATCGATCTGTTCAGAACTGCCACCGGCATGAAGACAGAAAAACCCGACTGCATGATTGCCTTCATCACGGAAAGAACCCTGGACCAGGAAACGATTGAGCAGTTTGAGAATGAACTTGCCGTATATGCAGATGACTATAACGGCGACGGAAAGACACTGATCAAAATCAGACAGTATCTGATGCCGGAGAATCCCACCGCTGAAGAACAGATCTATGCGTCTTATGCGTCTGAAATCACTCTGGTATCGGATATTGAAGAATGCAGCAGTTTTCTGTTCATCATGAAAGATCCTGAAGCATTCCAGAAAGCATTTGCAGTTCTGTCTTATCCGGATGGCAGTCTGCCGGAAGAAACGGTCAGCGGCCTCGACTGTGCAGCCGCCTGGAAAGATCTTCCTGTTTTCGGGAAAATGGACATCGATCCGGAACTCAGGGAAATCCTGAAAGACTGCTATATCGGACGGCGCGGTTTCTGGACCGAAAAAACAACCGCAAATGCTGAACAGTGTGCGGAATTCTTCCATACCCTGATTGCTCAGAAAGGACAATAGTCATGGCATTATTCTACAGAGATGATGATGTTTCATATGAATCTTATGAAGAAGGACGGCCGACCGGTTTCAGACGGTATACCGAAATGCTCGGCAGCCACTGGTTTGACTGGATGCGGTCAGGCATTGTCACTACCATCGGTCTGCTTCCCCTGATGGCAGCCATCGGTGTTTCCGTACTGGCAACCAGCATATTGCTGCTGATCCCCCTGTCATTCCTTGGCGGAATGATTGCAGCTCCTTTCTACAGCGCATATCACGATGTGTTCCTCCGCAGCATCCGCTATGGCAGAGGCACCTGGTTTGAACAGTATATAACCGGCTGGAAACAAAACTGGAGGAGTTCGCTTCTGCCCGGCGGCATTATCGGGATACTGATCGGATCGTATACATTCATGGGATTCCTGCTGTACTGGCGGGTAACTTCCATTCCGCTCACGACGGTGATCATGTACTTCATTTCCGGAATCATACTGATCACGGGAATCACGGTATACATGCCTCTTTCCGTTCTCTTTGAACAGACACCGAAAAACAGGCTGATCAATATTATCGCCTATACATCCAGATACTTCTTCAAGGTTCTTTCCATGAGTATCCTGCAGATGATCATTCTGACCCTGACGGTCATGTTTGCACCATGGTCGCTCTTCCTCGTACCGATTGCCGGCTGGTACTTCCGTTTCCTGGTGATCCATAAACTGTATGACAGTCTGAACGAATACTTCTCCATTGAAGAACTGATCCAGAAAAAGCAAAGCTGAAACAAATATGTTCCGGACGCAGTGATGCGTCCTTTTTTTCAGATAATTAAAAAACGGTTCCGCACCGGGAACCGCTGTTGGTTCATTGTTTCGGATAATACTGATTATCTGAAGCCAAGATCATACTTGACTACATCCATCAGTACTTCACCGTCTGAATGGAAACTGAATCCGGTCGCATCTGCTTCCGTATACAGAACAGAAGTAAGCGTCTGCTCGCCGTCGTTGATAAAGCATTCTACGCTGTACCGGTCAAGGATCAGCCGTACTTTCAGTTCTCCGTTCTTCGTCGGAATGCGCAGTCTGCGGGTATGGACTACATCGCTGGTTGCGCCGGAGTTCTTGCGGTTGAAGGCGATTTCCGATTTTTTCCGGTTATACGTCAATGAAGTAAAAACATCTTCATTCTCAGCAAACCGGATCGAAAATTCATTGAAAGGCTTTGCCTTTGCCGGCTTGACCGTTATTTCTATATCGACTGTTCTGCCGACGATGCCATGCAGTCTGATCGATCCGTTGAAACGTACGTTTTCATAGACAGCCATGCCGTTTCTGAGAGTTTCGATTTCCCGCACCGGCTCCTGACACAGAAGGCCATTGCGGATATGCAGTTCCCGCGGCAGCGTCATCTGTCCGAACCAGGGCTTCAGTTTATTGCCGAATGCAATGCTGTCCCAGTTCTGCATCCAGCCGATCATGATTCTCCGGCCGTCTTCTGTCAGAAGGGTCTGGGTTGCATAAAAATCGATGCCGTAATCAATTGCCTGATCTGATTCTTCTGTGAATTTCACATTCCTTTTATCAAAGGAACCGATCAGACACAGCGTTCCGTTGCCCGGACTGTATTTATCTGCCACATAACGCATGTTCATCGGGCTGGTCAGAAGTACATATCTGCCATCCAGTTCAAAGAAATCAGGACATTCCCACATCGTGCCGAAGCGGTGATTATTTTCGGCAAGCACCGACACAAAGTTCCATTTGAATCCGTCTTCGCTGCGGAAATACAGAATCTTTCCATCATTTTCCTGATCGCATGCAGCAACTACACAGGCATATGTACCGTCATTTTCACGGAAGATCTTCGGATCCCGGAAGTCATATTTGCTGAAGCCTTCCGGCAGATCAGAAATATCAATTACGGGATTTCCTTCGTATTTTTCATAATCCAGTCCGTCACCGACCGCAACACACTGCTGCTGAATGAACTGTCCGATGATATCCGTTGTCTTGACGCCTGTATACAGCAGCAGATGTTTTCCATCGTCCGTTTCAATCGCACTGCCGGAGAAACATCCGCCGAAATCCGCTTCCGTATCCGGAGCCAGTGCTACCGGCAGATACTGCCATTGCAGAAGATTTTTGCTGACTGCATGTCCCCAATGCATCGGTCCCCATTGATTCGTGAAGGGATAATACTGATAAAACAGATGGTATACACCGTTATATTTTGAAAAACCGTTCGGATCATTCATCCAGCCAATTCTTGATGAAAGATGAAACAGCGGCCGATCGGAATCCGGGATCCTGGCGGCAGCTTTTTCTTCATATTCTCTGACATCACTAATAACCTTACTGCTCATAAGCATGCTCCATTCTTTTCTAAGAGTTTAATATCCGCCCCCGTTTATGCAGGGGCGGATAATTGGATAAACTATTTTTTCTGTTGATTACTTGTAGTATTCGTCTACGTACTTCTGGAAGATACTCAGTTCTTCTTCAATACCATAAGCCTTCAGATCATCCTGCAGCTTCTGCCACTGTGCATCATCGAAACCGTTCATAACGAAGTCGGACTTCGCTGTGTTAATGCACTTTGTGGTATCTGCCA
The DNA here is from genome assembly GCA_902786245.1 of uncultured Erysipelotrichaceae bacterium. Lineage (GTDB taxonomy): Bacteria > Bacillota_I > Bacilli_A > Erysipelotrichales > Erysipelotrichaceae > Bulleidia. Next base: position 32,562 of record CADABS010000017.1, read on the forward strand.
GCAGATCTGACAGTCTCTTTGTATCATCTGTCGACATGAAGACGTTCGGGAAGACATACTTGGAATGCATATCCGGTGTATAGATTTCCTTGATCCAGTCAAGTCTGTACTGTGCATCATCCGGTGTTGTTACATAGACACCATAGTAGGAGTCGAGGATAGCCAGCGGGCCGCCGACTGCTTCAGCTTCACGTACTTCAACAGGTGAAGCGTCGCCGAGCCATGCATGCTTCAGCATCTGCTCGCCCTTGTCATTTGTGCCGAGTTCGAAGATATCGAAGTCATCATCTTCACCGTATGTACCCCAGTTGTTCTGCGGAGACTGGAACGGATCATACATCTGGTCGAGCCATGCGCATACGAGTGCAGGGTTCTTGGCAGCAGCTGTGACAACGCAGCGGCCGCGGTCGAAACCGGAAGTGAAGGAACCGTTGCCAGGTGTCAGATTTCTGACATCTGCTGTCAGGACAGGCATCGGTACCCAGCTCTTGCCGGCGATCAGGTCATCGATGGAAACCTGTGCGATATTCGCAACGTCCCAGGAGAAGCAGACACCGTAGCGTCCGGACTTACCCTTAGCAACATATGTGGACCATTCCTGTGTGAATGCTTCAGGGTCAATCAGGTTTTCTTCATACAGCTTATGGAGCCATGCAAGACCCTCTTTGAAGCCTTCCTGCATTGCGGAGCAGATAACCTTCTTGTCATCTGTAACGGAAATATGTCTGCCCTTGTCAGGATCGCCATAGCCTTCGCCGAAGCCGTTGATCAGAACCATCGGGTCCTGTCCGCCGTCGTTCATGATGAAGGACATCGGAATGATTTCGCCGTCGATCTTGAATTCAGCCTTGATCTTATCCGCATTGTCACGGAACGCGATCAGAACCTTTTCGAAGTCTTCTACAGTTGTCGGTACTTCCAGATTCAGGAAGTCGAGCCAGTTCTTGTTGATGAAAGGCATGTTGTCGATTGTCTGAATCGCTGTCTTTTCATAACCGAGCTGTTCAATCCACGGCAGAGCCCAGATATGTCCGTCCGCATCTTCGCACATTGCTCTGTATTCCGGAGCCTGTTCGAATACCTTGGAGAGGTTGGGCATATACTTGTCAATGTATTCTTCAACGTGAATGATGACACCCTGTTTTGCATATTTCAGCAGGTCAGTGTCGCCGAAGCCGGCGTTGAATACGAAGTCAGGAAGTGTGTTTACGTTGGACATTTCGAGCTGAATCTTTTCACCCCACTGGTCGGACTGAATTGTCTTCCAGTCGATGTGTACGTTTGTCTGCTCTTCAAGACGCTTGAAGATCGTACGGTTGTTCGGCTCTGACTCTGTTCCTGCAGGATAGTTTGTCAGACCTTTCAGTGTTGCTGTTTCTGCAAGAGGGAACTGCAGGTCTTCAACATCAACATCTGTACCTGCGGAATCTCCGCCTGCGGGTGTGCCGCCGCCGCAGCCAGCCAGCAGAGCGGCTGACATGCCTAAGGCAAGTAATGCTTTGAGACTCTTTTTCATGATTTTTCTTTTCTCCTTAAAAGATATGTAATAGCTTTGAAGCTTATTAACCCTTGATAGCTCCGGCCATGATTCCGCTGTCGAAATATTTCTGGAAGAACGGATACATGATCATCAGAGGAATACTCGAGATAATGATCGTTGCGTATTTCAGAAGTTCTGCAAGCTGCGCACGCTGGGCCGTACTCTGCATATCCGAGACCATGCCGGGTTCCGGCTGGTTCTGAATCAGGATCGAACGGAGAACGAGCTGCAGCGGCTGCTTCGATGCGCTGTTGAGGTAGATCATTGCATCAAAGTAGCTGTTCCACATACCGACAAACTGCCACATGGAAATCGTCGCAATGATCGGTGTGCAGACCGGCAGAAGGATCTGGAAGAAATAAACCATTTCATCTGCGCCGTCAATTTCAGCTGCTTCCTGCAGATCGCGCGGAATACCCATGTAATATGTTCTGGCAATGATCATGTTCCAGACACTGAACGCACCCGGAATCAGGACCGCCCAGATCGAATCGAGCATTCCCAGCTTGGAAATCAACAGGTAGGTAGGAATCAGACCGCCGCCGAAGAACATCGTGATGACAAAGATAACGTTGAAGAATCCTTTACCCTTGAAGTCAGGTCTGCTCATCGGATACGCCGCCAGCAGTGTGATAATTACCGAAATGATTGTGAACAGAATCGAATACAGCAGTGCATTCTTGAAACCGACCCAGATCTGTGAATTGCTCATGACACGCTCATAAGCAGTCAATGTCCATTTGGAGAAATCAAATGTCAGACCTTTGTTCTGCAGTGTAACCGGGTCAATAAATGACGCCAGAATGATATAGATCATCGGCAGGATGATTGCCAGCAGGAACATACCCAGAATGATGTATCCGATAATCAGAATCGTCTTATCTGAAGCAGGCAGCTTGGCAAATTCACTTTTCTTCTTTTCAGCCATTGTTTGCCTCCTTTTCTCAGATACCCTTTCCTTCGTTCATTCCCTGGACGATCTTGTTCATGGAAATCAGAAGGATGACATTGATTACTGTGTTGAAGAGGCCTACAGCGGTAGAGAAACCATAGTCACCGTCAAGAAGACCTTTCTTATACACGTAGGTAGAAATAATTTCAGAACTTGAGAGGTTCAGGTCTGTCTGCAGAGCATATGCCTTTTCAAAGCCGATGCTCATGATGTTACCGACAGCCATAATGAACTGAATCAGAACGGTATCCTTGATTGCCGGCCATTCAACAGTTTTGATCTGCTGAATGAGGTTGGCACCATCGATGACAGCCGCTTCCTTCAGTTCCTTGCTCGCATTTGACAATGCGGCGGTGTAGATAATCGATGACCATCCTGCTCCCTGCCAGATACCCGATGCAATGTAAATTGTTCTGAACGCAGCAGGCATTGTCATGAAGTTGTATCCGGTATGGAACAGAGAATTGATCATACCGGTCGGAGAAAGCAGAATACGGACAATACCGCAAAGAACGATTACCGAAATGAAGTTCGGCATATAAAGAACGAGCTGAATCTTCTGCTTGATGCTCGAGCTGAGAATTCTGTTCAGCAGGAATGCAAGCAGAATGGGAATCGGGAATCCCCACAGCAGTCCGAATACACTCAGCTTGAGCGTATTCATCAGGTACCGCATAAAGTCAGGTGAGTTAAGGAATCTGGCAAAATGTGCAAATCCGACCCATTCACTTCCCAAAATGCCTCTGATCGGGTTATATTCCATAAACGCGATCAGGACACCGCCCATCGGGATGTACCTGAAAATAATGGTAAGCAGGAATGCCGGCAGTATGAAAATTACGTAAAGCTGCCAATGCTGACGCATATACACCATCAGATTGTGCAGTTTAGAACTCTTTGTACCGGCGTTTACGGTGCTACCCGAAACGTTATCCATTAGGTTCCTCCTTAGATTTTGTTTACAAAGCGAACATGCACGCCGCGGCGAATTTGTGCTTTTGCACACTTTGTAAACCCTTAATACATTCCTACTTTAGCATTTGCAAATACTACGGTCAACATAAAAGGTGCATTTGCACACCCGATATTTTTACTATTGTGAAACGTTACATTTCTTATGGTTTCCGGATGCTTTTCCATATATTATTAATATAGACAAATGAAGAATTGAGAGTCTTTCTGTTGTGCATTTGACAATCTTTTGCCGCACAGATACCATGATTAGAAGAGAAAAGAGTATGAAAAAGAAAGTAACTGTTCAAGACATAGCCGATGAACTCGGTATATCACGCAATACTGTATCCAAAGCACTGAACGGCACACCCGGACTGGCAGAGTCTACAAGAGAACTGATTCTGCAGAAAGCTGTGGAAATGGGCTACAAGCAGTTTTCCTATGTCGCCTCGCTCAGAAATATACTCACAACCTCCATTCCTTTTGATGCGCCGGAGCCGGGCGAAATCGCTCTGCTGACCACTTCTTACAGCAACAGCCATTTTGCTTCACTGCTGATGGATAAATTCGAGCAGGAAATGTCCCAGCTGAATTACTCCATTACGTCATACCGGATCAATGAAACCAGCATGAAAAAACTCAGCCTTCCGGCTTCTCTGAATCTCGATGAAGTCAGTGCAATTGTCTGTGTTGAAATATTTGACAAGCCTTTTGCGGATATGATCTGTTCCCTGGATAAGCCTGTTCTGTTCATAGACGCTCCCTGCGCCATGACGGAACCGGTCATTGATGCAGATGTTCTTCTGATGAACAACATGAACCCGATCCGGGAATTCATCCGGGAAATGGCTGCGTCAGGAAAGACCAGAATCGGATTTATCGGCGACTATACGCACTGTCAGTCCTTTTTTGAACGCTTTTCCGCATATCAGGTCGGCATGCTTGCTTCCGGACTTCCCGTCAATCGGAAATTCATTCTCAAAAACGAAGACGACAATTATGACGATATCTGCTGCAAACTGCAGCAGATGGACGAATATCCCGAAGTATTCATCTGTGCCAACGACTTTGTCGCAATCGATGCCATGATGGCCATACGGAACAGCGGAATGCGGATTCCCGAAGATATCGGATTCCTGGGATTTGACGATTCATATGAGTCGCGTATATTTGTTCCCTCTCTTTCGACGATTCATATCCATACGCAGTCGATGGCATACTCTGCTGCGCAGCTGCTCATCTCCAGAATCAAAACACCGGACATGGAAAAAAGAATCGTCTATGTCGGAACTGATCTGATCCTGCGGAAATCAACTGACTTTTAATGGAGGCATATATTCATGAACATCTTTTCTTATGAAAGCAAATTCAGTCAGGTTCTGCTGAAAATATCCTACAGCTGCTGGCTGAATGTCATGTGGACTGCATGTTCACTGCCGGTCTTTACGATCGGCGCCTCAACAGCCGCGTTATATTCCGTTACCCTGAAAATCGCTGATGATTCAGAAATCAATGTCACAAAACAGTTTCTGAAAGCCTTCAGAGAGAATTTCCGGCAGGCAACCCGGATCTGGCTGATCATGCTGGGGGCAGGTCTGTTTCTGCTGGCCGATATGCTGATCGTTTACCGGCTGCGTACACAGACTGCCGGCGCTGCAGCAGTTATGTGGACACTGGTCTTTGCATTTCTGATCGGTTCATGCGTTGTCTATACCATCATTCTCCTGAATATTTTTCCGCTCGTCGCCAGTGTTATGAATACTGACCGTGAAATGTTCAAAAACGCATTTCTGATCGGCACAAGATACCTGTTCAGCTCAATTACGCTGTTTGCGGTCCATATGCTGATGCTGTACCTGATCATTTTTATCTTTACGCCTTTTGCAATATTCGGAGAAGGTCTCTGTGCCCTTCTCTGTTCCTATCCGCTTCTGAACATTATCCGGATATGTTCCTATCTGCCGGAACAGGGTGAGAGACAATCATGAGAGGATCACCGGAAGAGCGCGCAGCAGTCAGGGCATCTTTTAAAAAGATGCCTCCTGCCAAGAAAATCGACTATATTCTGACATATTACAGACTGCCTATATTCACTGCAGTTGTCGCAATTGCCGTGCTGATATCCTCTCTGATCAGTCAGCTGACAAAAAAGGAACCGGTACTGTATATCGGCTTTGCCAATGTCGTTGTCGGCGAAACCATGCAGCAGACCCTGACAGAGGATTTCCTTTCTGCAGAGAATATCGATCTGAAGAAAAACGAAATCATTGCCTATTATGATCTGTATGTATCGGACAACCCTCCCGCGGAAGATCATCAGTACGCATATGCATCCAAACTGAAAATACTCGGCGCTATCAATGCGGAGCAGATGGATCTGTTTCTGATGAACAAAGAAGCCTGGGACCAGATTTCAGCCAGCGGATTCCTGCTGGATCTGGATGAACTGCTGAAGACAGATCCCGCACTGTATCAGAAGCTTTCCGAGTATCTCGGCACGAATACCGTCATTCTTGATGACAACTCTGTCGAAGTCAGCCTGGGTGTCGAAGACACGTATGAATCCGAAACAGAAGAATCTGCCAATGCTCTGGATGTTTCTTCGTTCCCTGTTTTCCGGGATGCCGGCTTCGGCGGCGATATCTATCTGGGCGCTGTCGCCAATACAAAACACGCAGAGCAGATTGTGTCCTATATCCGCTATATCACAGCCGCGAAATAAAAAAATGTAAGCGTTATCAAAAAATCACTTGCATCTGCAGAGATTGTGATATACTGCTGTTAGATGTGTAACGTTTCACCATGGTGGCACATCGGAAAACATTCCCGTCAACCGGGACCATATTATGGCTGTAACGGTGAAAGACCGTGCCAGTAAGTCAGAGCCTTTTCGATATCTATACGGCGGCTGGCTTCATAATTCTTTCAATATTGCAGAAAGGGGCAAAAAAAAATTTATGGCAACAGTATCACTTAGGAACATTCAGAAGATTTATCCGAACGCAGAACCGCAGAAAAAGAAGAAGGCAAAGAAAGGCGCAGAGGAACAGCCGGAAAAGAAGCACAATCTGAAGATTACAGATGAAGGCGTTGTCGCTGTCAATGACTTCAACCTTGAAATCGCTGACAAAGAATTCATCGTCTTCGTCGGACCTTCCGGATGCGGCAAATCCACAACCCTGAGAATGGTCGCAGGCCTTGAAGAAATTACAAGAGGCGATCTGTACATCGACGGCGTCAGAGTCAACGATGTCGCTCCGAAGGACAGAGATATTGCGATGGTCTTCCAGAACTACGCTCTGTATCCTCACATGACAGTCAGACAGAACCTCGAATTCCCTCTGAAGTTAAGAAAAGTTCCGAAGGATGAGATGGACAGACGTGTCAACGAAGCAGCTGAAATTCTCGGTATCATGCAGTACCTCGACAGAAAGCCGAAGGCTCTGTCAGGCGGTCAGAGACAGCGTGTCGCCATCGGCCGTGCCATCGTGCGTGAGCCGAAGGTACTCCTCATGGACGAACCTCTCTCCAACCTCGATGCCAAGCTGAGAAACCAGATGCGTGCTGAGATCATCAAGCTCAGAAAGAGAATCAACACAACCTTCATCTACGTTACTCACGACCAGACAGAAGCTATGACTCTGGGCGACAGAATCGTTATCATGAGAGATGGCGAAGTCCAGCAGATCGGCACACCGCAGGAAGTCTTCAACAACCCTGTCAACACATTCGTCGCAGGCTTCATCGGAATGCCTCGTATGAATATGTTCGGCGGCGAACTGGTCAAGAAGAACGGCAGATACTTCGTCAAGGTCCAGGATGCTGAAATCGAACTCTCCGCTGAAAAGCAGAAGAACCTGGCTGACCGCAATATCGGCGACTGCCATGTATCTGTAGGATGCAGACCTGAGCATATTTCACTCGACCATGTTGACGGCGGCATGATCGAAGGTATCGTTGAAGTCTCCGAAATGATGGGTTCCTCCGTCCATCTGCACCTGAACGCAATGGGCAGAGACTGCATCATCATCGTTCCGACACTCGATCTTGAAGACAGTTCCAAATTTGTCAACGGCGGAAATGTTGAATTCACATTCGCTCCGAATGCGATTCATGTGTTCGATCCGGAAACCGGAAAGAACCTGGAATACTGCTGATTCTGAGTTGCTCAATAGATACCCGGAAAAAAATCCGGGTATTTTTTTATTTTTCTGTGACCATTGCCCGGGTAATCCTGTGTATGAAGGTGTAAGGGCAAAAGAAAGCCCGAAGGAGATAAAGAATATGACAAAGACATTCATCGCAGCAGCGGCAGTCATCGCTATGCTGGCAGGTACAGCAGCACAGGCAGATAACAAGGAAATCCTGGGCGGATGGACAGAAGCACAGGAAACAGAAATCACACCGGAAATTCAGGAGATCTTTGATGAAGCTACAGATAAACTGATCGGTGTGGATTATGAAGCCATCGAACTGCTGGAAACACAGATCGTCAACGGCACGAATTATAAATTCCTGGCTGAAAGCAGAGTCGTATATCCGGGTGCGGAAAAGAAAACCGTCATCGTCACCGTATACAGAGACCTGGCCGGCAATGTCAGCGTACTGGATATTGAATAATCATATTCTTCGCCAATACTGTCAGTATACAGGGATCCTGATATACCTGCTGTATAATCAGAGATATGGAAGACTTTGAAATCGTTGAAATGTACTGGAGCAGAGATGAAAGTGCAATTGCGCAGACGGACCGCAAATACGGAAAGTACTGCCGTAAAATTGCTTACAGCATTCTCTTTGATCATGAAGATACAGAAGAATGCGTCAATGATACCTATCTGCAGACATGGAATTCTCTGCCTCCGCACAGACCGGAAAAACTCAGTACCTATCTTGGCAAGATCTGCCGCAACATTTCCATCAACCTGTTTGAAAAGCTGACGGCGGAAAAACGCGGCGGTCTGGAGACGGAAGCGTGCCTGGACGAAATGGCGGATATCGTCGGCAGAGAATCCGGCGCTGAAGAACAGCTGGATGTATCCCTTCTGACGGATTCCATCAATGCCTTTCTCAGAACATGCGATCCGCAAGTACGGAAAGTATTCGTACAGAGATACTGGTATATGCTCAATGTAAAAGAAATTGCAAAAGAAAACAGAATAAGCGAAAGCAATGCGAAAATGACACTGCTGCGGACCAGAGAAAAACTGAAGGATTATCTTCAGGAGGAAGGCTTCAGCATATGAAAAAAGAAACGATGCTCAGGGCAGTCAATGATATCCGGGATGAGTTCATTGAAGAAGCTGCCCCGAAGGGAACTCTGCCGAAAGAAAAACCCGTATTCAGCTGGCTGAATATCCGGGTACTGGCATGTGCGTTTGCGGTACTGCTGCTTGCGCTGTTCATTCCCGGACTGTACAAGCAGCCTGATTCGCCGCAGAATCCCAACGTCATGATTCCGAAGCCCTTCACCGTCTGTGAAACCATGCAGGAAGCTGAAAGCATTGCCGGATTTGCCCTTGATGCACCGGAGAGCTATAACGGATGGAAGATGGCGGAAATCAGTGTCTATAACAGTCAGATGATCGATATCGCGTATACGGATGCGGATGGAAGTCCTCTCATGCATATACGCAAAGGCGGGGGAAGCGAAGATATCAGCGGCGACTTCAATACATATGAATATGAAAAGACAGAAGAAACAGGCGGCAGAACGGTCACCTGCAAAGGCAGCGGTGATCTGTGCAGTCTGATCCTCTGGACGGAAGACGGATACAGCTATTCCGTTTCACTGCAGACAGGCATCCCGATGGAAGATGCACAGCAGCTGACAGAAATGATCCGATAAAACGAAATAATCATCCACCAGCTAAGCTGGTGGTTTTTCACAATACGGGCTGTTAGCCCTCATATTACTGGCTGCGCCCAGAGGCGCATGTGCGGTCCGCCACA
>CADABS010000018.1 GCA_902786245.1 uncultured Erysipelotrichaceae bacterium
CTTCAGCGGCCGACATAGCCTTCGGGTGAAGTAAGCACGTTGCCAGGTAATGGATATCCGCATCGGATATCCTTTTTTTTCAATACGGAATATAATGGTCTTGATTATGAGCCGGAAAGATGAAGAGAAGTTCTATACGAAGATCTATATTCTGATCGTCCTGACAATGATGGTCATTGCAGGACTTTTGTTCTTTATTCTGAGCGGTTCTGCTGATACGCTGCGGGCTGCGGCTCATCATACTCCGGAAACATGTCCGGCTGTACCTGACTGCAATGACAGCCCATCGGATACGCATGTTGTGCCGTCGGATCAACCAGAGGATCCGGATGACGGCAAAGATCCTGGTGAGGATGGCAATAAGAATCCTGAGCCCGGTGAGAATACACCGGATGAAGGAACAGACCCTTCCGAACAGAATGAAGATCCTGCACCGGGAGAGAATACTCCCAGTGAAGGAACGGATCCTTCAGACCAGAACAATACTCCTTCAGAAGAAGGAAATGATTCCTCTGAACAGGGAGAAAACAGCCCGGATGATGGGACAGATCCTGCTGATGACGGAAATGGCAGTCCTGGCACGGATGAGACACCGGCTGTACCGGAAGACAATACTGGCCGTGATATTGTATCGGATGACAGTCTGTATAAGATCGTCAATCCGTTTCATATGATCGATCCCGGGTATGTGCCTTCTGATCTGCGGGTTGTCAATGTGAGCAGCTATCAGAGCCAGAAACTCCGGTCGGCTGCTGCAGATCATATGGAACAGATGTTTGCGGCGGCGCAGAATGATGGCATCGGTCTGTATCTGATCAGCGGCTACCGTTCCTATGAACGGCAGATCGAACTTTGGAACTGGTGGACAGAGCATTACGGTGAAGCACATGCGCAGCGGATCGATGATCATCCGGGCGGATCGGAACACCAGATCGGTCTGTCAGCCGATATCGGCACACCGGATCATTATTGTGAACTGAATACCTGTTTCGATGAAACGGGAGCGTATGCATGGCTGCGTGCGCATGCATGGGAATACGGATATATCGAAAGACATCCGGCCGGAAGCGAGAATGTCACCGGGATTATGTATTCACCATGGAGTTTCCGCTATGTCGGAAGAGAAGAAGCAGAAAAAATCCATGCCAGCGGACTGAGCATGGAGGAGTATTACGGATTAGCCGGCTGATGAGCCGGTTTTTCATTTTTGCACATATGTCAGCGAATATACCATGCAAGTATGAAAGATTCGTGTTACAATTTCACCATTCCTAAAAAAGCCGGATGCAGGAGGATTGTTTTATGGCATATACACAAGAAACCAAGTCTACCATTTCGCTGAAAATGCTGAAAATCGCACGCCTCGGCTGGACGTACACCAGAGATCATCTGAGTGATTCCAAACTTTCATTTGTTCAATACAGAGTATGCGAAGCAATTTATTCTGAACCGGAGGCCAGCCAGGATGATGTTGCACGGCGGCTTGGAATGGATAAAAGCTCCGTTGCCAAACTTGTCTTTAAACTGATTGAAATCGGCTATGTGGAAAGAGCAGTCAACCCCAGAGACAGACGTCAGTATAAGCTGTATCTTACAGAGCGGGGTGTTGAGAAAACAGAAGAATTCCTCCATCTTCTGATCGAATGGGAAGAATCGGTTTTCGGGGCAGTAGGACCTGCCGCATACGAAGAGTGTCAGAAGAATCTTACAATGGTTCTGGATCTCGCGCTGCAGATGGAAGAATAAGCACATCGTGTTTCAGCGGTGTTATGCAATGTTATTTTGCGTTGAAATGATAGCGCTTTCAGTATAATATTTACTTAGACACAAAGCAGTGTTTGAGGAAAGAAGGTTATAATATGTCAACTAAGATCACATTGTTCTGCTCAGCAGGCATGTCCACTTCTCTGCTGGTCAATAAGATGAGAGAAGAAGCACAGAAAAAAGGCGCCGATTATGAAATCAATGCATACTCGATGGGTGAAGCTGATAAGTTCGCACCGGAAGCAGATGTTATTCTGGTAGGTCCGCAGATCCGCTTTGCGCTGAAAAACTTCCAGGCTAAATATCCGACCAAGCCGATTGCCGCAATCGATATGCGTGCTTACGGTATGATGGACGGAAAGGCAACGATCGCGCTGGCAGAAAAATTGCTGGCGGAGAAAAAGTAATTTACGCAGTACAGAAAATTGGGTCTGTTCGGCAGATTCAGTTTGAAGTAATATATTATTAGTGTTTGAAAAGGAGAGAAAATAATGGCAAAGAAAATCACACTATTCTGTGCAGCTGGTATGTCGACATCCCTGCTGGTAAACAAAATGAAGGAAGCAGCTGCTGCTAAAGGCGCTGACTATGAAATCGCTGCTTACTCACTGAATGAATGGGATGAACATGCTCCGGAAGCTTCAGTCATCCTGCTCGGACCGCAGGTTCGTTATGCAATGGCTAAGAAAAAGGCTGAAAACCCGACATACCTGATCACAGACATCCCGATGCAGATGTATGGTCTGATGGATGGCAAAGGAACTCTGGCTCTTGCTGAAAAGCTGATGGGCGTTGAGTAAGGAGCAGATCATGGAAGGAACAGAACTGGTTGCTTTTAACATTATCGCTTCTGTAGGAACTGCACGTTCCAACTACATCGGTGCCATTGATGCAGCAGCTGCTGGAAACTATGAAGAAGCAGCACAGCTGATCAAAGAAGGCGAAGAAGCTTTCACAGGCGGACATTCTGCGCATGGTGAGCTTCTGACAAAGATGGCTCAGGGCGAAAAAGTTGAAATGACACTGCTGCTGACACATGCTGAAGACCAGCTGATGAGCGCAGAAGCATTCGGCATTCTCGCTAATAAGTTCCTTGAACTCTACAAAAAGGTCAACGGATAAGTTCTGAAGAGATCTCTGTTATACAGAGGTCTTTTTTTGTAATACTTCGGCTGAATGGAGAGATACGATGAATTATAAAGCGATATTCTTTGACTTCGATGATACTTTGGGCAACCGGGAGGCATATGCATATGAATGCTACCGGGCGATACTCCAGGAGAATACCGATATTGAAGATCCTTATGAATTTGAAGCGGTGCTGCAGGACTGCATGATGTGGGATGAACAGGGCAATATCAATAAGAATCATATTAAAAACATGCTGAAGCAGGAATACGGGATCGAACTGCCGTATGAGGATTTCAATACATACTGGGATCAGCAGCTCTGGAAGTACTGCCGTCCGTTTGAAGATGCCGAGGAAACGCTGGAACAGCTGCAGAAGAGATATAAACTCGGACTGATCACAAACGGTCCTTCGGACGGACAGCGCAATAAGCTGCGGGCTTCGGGTCTGGAAAGGTTCTTCGATCCGGACACGATCGTCGTCTCCGGCGATTACGGATATAAGAAGCCTGATCCGCGTCTTTTTCTGCAGGCCTGCAGAAATCTGGATGTCAGGCCGGAAGAATCCGTTTATGTCGGCGATATATACGGAAGAGATGTGCTCGGTGCACATCGGGCAGGCATGACGCCGGTATGGATCTGTACACATGGCAAGCGGGCATGCGGTACGGAAATTTTGACAATTTACCGTATCAGTGAAATTCTTGAACACTTTTAAAGCGCTTAATTATGTGAAATTATAAACTAATGTAACAAGCTATATATAATGTGTTATGATAGTTCGGCAGTCATAGGAGGCAGATATGAACACTGAATCTCTCATGAAACATGCGAAGAATATTCGCAAGAACATTATCAAACAGGTATCAAATGCAAAATCAGGTCATCCGGGCGGATCTCTCGGAGCAGCTGATATATTGACGGTGCTGTATTTCAACGTTATGGACATTACAAAAGAGAATGCTCATAGTTTGGATCGGGACCGTTTTGTATTATCTAAGGGACATGCATCTCCTCTGCTGTACGCTGTACTGGCAGAAAAGGGCATTATCCCGGAAGAAGAACTGATGACATTCCGGAAGATGAATTCAAGGCTGCAGGGTCATCCGGATATGAATGAAATCGACGGCATTGATATGACAACAGGTTCACTCGGTCAGGGTCTGTCCGCATCTGTAGGCATGGCACTGGCGAACCGGCTGGAGAAAAACAGTCACCGTATCTACTGTCTGATCGGAGACGGTGAAGCGGAAGAAGGCCAGATCTGGGAAGCTGCCATGGCAGCGGGCCATTATAAGCTGGACAACCTCTGCGCGGTGATTGACGAGAACGGTCTGCAGATCGACGGAAAGACATCGGATATTGTTTCGCCTGCACCGTTTGAAGATAAGTTCAGGGCATTCGGATGGAATGTGCTCTCCATTGACGGACATGATTATGAACAGATTTATGACGCGTTTATGAAAGCGAAGAAAATGAAGGGTAAGCCGACCTGCATTGTTGCGAAGACAATTAAGGGCAAGGGTGTATCCTATATGGAAAATGAAGCAGGATGGCATGGCAAGGCACCGGATGCGGAGCTGACAGAAGTCGCATTAAGAGATCTGGAGGGTAACTGAGATGGCAAAGGCAACCAGAGAAGCATACGGCGAAGAGCTGGCGAGACTTGTAGCAGAAAATCCGAAGATCTGCGTGCTTGACGCAGACCTTGCAGGTTCAACGAATTCCATCAAAGCCGCAAAGGTGGCTCCGGAAAGATTCTTCGACATGGGTATTGCGGAAGCGAACATGGTCGGTGTAGCGGCCGGACTTGCCGCATCGGGCTATATTCCGTTTGCATCCAGTTTTGCGATGTTTGCGACGGGCCGGGCCTGGGAACAGATCCGCAACAGCGTTGCGTATCCGCATCTGAATGTCAAGATCGTCGGTTCGCACAGCGGTATTACGGTCGGTGAAGACGGCGTAACGCACCAGGCAATCGAAGATATGGCAATTATGCGCAATATCACCGGTCTGGAGGTATATGTACCCTGCGACCAGTATGAAACAAAGGCAGTTATCCGCCATGTTGCACAGTCGGGCAATCCCTGCTATGTACGTCTGGGACGTTCCAAGGTCGAAGATGTATTTGCGGAAGATTACGAATTTGATATCACAAAGATCAATGTTCTGCGCAGGGGTGAGAAGATTGCGGTATTTGCCTGCGGTCTGATGGTGCAGTCCGCGCTGGAAGCTGCGGAAATGCTGAAAAAAGACGGCATCAATATTACCGTCGTGGATGTCTGTGCAATCAAGCCCTGCGATGAAGAGGGCATTACGGAAATCCTGAGGACCCATGATACGATCTTCACGGTTGAAGAGCATTCTGTTACGGGCGGTCTTGGATCGATGATCTGTGAACTTGCGGCCGAGAAATGTCCGCGTCTTGTCCACCGCATCGGCATGTACGGCTTCGCAGAAAGCGGAAGCTGGTCAGAACTGCTTCATGAATACCGTCTGGACGGTGAAGGCGTCTGCGGTCAGATCAAGGAAAAACTGGAAATGTAAAAAAGTCCGAAAGGACTTTTTTTCAATAGAATTCCCGTTTCCGTTTTTCGGCAGCCTGAACAAGGTCAAAGTCATACAGAACATTGCAGTTCAGATCGCTGATGACAGACAGTGCCCGTTCCAGATACAGATCTGTCAGGAATTTCTGCGGATCATGAATATCCATGCCGATAATGACCGGGCATTGTTTTTCTGCGAAGACTTCGAAGAAGGCTCTGGTCGGATAGCCATACCGTTCGCCGTCTTCATATTCTTTCAAGCCGCGGTAGACACCGCTGCCGCAGTTCAGTTCCAGAGGCATATTGTACTGTAAGGAAATATCTGCGATGCGCTCTGCTGCAGCCCTAACAGACCCGTCCATGACAGGGTATGTCCATAATGCGACATCGGGGTGTGCTATATAATCGCACAGTCCGTGTACACAGGCCTGCTCGATTGCATTGACATACCGCATCAGTGCGTCACCGTTTTGGATCTGATAACTGCTCGGTCCGTCGAAGGTGAGCGTATGCTGACCGAGAATGCAGTAATCCAGCTGTTTTCTATAAGACGACAGCTGTTCCCACTGATCCGGATAGTATTCGACTTCAAGACCTGTATAAATCCTGATCTGATCTGCGTATTTCTCTTTCAGCGATGCAATGGACTGCAGATACTCCGGATACTGTTCATAATTCATGCGCTCGCTCGGCAGAGGTTCCAGATACGGCGCATGATCGCTGAAACCCAGTGTTTTCAGACCGGCCTGTATAGCAGCCTGTACATATTCTTCATCTTCCCCGATTGCGTGTCCGCATCTTTTTGTATGCGTATGCCAATTTGTCGTAATCATTTTATTTTCTCCGATGGGTGTATTATAAATTGCAACGAATAAATTTGGTAGAATAGAAATGGAGGAAAATCCTATGAGTGAACTGAAAAAATATGTGGAGCATCTTGATCAGCTGGCAGCGGACGGGGATACAGATGCAGGAAAAGAGTTTGCATATTACTATATGAACGAACTGCGGGATGAGGTGACGCCGGAAATCGCAGAGAAGATCGAGGAATATCTGGCAGAAGCCAGCGGGAACGGCGATGCGGAATCGCAGACCATGCTGGCACATATGTACATGTTCGGCGATATTGTCCCGCAGAATACCGGAAAAGCAAAAGAGTATCTGATGGATGCGGCAGAAAATGACGATATCCGTTTCAGCGACCTGGCGATGACGGCATTGAGCGCCATGGAAGCGGATGAAAACAGTGATGATGTTTCCGGAATACTGCATTGGACAGTCCGGAACTATCTGGAAAACAGCAGTCCCAGCGCCGCAAATATGCTGGGAGAGATCTTTGCGAGCGGAGTTCTCGGATGGCGCGATGATGAAGTTGCCTTCGACCTGTATATGGAAGCGGAAGACAAGCTGCGGGAAATCGGACCGCTTGCCGGCAATCCGGAGCCGATCTATGTCAATATTGCGGAGGCGCTGCTGCAGGGAACAGGTGTCGATATTGATCCGTATGAGGCAATGTCATACCTGGCCAAAGCAGAAAGCGGATTGTACATGCGCATGCACGACGGCGATCCGAATGCACAGAATGAACTGGACGAAGTTCTTGAACTCAAGGAAACTGCCCGCCGCATGATCGATGATGATCTGCTGGATCAGAACAATCCGATGGCATAAACTGAAAACCGCTGCGGCGGTTTTTTGTTTCTTCCGGTACCGGACATCATATTCAGGAAATGTCCGGTTTTTCTGTTGACACTGAGGGGGGATACTGTCAATATAATAGTTGAACAATTGTTCAAATGAGGATAACGATATGGCAGTATACGAGTATATATTCAATGGACTTGACTGTGCACACTGTGCAAAGAAACTTGAAACAAAAATCCGGCAGATCCCGGGCATCAAAAACGCGGAAGTAAAGTATCCTTCCTGCAGATGCACAATTGAAGCAGAGAATCAGAACTTCGAAGAAGAACTGAAAACACTGGTTTCACAGGAAGAACCGGACGTTGTGATTGAACATGTTCATGAGCACCACCATCATGAACATGAAGAAAAAGCGGAGTATGTATTTGAAATCACGGGTATTGACTGTCCGCACTGTGCCGCAAAGCTGCGGGATAAGATTGCAGAACTGGATGGTATATCTGATGTAGAACTATCCTATGAAGAAAGCAGACTTAGCTATGTCTGCGATCATGATGAAGCTAAGGAAAAAGAGAAGCTGGTCCGGGAACTTGTAACAAAGGAAGAACCGGAAGCGGTCATGACGTTCAAGACACATCATCATATGCATGATGCGTGTGATGATCACTGTGCTTGTGAACATGACCATCATCATGAACAGGAAGAAAAGAAGATCATTACAACCGCCAATACACGGCGCTACAGGATCACCGGTATTGACTGCGCGGACTGTGCCGCAAAGCTGGAACATAAACTGACTTCCATTGAAGGCATCTCCAATGTCAATATTTCCTTTATCCACAGCCAGCTTCTGTATGACTGTGCAGCGGAAGATCTGGAACGGATTGAAAAAGAAGTAGAGACAATCAAGGCGGCAGAGGAACCGGAGGCGGTTATTGAACCGATCCGGGATACAAAAACATATAAGTTCAGTATCCGGAATATTGACTGTGCCGACTGTGCGGATAAACTCGCAAGAAAAACAGAAAGAATCGAAGGGGTCGTTTCTGCAGAAGCAGATTTCATGAATGCCCTGATCCGGGTTGAATGCATGCCGGCAGATGTTTCCCTGATTGAAGAACAGATGCGGGTGATGATTCATGAAGAAGAGCCGGAAGTTGAATTCAGCCGGATCACGGAAAATACACCGTCGGTGAAAGAAGAAGAGGATGAAGATGACAGAACCATGGTGATACGTCTGGTCATCGGTGCTGTGCTGTTTGTTATATCGCTGATCGTACAGGGCATGCCGGCAGTGATTTCGGCGCTGTGCGCATGGACTGTGCTTGGCTATGATGTACTGCTGAAAGCAGTCCGGGGCATCGGCCGTGGCCAGGTGTTCGATGAGCATTTCCTGATGGCTGTCGCAACGATTGCGGCGATTTATCTGAAGGATTATAAGGAAGCAGCCGGTGTCATGCTGTTCTATCAGATCGGTGAATACTTCCAGGATCTGGCAGTGCGCAGATCGCGCAGATCGATCGGCGAGCTCATGGATATCCGGCCGGATACCGCCCGGGTGCTGCGCAATGGTGTATTTGAAACAGCCGATCCGGCAGAAGTCAGAACCGGGGAATCTGTTCAGGTCAAGCCGGGAGAAAGAATTCCGCTGGACGGTACTGTCATTGAAGGTTCATCCTCACTGGATACTTCTTCTCTGACCGGCGAATCGAAACTGCTGGATGTGGAAGCCGGGGATGAGGTCATCTCGGGTTCAGTCAATACGACCGGTGTCATCCTGATCCGTGTGACAAAGCCATATGCGGAATCAACGGTATCCAGAATTCTGGAACTGGTGGAAAACAGTGAATCGAATAAGGCATCGCAGGAGAAGTTCATCACGAAGTTCTCCCGCTGGTATACGCCGATCGTTGTTTTTGCGGCCATTGCGGTTGCCGTCATTACCGGGATTGTGCTGAAGGATATCAATGAAGGCATTTACCGGGCATGTACATTCCTGGTTATTTCCTGCCCGTGTGCACTGGTCATTTCCGTACCTCTTTCGTTTTTTGCCGGTATCGGCGGCCTGAGCGGACACGGTGTGCTTGTCAAAGGTGCCAATGTCATTGAAACACTGGCAAATACAAAGCAGGTTGTTCTGGATAAGACAGGGACCCTGACATCCGGGACATTTGCGATCAGTGAGATCCGCGGTTCTTCGGATGAAGAGAAACTGATCCGTTATGCGGCGTATGCGGAATATCATTCCGCGCATCCGGCAGCGGACGGAATCCGGCAGGCATATCATGGAACGGTAGATCCGTCTCTGATTGAAAATCCGCAGGAGATACCCGGCCGGGGAGTCAGCGCAGTCATTGAAGGAAACCGTATTCTTGCCGGCAATTACAAGCTGATGAAAGAAAACAGTATCGCCTGTGCAGAAGAAACCGTACCGGGCACCCTGGTTTATGTTTCCTGCAATCAGGAATATATGGGCTGTCTGGTGCTGCGCGACCGTCTGAAAGAAAACGCTGCAGAAGCGGTCAGACAGATACAGGCATCCGGTATTACCTGTGCAATCGTATCCGGCGACCAGAAAGATATCACTGAAGAAACCGCAAGGCAGCTCGGCATTGAAAAGTATTATGCGGAATGTCTGCCCCAGGATAAAGTTGAGACTGTCAGAAAACTGAAGGAAACAGGAACGACTGCGTTTGTCGGCGACGGTATCAATGACGCACCGGTTCTTGTGACGGCAGATGCCGGATTTGCGATGGGTGCGCTGGGCAGCGATGCGGCAATCGAAGCTGCGGATGTTGTCATCATGGATGATTCGCCGGCCCGGATCGCACTGGCACTGAAAAGCGCAAAACGCATTCTGCGCGTGGCAAACCAGAATATATACGGAGCGATTTCCATCAAGATCCTGACACTGATTCTCGGTGCATTCGGCATTGCGAATATGTGGATGGCAATCTTTGCGGATACAGGAGTCGCATTGCTGTGCGTACTCAATTCACTCCGTCTGCTGAAAATCAGCGAATGAGCATGAAACAGTATTCCGGCGGAATACTGTTTTCATGATAGAATGTTGACGTAATGAAAACGTGTCTGCAGGGAAGAACTGCATGACAGAAAAAACATCAGAAAGGACAGTACTATCATGGAAACAAAGAATCATGTTTCGCCTTTTGAACTCGGCGGAGTAAATCCGGTCATTCAGTATTTCAGCGGACAGAGCTGGCTTGCGCCGCTGACATCGCCGGAAGCGCAGACGGATATCGCCAATGTTACGTTTGAACCGGGATGCCGCAATAACTGGCATATCCACCATGGCTGCCAGCAGATTCTTGTCTGTGTCGGCGGTGAGGGATGGTATCAGGAATGGGGAAAGGAACCGGTAAAGATGGTTCCCGGCACCGTTGTGGAAATTCCTCTGGACGTGAAGCACTGGCATGGTGCGGCGAAGGATCACTGGTTTGCGCATCTGTCTGTCATGAGCAGACTTGCGGAAGGATCGCATGAATGGCTGGAACCGGTCGATGAAGATGCATATAACAGATTGGGAGAATAATAATGTATAAAGACAAAGCAAAAGAAATGCATGAAAAGATGTTTCCGGGATATCCGGTAAGCGAAAATGATCCGGATTATGATTTCTCGGTACGCTATGAGAACTGGGCATATGACGAAGTGCTGAACGGCAATGATCTGGATGATCACAGCAGATGCCTGGCACTGCTGGCGACATGCATGGGATGCGGTGCAGTCGATGAATTCGGTTTTGTGATTCCTTCCTGTCTGAACAGCTTCGGTCTGAAACCGGAAGAGATCAAGGAAACCGTATACCAGGGTGCAGCGTATCTGGGTATTGCCAGAGTATTCCCGTTCCTGCAGAGAACCAATGAAGTATTCAGACAGCTGAATGTACAGGAGAATCCTGAAAGCAGACTGACAAATACCGATGAAACCAGACAGCCGACCGGTACGGATAAGCAGGTGGAAATCTTCGGCGAAGGAATGAAGGATTTCTGGAAGGGCGGTAATATCAATTACTGGCTTGCGGCGAACTGCTTCGGTGATTATTACACAAGAAAAGGGCTCAGCGTCAGGGACAGGGAAATGATCACGTTCTGTTTCCTGCTTGCCCAGGGCGGATGCGAACCGCAGCTGAAGAGCCATATCAGAGGCAATATCAATGTCGGAAACACAGCGGAATTCCTGACAAAAGTCGTGGAACAGATGGTTCCGTATATCGGCTATCCGCGCAGTCTGAATGCGCTGAATGCGATCAGAGAAGTACAGAAAGGATAATGAAAAGAAGACAGGTCATCTGTCTTCTTTTTCGGCATCAAGGATCAGCGACATGAATTCGGTGTATGCATGATGTTCTTTGATGAATTCACATACATCCCGTTTCTGTACGAATACACATTCTTCCTGCATGGCCGTAAACAGATTGATCGTCTTGTTTACGGAGGAAACCACAAGCAGGACACGAATCTCTTCTCCGCTGCAGTCCAGAGGTTCATCCAGAACAAGCACGGAGATGAAGGAATGCGAGCTGAGAGGCTTTGATATTTTCATCAGGGCAATGCTGTTGGGGAGAACATTGAGAATGTTCTGTTCCGATGACAGAATACTTTCCACATAGGATGCTTTCAGTTTCTTGAAGACGGAAGAGATGACTTCTGCCATGGCGCTGTATGCATCATTGATGTTTACGGCATGTACACGGTCGGTATACAGCGAAGGGGTCATGACGCATAAAGGACGGAAGGAACTGAAGTTTGTCGAAAGGAAATCAATGATCTTCTTGATATCATCCTGCAGGACAAACTGTGAGATATGGACGGTCGGAATGGACAGTGTACGGTTGATCGGCATCGTCGATATGATGAATGTATATCTGGAAAGATCCATGTCGTTCAGCTGGTAGTACATGCATGTATCAAGGATGTCGATGCGGCTGCCGAGATCTACCATCAGCTGCTCACGCACGGATTCGGTTGCGCCGGTACCCAGGCTGCATATCAGCAGGACCGGTTCTTTTTTTGTTTTCATCCGGGCGATCCAGGTGTTGAAGAATGTTGTATAGAATGCAATATGGCTTTCTGAGAGAGGTTTACCGGTGTGCTGATGGAAAACATCGGATACGATTCTGGCCATGTCATAGGCGACCGGATAATTCTCCTGCATTTCATAATAGAGAGGATGGCGGACCTTTTCGTTGTAGCGTGTTATGACATACGTCGTATAGATATATTGTTCGAATATACGGGCAAATGTGGGATCATGGAAGCTGATCCGCATTGATCTGTAAATCTGATCGAGGCAGTCCCGGCTGATCAGCAGTGCTTCCGGCTGTTCGATCGTATCTGTAATCAGGGTGGAAGAACGCTTTGCGAGCAGCTTGATCGCAATCCGGTTGATCTCATGTTCATTGATCTGAACATTCAGATAATTGCTGAGCAGACCGGCAAGAATTCTGGCGACAACAAACTCGGAGCGGTCTTCGATCAGTTTGATATCCGGGGATTCTGTCAGGGTTTTACCCTTGGATATTCTGGACGCAAGAACGGTCAGGTAAATCAGAAAATCGCACATGGCGGTATCGGACATCTGGATGGAATATGCCTGCAGTGTAACGATAATCATGTTTTCCAGTTTTGCCTGCGGGTTTGTAAACAGGTCGAGATAGTTATAAATGGTACGGGAATTGGAGAATATACCGAAGAGACCGTCGCAGTAGGTTTCGCGCTTTGCCAGTTCGCTGCCGATGATCCGGACACCGCCCCGTTTCTTGAAGTCCAGTGTCAGATTATGGCTTTCAAGTCTGTGCAGATGCTGGGCAAGGTCGTTGTTTATGGTAGAGCGGCTGACATACAGGACGTCTGCCAGATCATCCAGCCGCATATAATCATCATCGTTTTCGATCAGAAGCTGTGTAGCATATGTCCTGCGGGCTGCCGGTGAAAGATATTCATTCTGTGTTCCCGCATTGTTGACAAGGTCATTGAGAAATCCCAGTTCAGAACGTTCCAGAATAAAGTATCCTTTGGAACGTTTTGAATCCAGCGTATATCCCAGGTCTTCCAGTATGTCTTTGATTACATTGATTTCCGAGCGGATCTGTCTGCGGTTGATACCTACATTCATCGCAATGTCATAAGAAGTACAGTAATCCTGACATGATATCAGATACCGGATGATCGATGCGTCCAGCTCGTTTAATGATATTTTTTTCAATTCTGTCATGCATTCATTATAAATCTGATGAAAAAGACTGTCACTTGTTGTGACAAATATTTCTCGGTTTTAAAACAATACAGCGAATAATATAAAAACATAGGTAACGTATAACGTTAAGAAAGGGGAACATATATGTCTACCGAAAACAAAAGTTCATTTGTTGACAAAATAATGGGTTTTGTTGACAAGATTGCAGGACCGCTGACAAAGTTCGGACAGATTCCGTTTATCCGTGCAGTCGTCAATGGTATGGCCGGTTCCATCGGTGTTACCATGATCGGTTCGATTGCGCTGATCATCTTCCTGCTCTGTTCAGACGGAGGCCTGACCGCAAATGCTCTGATTCCGTTCATGAAGCCGTATGCAGGCAAGATCATCCTGATTCAGTCTCTGTCGATGGGAATCATGGCTGTGTATATTGTTGTCGCAATGGGCAGCGAATACGCAGAAATCAAGGGATTCTCCAAGACAACCGGTGCGGTCGGTGCGCTGTTCGCATTCATCCTTCTGAACTACAATGCTGTAGGTCAGCTGGCTGAAGGCGGAAATGCTCTGGCAATCGGCAACTGGGGTGCTGGCGGTATCATCACAGCGATGGTCGCTTCTGCAATTTCCATCAATGTCATCAACTTCTGCTATAAGAGAAACATCAAGATTACGCTGCCGGATTCCGTTCCGCCCGCAATCGCAGACAGTTTCTCCTCAGTTATTCCGTATGCAATCGTCGGATTCATCTGCTGGGGTATCCGTACTCTGCTGAACTTCGACATCGCTACATGGATCACAACGATCCTGCTGCCGGTTCTCGGTGCAGCTGACAATGTCGGTATGTTCACATTCCAGCAGTTCCTGTCGGCTCTGCTGTGGTCTGCAGGTCTGCACGGCGATAACATCACAGGTGCTGTTACTTCGACCTTCCTGACAACATTCACACTGGAAAACCAGGAAGCATTCCTGGCCGGCACAGCTGTCAAGGATCTGCCGCATGTATGGACAACCAACCTGTCCCGTCTGTCGCAGTGGGTTTCCACCTGCTGGCCGCTGCTGATCCTCATGTACAAGGATTCCAAGAAGGTTCCGCAGTTCAAGCCGCTGGCTAACCTGTCTCTGCCGCCCGCAATCTTCTGCATCATTGAACCGATCATGTTCGGTCTGCCGATCATGCTGAACCCGTTCCTGATCATCCCGTTCATCCTGACACATACAATCGCCGCTGCACTGACATATGGCGCAACAGCAATCGGATTTGTCGGTAAGATGTACATCTCTCTGCCTTGGGCAACACCGTCCCCGCTGCTTGGTCTGCTGGGTTCCGGTTTCTCCATCGGCGGATTCATCTGGCCGTTCCTCATGTGTGCATTGGGCCTTGTTATCTTCTGGCCGTTCTGGAATGCATTCGTTGCGGATGAAATGAAGAAGATCGCTGAGGCTGAAGCATCTGCTGAATAATTGACAGAATTTAGGTATTATTAAGGACAAAAGAAGACCTGTGAGAGCAGGTCTTCTTTTATACAATTTGGATATACAAAGGAGTTTTACTATGATTGTCTGTCCAAAATGCCATAAAGATCTGCCCGATGACTCTGAATTCTGTATCTACTGCGGAAGAAATCTGAAACATCCGGAACTGCAGGAAGGCGGAAATCCGGTCGGTACCGGACTGAAGCCGAATCCCCGCAAAAATCATCTCGGCAGATATTCGATATTGCTGCTGATCCTGGTTGTCGTCATTTTCGATTTTATTCTGGGTACCGTGTTCAATACGTTCGGCTGGAACGTAAAGATCGTTTACTGGATCAGTTTTGTGCTGTATCTGCTGTGCGCAGGAATGGCAGTCTTTTCCATGTATGTCGATGCAGTGGATAAAAAGAACGGCTTTGAACCGACAAATGAAACCGGACTTGCCATTGCCGCAATTGTGTTTGCGTTTGTCATTATTCTGATGAACCTGCAGTCGGTTCTGCTGGGATAGGAGATTTGTATGTACTGTCGTAAATGCGGAAAAGAAATCACGAGAAACGATACGCGCTGCCCTCACTGCGGGGCGGATGTTGTCGAAGTCAGACAGCGTTCCTATGCGGAAAAATACGAAGAAGAAAAGAAAACACAGAAGCCGGTAAAGACGGTTGTCGGCGCATCGGATTATCCCAAAGATGCCAGCATCAGGGATAACAGATATCTGAGCATGGCAATCGTTACCGGATTCAGCGCATTTATCATGCTGTGGATTCCCTGGCCGAAAGCCTGGGGGATCGGAACCAGTCTTTGGATGCGGATCCTGATCATCGTTCTGGCACTGATTGCGCTGTACCATACGGTCAAGGCAAACCAGATCATCAATTACAATCTGAATCAGGCAAAGAAATACAACCAGAGACATCCGAAGAACCAGATCAGCTATACGAAACCGGGTCTTCTGACGGCTGCCAATATTCTAGCAATCCTGACGATTCTGATCAGTACCTATGCACTGTTTATGAGGTGATTGACTATGAGCATTCTGTTTTTTGAAGCGATTGCCAGACCTGCCCTGTGGGGCAATACGCTGGTAAAGAATTATTTCGGATATCATGAAATGCCGGACGGAACCGGACAGACCTGGGCGTTCAGCTGCGATGAAAAAGGATCCAATATATGTCAGAGCGGACCGTTCCGGGGCATGACGCTGAAGGAAATCTGGGACTCGCACCAGGAACTGTTCCACCGTGAAGGACAGCCGTTCCCGGTGATTATTTCCCTGGTCGGACCGGAGGACAATCTCAGTGTCCAGATCCATCCGGATACAGAACTTGCCGCGAAGATCGGCTATCCCATGGGCAAGAATGAAGCATGGTATTTCCTGGACTGCATTCCTGGCGCAAAGATCGTCTATGGCCACAAGGCGGAAAGCGAAGAGGAATTCCGCAGACTTGCAGCGGAGGACCGCTGGGATGAAATCATCCGGCATCTGCCGGTGAAGAACGGCGACTTTGTCTATACACCGGCAGGCATGGTCCACGGCGTCGGCAGGGGATGTGTCACCTATGAGATCCAGCAGGCAACTGATGTAACATACAGACTCTATGACTATCACCGTAAAGGCGCAGACGGAAAAGAACGCCCGGTGAATTTTGAAGAAGGCATTGCATGTATTTCATCGTACCCGCAGAAATATGAACCGGTGCCTGCACCCGTGACGGAAGAAAAAGAAGGCGGCACAAAGACCGTATTTATCTCCAATGATTCATTCACAGTCACAAAACTGGAAATTGACGGAACATACACCCTGGATGCGGGTGAATATCAGCTGGCAACGGTTGTTGCGGGTACCGGAAGAGCAGACGGCATTACGGTATCCATCGGTGACAGTTTCCTGATTCCCTGGGGAGAAGAAACGGTATTTGAAGGTCAGATGACAATCATGATGACGAGGAACTGAAAATGAGAAAAGACTTTTTATGGGGTGCTGCGACAAGCAATGTACAGTCAGAAGGCGCTTATCTGGAAGACGGCAAAGGACTGAATGTCTATGATACTCTGGTCGTTACACCGGAGCCCGGCATTCCGCCGATGTTCTGTTCCACAGATGTTGCAGTGGATCACTATCATCATTACAAAGAGGATATCGACCTGATGGCGGAGATGGGATTCAAGGCATACCGTTTTTCAGTCGTCTGGAGCCGGATCAATCCGATGGGTGACGATGAACCGAATGAAAAAGGTCTTGCCTATTATGAGGACATGGTCGATTACCTGAATGAAAAAGGCATTGAACCGGTCGTATCCCTTGTCCATTTTGATATGCCGGATCATCTGATGCGGAAGTATAACGGTTTCCTGAACAAGCAGGTCATTGAGTTCTATGCCGATCATGTCCGGGCAGTCGTGAACAGACTGAAAGGCAAGGTCCGCTATTGGCTGACATACAATGAAATCAATCTCTGCACGCATATGCCGGATCTGGTTTCCGGTGTGATCAAGCCGGAAGGCATGTCCGACAGTGAAATGGGTGCACAGCTGATCGTCAATGTTCTGACTGCCCACAGCCGGGCAGTGGAAATCATCAAGGAAATCGATCCTGCAGCGAAAGCCGGCGGTATGTGCGGTTCCAGTGCAGTCTATCCGCTGACCTGCAAGCCGGGAGACATGCTGGCAGCCCAGTTCAGAAACCAGATGAATAACTATCTGATGTTCGATGTCATGACCGAAGGAAAACTGCCGGATTATTTTGTGCAGTATCTGAAAAACAGGAACCTGACACCGGTATTCACCGAAGCAGAACAGGCAGCGGTAAAGCATGCATCAGAGCTGATCGATTATCTGGCATTCTCGTATTACCAGAGCTCCGTTGCGGCGGACTTTGAAGATATTACGGACCCTGTCGCAAAAGAAGATGCGATCCTGAAGGATACAAGAAGACTCAGGAATCCGAATCTGTCAGCTAATGAATGGGGATGGCAGATCGATGCGGACGGTCTGCGCTACTTCCTGAAGGAAATGCATGACCGCTATCATAAGCCGCTGTTTATTGTGGAAAACGGCATCGGCAGAGACGAGACGCTTGCGGATGGAAAAGTATATGACGATGAGAGAATCGCATATCATGCAAAGCATATTGCCGCACTGAAACAGGCAGTGGAATATGATGGAGTCGATCTGATCGGATACCTGGCATGGAGCCCGTTTGATTTCCTTTCCTCGCATAAAGAAATCAGAAAGAGATACGGTTTTGTCTATGTCAACCGGACCTTCGATGATCTGCTGGATCTGAAGAGATACCGCAAGAAGTCATTCTTCTGGTACCAGAAGGTGATCCGCACCAACGGCGAAGACCTGGCAGACGATATTGCATACTAGGAGGCAGATATGAAAAAAGCTGCAGAAATGACCAGAAGAGAACTGGCATCCTACATCGATTATGCAATCCTCAAACCGGAGATGAAACTGAATGAGATCATCGAAGCAGTGAAGACAGGCGTTGAACTCGGTGTTGCGTCTGTCTGCGTCAATCCGGTCTATGTGCCGATGCTGGAAGAATATGTCAGAGGTTCCGATACAAAGATATCCCCGACAGCGGATTTCCCGTTCGGTACATCATCGACCGCATCCCGCGTTGCCCAGCTGCAGGATGTTCTTCCCTATGAAACAGTCGAAGAGATTGATATCGTCATGAACTACGGCATGCTGAGAAGCGGCATGTATATGGAAGTGACACAGGATCTCAAGGCCTGCGCGGAAGCGGTGCATGCATGCAATAAAATACTGAAGGTCATCCTGGAAACAGATGCGCTGACAAAGGAAGACATTGAAGCCGGATGCCGGTGCTGCATGGAGGCCGGTGTCGACTTCGTCAAGACAAGCACAGGCTTCCTGACCGGACATGAGCTGCGCGGTGCAGCCAGCGATGTCGTGGAACAGATTCTTTCCCTGGTTCATGATACATGCAGAGTCAAGGGCAGCGGCTGTATCCGGACAAAGGAACATTTCCTGGAACTGATCGATATGGGTACGGACAGACTGGGTGTCAACTATACATCCGCAATCAAGATTCTCGGTGAATGCGATGAATGATCATTTCCTGTGGGGTTCATCCATCAGCGGCGGACAGTGCGAAGGAGGATACAGTTCCCGTGGGGAAACCGTCGTCGATATCATGCCGCAGGGAAAGGGAATCCGTTTTCAGTATCTCAACGATCCGGGAAAATATCTGGATCATCCGGATGAATGGTATCCCTCCAGAAACGGTGTGGAGTTCTATGAACACTATAAAGAAGACATTGCCCTGTATGCGGAAATGGGCTTCAAAGCACTGCGTTTCTCCGTGCTGTGGTCGCGGATCTTCCCGACAGGGGAAGAAGAGAATCCCAGTGAAGAAGGTCTGCAGTTCTATGACAATGTCATCAATGAACTGCTGAAATATCATATTGAACCGGTCATTACGACGATTCATTTCGATATGCCGCTGTGGGTGGTGACAAAGTACAACGGTTTCTATAACAGAGAAACGGTTGATGTATACAGGAAGTATGTACAGACCATCGTAGACAGATATGCGGATCGGGTAAAATACTGGATTTCCTTCTGCGAGATCAATGTCATGAACCATGCCCTGTATATGGTCGGCGGAACGATTGTGCCGGAAGGAAAAGACAGAAACGAAGTCCTGCTGCAGTGCGCATACAACAAGCTGCTTGCCAATGCGTCTATGGTACAGATCTGCCATGACTTTGATCCGGCCATTAAAGCAGGATGCGAGATCGCCGGGGCACCGGTATATACTCTGCATTCTTCACCGGAGGATTATCTTCTGAAACTGCAGGAAGACAGAATGAACTTCCGCTATGGCGATGTGATGGCAAAGGGAAAGATTCCGTTCTATTTCCGGAAGGATCTTGAAAAGGCAGGTATTGAGATCAGACCGGAAGATGAAGCATACCTGGCACAGAATACACTGGATTTCATCGCACCGTCCTACTATAAATCCAATCTTGTTTCTTCTGAGGGAACACGGACAAATCCGTATCTGCAGGAAACGGCATTCGGCTGGAGTATCGATCCGCAGGGCATGCGCATTACGCTGAATGAACTGTATGAGCGCTATGAAAAGCCGATCCTGATCGTGGAGAACGGACTGGGTACCTATGATACTGTCACAGATGGGAAAATCTGCGATGATTACCGCATCGATTATCTGAAACAGCATATTGCCCAGGTAAAGAAAGCCGTGGAAGAAGACGGTATCGATGTGATCGGATATCTGACATGGGCGGCGATGGATGTCGTATCGACCAGTGAGGGAATGATGTCCAAGCGGTACGGTTTCATCTATGTCGATCTGGATGATCGGGGCAATGGAACATATGCCCGCAGCCGGAAGAAATCATTCTTCTGGTATAAAAAGGTCATTGCGTCCGATGGCGGTGATCTTGAAAATGATATTGAATACTGAAGTGCCGGAGGTGTAAGCATCTCCGGTTTTTTGATAAAATGAGAATACATAAAGGATGGTAAACAATCATGTGGAACAGTTTTCAGACCGGCAGATACGGAGGTATGATTGCCGAGACTATGACCCTGCAGAATCGTCTCCCGGTGTATTATTCACGTCCCCTGGGCATTGAAAAATATCCGTCCATCGTTCTGATCCCGCATATGCCGGGATGGGATGAATGGTGCAGAGAGACAGCCCGCAGATTTACCGAACACGGCTATGGTGTTGTGTGCCCGAACATCTATTACCGGGCCGGAGAAGGAACACCTTCTGAAGTCGCAAAGAGATCGATGGAGGCTGGCGGCCAATATGACAGCGATGTCATGGCGGATACGAAAGACTGTCTGGACTTCCTGAAGACACAGAGCACTTCCAACGGAAAAGTCGGTGTCATCGGCATGTGCTCGGGCGGCAGACATGCATTCCTTGCGGCATGCACGGTCGAAGGATTCGATGCGGCAGTCGACTGCTGGGGCGGCGGTGTCGTCCAGGCGGAATCTTCTCTGAAACCGCAGCAGCCGGTATCTCCCCATACATATACGGAAAAGCTGCAGATCCCTCTGCTCGGCATTTTCGGCAATGAGGACAAACGCCCGGATACTGCGGAGGTGGATGCGCTGGAAGCGGAACTGAAGAAATACGGCAAGGATTATGAATTCCACCGTTATGACGGCGCAGGCCACGGCATCTGGTATTACGACAGACCGATGTACCGTCAGGAACAGGCAATGGATTCTTTCAATAAGGTCATTGCATTCTTTGACAGGAACCTGAAAGAATAATGACATTCGTCACAATGACAAAACCGGCAGGAGCACTGTGCAATATGCAGTGTTCCTATTGTTATTATCTGCATACGCACGGATCGGACATGGCCGGTGCGGTGATGGATGATGATACGCTGGAACTGTATATACGCACTTATATCGGAGCGGTGAAAGAGAATGTCGTATCTTTCACCTGGCATGGCGGCGAACCGACCCTGGCGGGACTGGATTTCTACCGGAAAGCAGTATCGCTGCAGAAGAAGTATCTGCCGCAGGGAAAGGATTGCTGGAACAATCTGCAGACAAACGGTCTTCTGCTCGATGATGCATGGTGTTCATTTCTGAAAGAGAATCATTTTGATGTTGGTATCAGTATTGACGGCACAAAGTTTGTGCATGATCTGCACCGGCATGATACAGCCGGCAGTCCGACGTATGAAAGAGTCGCATCATCCGTAAAGCGTCTGCAGAGACACGGTATCCAGCCGGATCTGCTCTGTACGGTAACCATGGATACGGTATCTGCCGCAAAATCGGTATACAAGACACTCGCCGGTTTTCATACCGGCTGGATCCAGTTTATACCGATCGTCGTTGTACAGGAAAACGGGGAACTGACGGAAGAATCCGTTACCCCGCAGGCATACGGAAAGTTCCTGAAAGATATATTCCGGGAATGGATCCGGAATGATCTGGGGAAAGGCAATGTGCAGATCATCGCGGAAACTGCGCTGGCATTATCCGGAAAGAAACCGAATGTATGCTGGTTTGCGGAAACCTGCGGCGATGTGCTGATCGTTGAAAAAGACGGTTCGGTTTACAGCTGCGACCATTATGTGGATGCGGATCATTACCTGGGAAATATCCGGGAAACGGAACTCGGTGTCCTTGCGGAATGTGAACAGCAGAAAGCTTTCGGCAATGCCAAAAAAGATACCCTGGCAAAGCAGTGCCGGGAATGTCCGTATCTGGATATATGCCATGGCTGCTGTCCGAAAGACAGATTCCTGATCAATGAAGACGGAGAAAAAGTATATTATCTGTGTGAAGGGCTGCGCATGTTTTTTGATTATGCGGTTCCGCTGCTGAAAAAAGCAATGGAATTATCAGCACAGGGAAAAACACAGGCACAGATCATGCAGAGGCTGAAGCCTCTGACGTAAAGGAGACATCCATGGCATTTCCACAGAATTTTCTATGGGGCGGCGCAACGGCTGCCAATCAGTATGAAGGCGGATATAAAGAAGGCGGCAGAGGACTGTCCACCCAGGACGTACGCACCGCCGGATCGCGTACAAAAAAGAGGACGGTCACCTATACCGACACGGCAGGAAATCTGAAAGAAGCGACCCGGTTTGAACCGATGGGAAAAGGATCGAAGGGAATCATTGCGGATGGTTTTTACTATCCCTCGCATACTGCAGTGGATTTCTATCACCGCTATAAAGAAGATATTGCCCTGTTTGCGGAAATGGGATTCCGGTGTTTCCGGATGTCCATCAGCTGGACAAGGCTTTTCCCGTTGGGAACAGAAGAAATGCCGAATGCAGAAGGCATCCGTTTCTATACCGATGTTTTCAATGAACTGAAGAAATATTCCATTGAGCCGTTGGTTACATTGAATCATTTTGATCTGCCTCTGTATCTCGCCAATGAAAAATGCGGCTGGACGGACAGAAAGACCATTGACTGCTTTGTCCGTTACTGTGAGACATGCTTTGAAAGATTCAAAGGTCTTGTGAAGTACTGGAAGACATTCAATGAGATCAACTGCATGCTTGACTGGAACAAGCTCGGTATTGTAAGCGATGATCCGCAGGAACTGTACCAGGCCCTGCATCATGTATTTGTCGCCTCGGCACTGGCGGTAAAGGCAGGACACCGCATCGATCCGGAAAATAAAATCGGCATGATGATTGCCTATGGGGCAGTCTATCCGCTGGACTGCCATCCGGATAATTATCTGAATTATCTTCATTCCCTGCAGAATATCCAGTGGTACTGCGATGTGCAGTGCAGAGGTTATTACCCGGCATATAAGCTGAAAGAGTTTGAGCGGAATCATATACAGATTGTCATGGAAGAAGATGATGAAAAGATCCTGAGGGAAGGAACGGTGGATTTCATCGGATTCAGCTATTACTTCTCTTCAGTAACAAAAGCAGGCATGGAAGTGAAAATGACCGGTGACCAGTCGCAGGATGTACCCAATCCGTATCTGACGAAGAATGACTGGGGATGGCAGATTGATCCGGTCGGACTGCGGTCTGTACTGATCGAATTATACGGACGCTATCAGAAACCGCTCTGGATCGTAGAAAACGGCTTCGGCGGTATCGATACACCGGAGAAGCAGATCACAGACGGAAAAGAAACACTGGCTATTCACGATCCGTACAGAATCGATTATCTTAAGAAGCATATCGCTGAAATGAAAAAAGCAGTGGAAATCGACGGTGTTGATCTGATCGGATATACACCCTGGGGCTGCATTGATCTGATATCGGCAGGTACCGGTGAAATGAGGAAGCGATACGGCTTTATCTATGTCGACCGGGATGATGAAGGAAACGGCACATTGAACCGGTACAGGAAGGATTCCTTTTACTGGTATCAGAATGTCATCCGTACCAACGGGGAAGAACTGTAATGGAACTTCATGCTTTATCAGATCACTATGAAATCAGAAAACTGAAGGATGAAGATATACCTCTGATACTGGATGTGTGTCTGGGCGAGCCGCAGGCGGCTGACAGGAGTCTTAAATGATGCTGTCTGCAAAATACCCTTCGGAATGAAGAAGTCTGAAGGACTCTGACAAGTATGCATATGCGACAGGATCTGCATTACGGATGTACGAGATTTTCTTTGCACCTTTCATCTGGAACTGAATGGCTCTGTAAGGTTCTGCATCTGTAATTCTCTGGATACCGTTTTGCTCCGTCAGAATACAAGAGGCCAGATACATGACATAACAAGTCATGATACCGGCGTTCTCGCCATTGATTTTTCCCCGAAATACATGACCTTGGATTGCGTTGATTCCTGTCAGGAAATTCTGGTAGTCATCCGGTCTGATTGCTCCCCGTGCCATGATGCAGATACAGCTTTCAATAGTGTCAATAAGGACATCTTGAGCAGAACAGCTAAGGCCGCGGTAACCCATCTCAATCTGTACGATCTCACGATAAACTGATGCGGTCATCTGGAAGTTATCCATTTCCTGAAACAACGTCCAGCAGTCAAGCATCTGCTTAATGATTTCCAGTTCTTTATTTTTCCCGAAAGGAATCCCGGTCGTGTGAGGAGCAAAAGCAGTCAGTTTGTCACCCAAAATACAGTTTTTGTCAGGAACGGTGACAAGAAGAGCTTCGCCTTCATTGATAAGTAAGCTGCTTTGAATAGGCTTCTCTGTAACTGTTTTATATGGGTTATGTTCAAATACAATATCCAGGAGAATGGTAAATTCTTTGATGATCCGAGGCGACAGGAAGTGAAAACGGAAATGCCGTTATTGCTCTTGCGGACATGCTCTTCGACACTGAGAAACGGGAAAATTGTTCCGGCGCGCTGAATGTAATTATCCACATCTGTCCCCGGTTCGACAATGATATCAATATCCGTGCTTAACCGCTGCGGCTCATTGAGCAAAAGAAGCAGGGAAGTTCCGCCTTTAAAAATAAACGGAAGACCAGTGCTTCGGATTGCCTCCAGCAGTCCGAAAGCAAAAACAGTTCTTTCTAAAACTGATGGATCAGCACCGGTTTTTTCCCACAGTCCATTGATATATGATTTCGTGAAGTTTTTCTGTGCCAGCATTTCTGTTCCCCTTAATGCAGTACTTCTTCGAGAAACCGGATTATTTCTTTTTCTCTGTTCCTGCGCCGTGCATACCGGAGCATCCTTATGCGGTCTATCCTGTACTTTTCAAATGCCTGTTCCACAATGGATGAATATTCTTCTCTGCTGTATGTACTTCTGATCAGTTTGTCGCAATAGATATCCACGAGCAGTTTCTCAATCGTCATTGAATGCGGATCTGACACCTGCATCGGTGCCTCGGACACCAGACTGGTTACCACGATCACATTCTTTGTCCAATACAGATCAAAATCCTTTTTTGCCGGCTTCAGCATAACATTCCTGTATCCTGCATCCTGCAGAGACCGGAAAACAAAAGAAGCAATATCTTTTTCTGCCTGAATGAAAATTGTATTCTGTGCCACTAAATGGTTCAGAAATTCATTCATCAGAACAGTCTCAAAAACAGTAAAAGCTATATATGGATACTTCTCGGTTAACTGATTCTTTATTGTCACTGCCAGTTCTGAATAATCCGGTAAATAAACAGGTCTGGTCTTCCCTGCCGGCATCATATACTGGTCATATCCGGTTCGGATAATTTCTCCGGACTTTAGCATTTCTCCTAATTTCCACTGACAGGAACCGCTGCTGTATTCGGGAGAGTCTTCACGGATCAGTGATATTATCTGCTGTCTCGAGTAGACGGTATCTGTTTTCATATTTGATTTAGCGTCTTTATTATGAAACATTGATTCTCCCTCCTTATATATCGGCAATTTCAATGATATTTGCCGATGTATATATTATCATCAGACTGTACATATGGCAATATACATATCGGCAAATATTATAAATATTGCCGGTGTGTATACGAAGGAACAAGGTCAGACATCAATTATCCTGAAACGGCAGGAAAAGGAAGAACTGTAATGAATATTCATGCTTTATCTGAAAACTATGGAATCAGAAAACTGAAGGAAGAAGATATACCTCTGATACTGGATGTATGTCTGGGCAATCCGCAGTTTTACCTGTATACACAAGCGAAACCGGAAGAGGAGAATATTCGGTATGATATGCAGGCGCTCCCTCCGGGAAAGCAGATACAGGATAAGTACTATATCGGTTTCTTCAAAGAGGACCGGCTGTATGCAATCATGGATCTGATCGGCGGCTATCCGGATGAACAGACGGCATTCATCGGTTTCTTCATGATGCATGCGCAGTATTCCGGAAAAGGGTTGGGTTCAGAGTTGATCCGGGAAGTATGCAGTGCATTGAAAAAAGAAGGTTTTGCAAAGATCCGTTTATGTATCAATGACGGCAATCCCCAGTCCTTTCATTTCTGGACCAAGAACGGTTTTGTGCCTTTGAAAAAGGTACAGCGGGATGACGGTACGGTCATACTTGCAGAAAAAGTATTATAAAAAGCAGCGACCGCTGCTTAATGTTTCTGTGCACTTTCTGATGCCTGTTCCATCAGGAAGTCTTTTTCTTTCAGTGCCATCTTCAGGGCTGTATAGATCTTGGATGCACAGTCGCTCATCATCGCCTGATTCTGCGACA
The DNA here is from genome assembly GCA_902786245.1 of uncultured Erysipelotrichaceae bacterium. Classification (GTDB taxonomy): domain Bacteria; phylum Bacillota_I; class Bacilli_A; order Erysipelotrichales; family Erysipelotrichaceae; genus Bulleidia. The sequence goes on from CADABS010000018.1 coordinate 26,421, forward strand.
GGGTGCTGTCAAAAAGTTCCGGGAATTTTCCGGTCATGACCGCAAGTCTGGCAAACTCATCAGCGATTTCTTTGTAATCTTCTTCTTTCATATGATGGATATGCATGTCAGATACCAGGGCGACCATCGGCTTTACATCGATATCGGTCCATTCTGCGGTCAGGTCTTTTCCTCGGGGAATGTTGAATGTGACAGTGGAGATCATCTTCGCCTTGGTGAAGACACCGCCGTTGATGATGTCATGAAGATATTTATTCATCGTTTCGGAAACGATGGCACGCGCTGTGTTCAGATCTGCCGGGCATTTCTTCTCAAGCGGGCTGCGGATGATGGTTACCGTCAGTCCTTTCGCAATCGTTTTGAGATCGCTGTCTTTGACATTGTCCAGATCAAATCCGCTGAATAAGTCAATCAGTTCCATGGAATTACCTCCCTGTACAATATTACAGGTTTTTTCTCAGTAAGCAAATCCGCAGCCGGATGCGGTACAGATAAGGTAAAGTAAAAGTACAGGAGACAGAGCGATGGAATATCTTAATGGAAATACAGTAAAAGATATTCAGATTGCCTATATCGGCGGCGGTTCAAGAGGCTGGGCATGGACATTCATGACGGATCTGGCAATGGATGACAGTATCAGCGGGACGATCCGGCTGTACGATATCGATCAGGAAGCGGCGCTGCGCAATGAGAAGATCGGCAATCATCTGATGGGAAGAAAAGAGGCACCCGGCAGCTGGGTGTTTGAAACAAAGAACAGTCTGAAAGAGGCATTGACGGGTGCGGATTTCGTTGTGATTTCGATCCTGCCGGGAACGTTTGATGAGATGGAATCCGATGTCCATATGCCGGAAAGACTGGGCATTTATCAGTCGGTCGGCGATACTACCGGACCCGGCGGAATGATCCGGGTGCTGCGGGCAATTCCGATGTTTATTGAAATCGCCGAAGCGATCAAAGCATATGCACCGGACGCATGGGTGATCAACTATACCAATCCGATGTCTCTGCTGGTAAAGACGCTGTATGAAGTCTATCCGGAAATCAAGGCATTCGGGTGCTGCCATGAAGTCTTCGGCACCCAGAAGGTACTGAAGGGAATCTTTGAGCGGGAAACAGGCGAGAAGGTATCCGACTGGCATGATGTCATGGTCAATGTTGTGGGCATCAATCATTTTACCTGGTTTACGGAAGCTTCCTGCTATGGCAGAGATCTGTTTCCGATATACAGGAAGTATATCGCAGAGCACTTCGAAGAAGGATATATCGCAGATGATGCATCGAAGAGCTGGGACTGGATGGATGATGTATTTGCCTGCCGGCACAGAGTCAAGATGGATCTGTTCAGCCGCTATGGAGCGGTTGCGGCAGCCGGCGACAGACATCTGGCGGAGTTCATGCCCGGGAATACATATCTGAATGATCCCGATACAGCCCGTTCATGGCTGTTCTCTCTGACACCGGTATCCTGGCGGAAAAACGATCTGCAGCGGCGGCTTGCCCGCAGTCAGAGACTTCTGAACAATGAAGAGGAAATCCCGCTGGAGCCGACCGGGGAAGAAGGGATCCTGCTGATCAAGGCGCTGCTGGGTCTGACCAGGGTCGTATCCAATGTCAATATTCCGAATACTTTCGGACAGATTCCGAATCTTCCGGCAGATGCCATTGTCGAAACCAATGCGGTATTCAGCCGTGACAGCGTCCGTCCGATCATGGCCGGCGCATTGGCAGAGGAACTGTATGCACTGATCATTCCGCATGTGGAAAACCATGCACGGATCTATGAAGCTGCAGCCGGCATCCTGCAGGGAAAGAACAGAGAGGAATGCATTGCACTGGTGGTGCAGTCGTTTATGAATGATCCGCTGGTGAAAGGACATCATCCTTCCGAAGAAGATATTGATGTGCTTGTCAGAGATATGATTCAGGCAACGATGAAATATCTGCCTGCACAGTGGGCTGAATAAGCATGTATTGAAAAGATCAGATATCACGGTATCTGATTTTCTATTCTGTGGCCTTACGAATGACACGGAAATGTCAGATTGCACAGGATGAATCGGCTATGATGAAACTGAATAAACAGGAGGAAATATCATGGCATTCCCGAAAGGATTTTTATGGGGTACATCGATCAGCGCTGAACAGGTGGAGGGCGGCTGGAATGAAGGCGGCAAGAGCCCGGTGCAGATCGACTATGCGGCAGCCGGCGACGCAGGACATATGAGAAAGGTATGGTTCAGAAACGCGGACGGAACCAGAGGCTCGATGCCTGCTTTCGGCAAGCTTCCCGAAGGCGCGAAATATGAAATCTTTGATGATATTCACTACACGAATCATGAGGCGGCGGATTTCTATCATCACTGGAAGGAAGACCTCGGTCTGTTTGCGGAGATGGGCTTTACGACATTCAATACGTCTCTTGCCTGGTCAAGAATCTATCCGTACGGTGTTCGCAACGGCGTAAACAAAGAAGGCGTCGAGTTCTACCGGAACGTATTCACCGAAGCGAGAAGACTCGGCATGGATCCGGTCATTACCCTGTACAAGTATGATGAACCGGTCTGGTATGAAGAGACATACGGCGGCTGGGAAAACAGAGAAATGATCGATGAGTTTGTCGAATTCGCGAAGACATGCTTTACGGAGTACAAAGGTCTCATCAATAAGTGGATGACATTCAATGAAATCAATATCCTGATCATGTTCAAGGCAATGGGCAATTCGAATCTTTCCAAGGAGAGCATCTATGCCCAGACGCATAACCAGATCATTGCGGCCGCAAGATCCGTCAAGGCAGCTCATGAGATCGATCCTGACCTCAAAGTAGGCTGTATGATTGCCGGCCAGTGCGCATACCCTCTGACACCGGATCCCAATGATGTCATGGCGACGTATGCCGGATTCCAGGAAGGCTTCTGCTATTGCGCAGACGCGATGATGCGCGGCCGTTATCCTTCTTTCGCAAAGAGGATGTGGGAGAATGACAATGTGCAGATGACGGTCAGTGAAGAAGACGCAAAGGACATGATGGAAGGAAAGGCTGACTTCCTCGGCTTCTCCTATTACATGTCTGGCTGTATTACAACGCATACGGATACCGAAGCGACGGCAGGCAACCTGTTCACAAGCGTCAAGAACCCGTATCTGAAAGCTTCTGACTGGGGCTGGCAGATCGATCCGGTCGGCTACAAATACACCCTGCATGTTCTGTATGACAGATACAACAAGCCGCTGTTTAATGTCGAAAACGGATTGGGTGCCTATGACAAGGTGGAAGAAGACGGCAGTATTCATGATTCATACAGAATCGATTATCACAGAGCCCATATTCAGAAACTGAAAGAGGCGATCGAAGAGGGTGTTGATATCTTCGGCTATACGACATGGGGCGGACTGGATCTGGTCAGTGCCTCCACCGGTCAGATGGATAAGAGATACGGCATGATCTATGTCGATATGAATGACAAGGGCGAAGGAACATTCGAAAGAAAGAGAAAGGATTCTTTCTTCTGGTACAAGAAGTGCATCGAAAGCAACGGCGATGAGCTTGACTGAGAATCAAGCCATGCACAGCAGGATCCTGACTGAAATGGCAGGCCTTTGACAATCCGGTTGCGTGTGTCCTTTGAAATGATTATAATGGTTCTCGCGGCATTGCCCGCCGTCGGTAGCGGCTACCCGACGTTAACCAAAATAAGGAGATTTTTAAATGGACACAAAAAGCTTTACCCGGATTGCCATGATTGCGGCAATCTACACCGCACTGTGCTTTGTGCCGGGTCTCTCCATGATCGCCTTCGGGCAGATCCAGGTGAGAATCGCAGAAGCACTGACCTTACTTCCTCTGATCGATAAGAAAGCGATATGGGGTGTTACCCTCGGGTGTTTCCTGGCAAACCTGATCGGCGCAATGACCGGACTCAATCCGACCGGCATGCTGGATGCAGTGATCGGTACCAGTGCAACATTCCTGGCAGCGGTATGCACATGGAAATGCAGAAACATCAAAGTTCATGGTATTCCCGTGCTTTCCTGCCTGATGCCGGTAATCTTCAATTTCTTCTTCGTCGGTGCGGAGCTGGCATATCTGTTTATGCCGGACAATCTGGTGCTTGGTACACTGATCAACGGCACATACGTTGCGGTCGGTGAACTGGTTGCGGTTGCCTTTGGATGGTTCCTGGTGAAAGGACTGGAAAAAACAGAAATCTTCAAAAATTGAGCAGGAGAGTTTCCTGCTCTTTCTTTTGGTCCAAAACTGAATGTCATTATGAATGCCATTACAATCCGTCATGAATGAAATGTGCTGATTACAATATGTATATAAACGGAGGTATGAAAATGGCATTTCCTAAAGGATTTTTATGGGGTACATCCATCAGTGCGGAACAGGCAGAAGGTGCCTGGGATGAAGGCGGAAAGTCACCGGTACAGATCGACTATGCGACAGCCGGTTCTACAACAGAACACAGAAAGATCTGGTATCTGAACGCAGACGGCGAAAGAGAATCGATGGGTCTGTGGGGACATCTTCCTGCCGGTGCGAAGTATCAGATATTCGATGATCTGCATTATACCAATCATGACGCATGCGATTTCTATCATCACTGGGAAGAAGACCTGAATCTGTTTGCGGAGATGGGCTTTACGACATTCAATACATCTCTGGCATGGTCAAGAATCTATCCCTATGGCGTACAGGGCGGTGTAAACAAAGAAGGTGTCGAGTTCTACCGGAAAGTATTCACAAAGGCAAGAGAACTGGGCATGGATCCGGTCATTACGTTATATAAATACGATGAGCCTGTGTACTTTGAAGAGACATACGGCGGCTGGGAAAACCGGGCGATGATCGATGAGTTCGTCGCATTCGCAAAGACATGCTTTACGGAATACAAAGGTCTGATCAACAAATGGATGACCTTCAATGAAATCAATATCCTGATTGCCTTCCCGGGTAAGGGCGGCGATATGCAGAGAACCTATGAAGAACTGCACAACCAGATGATCGCGTCTGCGAAGTCGGTCATCGCAGCCCATGAAATCGATCCGGAAATCAAGGTCGGCGCAATGCTGTGCGGTATCTGCAGCTATCCGCTGACACCGGATCCGGAAGATGTCATGGCCAATTACAAGCATTTCCAGGACAAATTCTGCTATTGCGGCGATGCGATGCTGAGAGGCGAATATCCTTCCTATTCAACAAGAATCTGGAAAGAGAACAATGTCTGTCTGAATATCAGCGAGGAAGACAAGCAGATCCTGCGGGAAGGCAAGTCTGACTTCCTTGGCTTCTCCTATTACATGTCCAATTGCATTACAACGCATGCCAATGAAGAACAGATCGGCGGAAACATGCAGATGGGAATCAAGAATCCGTATCTGAAGGCTTCGGACTGGGGCTGGCAGATCGATCCGGTCGGATATAAGTATTTCCTGCATCTGATGTATGACAGATACCAGGTTCCTCTGTTTGATGTTGAGAATGGTCTGGGTGCGTTTGATACTGTCGATGAAGACGGCTGTATCCATGATACATACCGTATCGATTACCACAGAGCCCATATTCAGAAACTGAAAGAGGCAGTGGAAGAAGGTGTCGATATCTTCGGCTATACGACCTGGGGCGGACTGGATCTTGTATCCGCCGGCACCGGTCAGATGGAAAAGAGATACGGCATGATCTATGTCGATATGGATGACAAAGGCAACGGTACATTTGAAAGAAAGAGAAAGGATTCCTTCTTCTGGTACAAGAAATGTATCGAAAGCAACGGCGATGAGCTTGATTGAAAATCAAGCCATGCACAGCAGGATCTGGACTGAAATACGCAGTATTGACTGCATATGAGAGGTTCTGCAGAGACTTCTGTGTCTTCTGCAGAGCCTTTTTCTGTGCTGAACAATGACAGATACAGCCTTTCTGTAAGATAATTGAGCTGGGACAGGGTATGTCCCATCACCGGAAATGCGTAAATGCGCATTCTGTGTCCTTCAGAATACAGTTCTTTACGTCTATTCTGAGAACGTCAGGAGGAAGAAATCATGGATCAGGTGAAAATCGGAAAGTTTCTGCAGGAATGCAGAAAAGAAAAAGGATGGACCCAGGAACAGCTGGCAGACCGGCTGAATGTGGCGAGAAGAACGGTCTCCCGCTGGGAAACCGGCAGCAACATGCCGGATCTGGATATTCTGATTGAACTCTCTGATCTTTATGAAGTCGGACTCCGGGAAATGCTTGACGGAGAAAGGAAGAGTAAAGAAATGGATAAGGAAATGGAAGAAACAGTTCTGAAGGTGGCAGAGTACAGCAATGCGCAGCAGGAGCGCACAACAAAAACAGTCAGGGTATTCTTTATACTCGGTATCGTATCCCTGGTGATCAACCAGCTGATGTTTGTGCTGGATGCGGGGGATACGTTCTGGATCGGTTTCATTGAAGGTGTCACCCAGGGAATCGCTTTGGGGGCAATGATCCTCGGTGTCTGCTATACCATGGGATGGCTTGGCAGAATGCGTGCATTCAAGATGCGGATGCTCGGGAGGAAGGACGTATGAACAATCTGATCAAAGCAGGGGTGCTGATATGCGTTCTCTGTATTATTGCCGATCGGTTCATTGCGGAGATACCATCTGTCATCGCAATGCCTGTATATACGGCAGGCGTCATACTGATCGTTGCGGGCATGTGGAAAAGCAGAAAAAACTAGCGGCAGAAATGCCGTTTTTCTGTCTGCGGTATAATGGAGAAAGAACGGAGAACACGTATGGCTAAATATGAAACAGAAATAAATATGGATTTTGATAAACTTGTGCAAAGGGTCAGCGATGAAATCTATAAAGGAAGTATTTCCGCTTCCATCGAAGATGCCAGTGATTTTACGGACGGCGATGCCCGCTGCAGCGTCCGGGTGTTCGAGCGCTATTCCAATGCCGGCAAAAACAGAGTCAGTATGAATGTCACGTTCTTTCAGAACGGGGACGGACCTGTGCATGTATCCGGCATCACTTCCGGTGGCAGCCAGGCGGTTTTCTTCAAGGTCAATACCTGGGGCGAGGATTCGTTTCTGTACAGGCTGAAAGAGGTTCTGCATCAAATCGGAATGCAGAAGAGATGAACAATGATATGATGGTGATTACAGGAGAATAATGATTATGCTTGCACAGAATATACTTGCTTATATCGATGGACACAAAGATGAAACCTATGAACTTCTCAAGACAATTGCCCAGATTCCCGCTCCTTCCAACCAGGAAGAAAAGAGGGCAGATTTCTGTCTGCAGCTGCTGGAAAGCTGGGGTGCCAGGGGTGCCTATATCGATCCGGCACTGAATGTCGTATTCCCGTATCAGGATAACGGCGAAGAGCCTCTGACGGTATTCATGGCGCATATCGATGTCGTATTCCCGGATCTGACGCCGCTGCCTCTGTATGAAGACGGCGACCGTCTGTGCTGTCCGGGTGTAGGCGATGATACTGCGAATCTTGCAGCAATGTTAATGGTTGTAAAATATCTGCTGAACAATCCGATGAAGCCGAAGAACACAGGTATTCTGTTTGTATGCAATGCCGGTGAAGAAGGTCTTGGCAATCTGAAGGGCGTACGTGAAATCTGCCGGACCTACGGTTCCAGGATGAAGCGTTTCTACAGCTTCGACGGCGGTCTCAAGGGTGTCGTCAACAGAGCGGTCGGCTCCACCCGTTTCAATGTGTCTGCGGATACGATCGGCGGCCACTCCTACGGGAAGTTCGGCAATCCCAATGCGATTGCAGGTCTGGCCCAGGTGGTCAATGATATCTATGCGATCCAGGTGCCGGAATACGGCAAGACGACATACAATGTCGGAACGATCCAGGGCGGCACATCGGTCAATACCATTGCCCAGCATGCGGAGATGCTGTGCGAATACAGATCGGATGATGTGCAGTCGATTGAAATTATGGAGAAGTATTTCCAGGATATCTTTGCAAAGCGCAATACCGGAGATGTGCATCTGAAGGTGGAAGTCGTCGGACAGCGTCCGTGCGGAAAACTCGATGAAGCAGCGCAGGCGGATCAGGATGCGATGCTCGCAAGAGCGAAGGAGATCCTGCATGGGCTGACCGGTGAAGAGATCCATGTACATGCCGGCTCCACCGACTGCAACATCCCGCTGTCGATGAATGTTCCGTCTCTGTGCTATGGCTTCTATAACGGAGCCGGTGCCCATACAAGGGAGGAATATGTCGAGATTTCTTCTCTGTATACGGGATACAAGGCCGCGTTTGAAAGCATACTGGATTATTTTGAATAGGCTTGTCATTTTAAGCGCCGTTCTATCTTGGATAGGGCGGCGTTTTGTCTGTTACCATGACAATGTAAAAACAGGAGGAATTTATTATGAAAATGCCAGACAATTTCTTATGGTGCGGATCCATCAGTGCTGCCCAGGCAGAAGGCGGCTGGAATGAGGGCGGCAAGAGCCCGGTGCAGATCGATTACGGCGATGCCGGATCGACAAGTGACATGCGCTGGATCCATTATCGCAATGCGGATGGTACAAGAGGAAAAATCAGACAGTTCGGCAGACTGCCGGAAGGCGCAAAGTATGAACTGTTTGACGATGTGCACTATATCAATCATACTGCGACGGATTTCTATCACCGGTATAAGGAAGATATCGCTCTGTTTGCGGAACTCGGTCTGACAGGTTTCAATACGACGGTTTCCTGGGCGAGAATCTATCCGCATGGAATTGCGGGCGGCGTCAATCAGGAAGGCGTGGAGTTCTACCGCAATGTCTTCAAGGAGCTGCGGAAGTATAATATCGAACCGGTCATTACTTTCTATAAATATGATGAACCGGTCTATTTCGAAGAGACATACGGCGGCTGGGAAAACAGAGGCATGATCGATGAGTTCGTTGCGTTCACAACGACATGTTTCAAAGAATACAAGGGCCTGGTAAACAGGTGGCTGACATTCAATGAGATCAATGTGCTGCTGATGTTTGCCAATATGCCGGGCAACGGCCTGACAAAGCAGGCTGCGTATCAGAGCGTACACAACCAGATGGTTGCGGCCGCAAGATCGGTCAAGGCAGCGCATGAAATCGATCCGGAAATCCAGGTCGGCTGTATGATTGCCGGTGTATGCGTCTATCCGCTGACACCCGATCCCGAAGATGTCATGGCAGCCTATGTCCAGTTCCAGGATCAGTTCTGCTATTGCGCGGATACGATGATGCGCGGTGCATATCCCTCTTTCTCTGAGAGGATCTGGAAGAGAGAAGGCGTCACAGTTGAAATCACGGAGGAAGATAAGAAGGATCTCGCAGAAGGCACTTCCGATTTCCTGGCATTCTCGTATTATTCTTCCAACTGTGTGACGACGCACAGCGATAAGAATACAGGCACTTCAACCGGAAATCTTTCCTTCGGTGCGAAGAACCCGTATATCGGTGCTTCGGAATGGGGCTGGCAGATCGATCCGAAGGGTTTCAAGTATTTCATGCATGTCATCTATGACCGGTACAACAAGCCGCTGTTCGATGTGGAGAACGGTCTTGGCGCCATTGACAAAGTCGAAGAAGACGGTTCGATCCATGATCCGTACAGAATCGACTATCACCGCAAGCATATCCAGGCAATGGAAGAAGCTGTTGCGGAAGGCGTTGATCTGCGCGGATATACCGTATGGGGATTCATCGATCTGGTCAGCTTTACGACCGGTCAGGTAGAAAAGCGCTACGGCATGATCTATGTGGATATGGACGACAAAGGAAACGGAACACTGGAAAGAAAGAAAAAAGACAGTTTCTATTATATTCAGAAGGTTTACCGCTCAAACGGAGAGGATCTTGACTGAATGAGAGAAAAGATCAGAGGTGTAATCTTTGATTTTGACGGTGTCATCGTCGACAGTGAATACCGCTTTACAAGAGGAGTGAAAGGTCTTCTGGAAGGATACGGTCTAACGCCGCCGGAGGAAGAACTTGCCCGGCTTCCGGGTCAGCCCATTCCTTCGATCATCCGGTCGATGAAAGATATTTTCCATCTGGAGAAAAGCGAAGAAGAACTGATGGCGGATATGCATATTGTGTACGGGCAGATCGAAAAGCTGGAACTCGATCCGGTGGAAGGCGTTAAAGAATTCATTCAGTATCTGAAGGATCAGGGGATCCGCTATGCGGTCGCTACATCGGCGAATGTACACCATATCACTGATGCCATGGAACAGGCAGGTCTGCATTTCTGGTATGACGAAGTGGTGACGCATGATGATGTGACACATGGGAAACCGGATCCGGAAGTATTCCTGAAGGCTGCCCAGAAACTCTCTCTGCCGAAAGAAAATCTGATCATTATCGAAGATTCTGCCAACGGTGTCAGAGCCGGTATCCGATCGGGAATCTTTACGATCGGACTGAAAAACAGACGCGTACCGCTGGATATCTCGGAAGCGGATCTGCAGTGCGAAGGATACAGTGAGATAAAACAATATATTGAAGAAAGGAACAATTCATTATGAGCAATGTTGTCAGACTGATCAGTGCTGCCGGCAGCGATATCGAAAAGATGTCTGCCATGGAACTGAAGGAATCTATTCTGAAATCAGAGAACCGTGTCATCATGGGTCAGCATCTTCTGTTTGCCGGACCGGGTGTTGTCAGAAATGTTTCCAACAGTGAACTGATGTTTGCGTTCGGTGCAGACATGGTACTGCTGAATACATTCGATCTCGACCATGAAGAACAGAATCCGGGTCTGCAGGGAATGACCCTGAAAGAACTCAAGGCAAAATGCCGCAGACCGATCGGCATTTATCTGGGATGCCCGAAAGCAGGCAGCGAAGACGGCGGAAAGAAGGCGTTGTACAGAAGAGAAGGAATGGTCGCTACACCGGAACATATTCTCAAATGCAGAGAAATCGGTGCGGACTTTATCGTACTGGGCGGCAATCCGGGCAGCGGTACTTCTCTGTCCGATATCATTGCGGCGACAAAGCAGGCGAAGGAACTGCTCGGCGATGACATGATCGTCATGGCCGGCAAATGGGAAGACGGCATTACCGAGAAGGTACTGGGCGATCCGTCTGCGGAATATGACGCAAAGGAAATCATCGATCAATTGCTCGATGCCGGTGCTGACTGCATCGATCTGCCATGTCCCGGTTCAAGAGGCGGCATCATGGTGGAAGATATCCGGAATCTGGTCAATTATGTACATAAGAAGAAACCCGGCACACTCACAATGTGCTTCCTGGATTCTTCCGTTGAATGTTCCGATACGGATGTCATCCGGCAGGTAGGAATTCTGATGAAGCAGACCGGTGCGGATATTCATGCGATCGGCGACGGCGGATTCGGCGGATGTACATGGCCGAAGAATATCTATACGCTTTCCGAGACGATCAAGGGCGAACATTACACCTGGTTCCGCATGGCAAGCGTCAACCGCTGAGAATCCCTGCTCCGTTCATGGTACACTTGAGACAGAGGTGCGGCTATGAATAAGATCATACATATACAGAAACAGGAATTGATTAAGAAAGAAACGGTGGAGCGGATGAAAGGAAAAATCATGCGCTGGGGTATTCTCGGTGCGGGAAACATAGCACACAGATTTGCCGCAAGTCTGCAGAATGTCGAAAATACAGAATTATATGCAATCAGCGGCAGAAACATGGATAAGCTGAATGCATTCGCAGAACAGTTCCCGTGTGAAAAGAAATACCAGGGATATGATCTTCTGCTGGCAGATGAAAATGTCGATGCAGTTTATCTGGCACTGCCGCATGGCATGCATAAGGAATGGGCTCTCAAAGCACTGAAAGCAGGCAAGGCTGTATTGTGCGAAAAGCCGGCAACGGTCAATGAGCAGGAAATGCAGGAGATTGCGGATATATCCGGACAGGAACGGGTTCTGTTCATGGAAGCGATGAAGAGCCGCTTTGAACCTGCATATATTGAACTGAAGAAACAGATCGAAGCAGGTGTCATCGGAACCATTGAAAGAATCGATACATCGGTATGCTTTCAGATTCCCGCAGAGATGAGAGGGAAGACATATCATACGATGCCCGGACAGGGCGGTGCACTGCTGGACAGCGGCATCTACTGTGCCGGTCTGATCGAAGACTTCCTCAAAGGGGAACCGGTCAATGTACAGACCTATGCGAATTACTACGGCGGCATTGACTGGTATGTCGATTCGCTGCTGCAGTTTGATAACGGGCAGTGCCGGATCGAAGTCGGCTTTGACAGAACATCGCCCCGCGATGCCGTGATTTACGGTACAGAAGGAAAGATCCATCTTCCTGATCTGCACCGTCCATCGAAATTCATCATTACAAAGAATACCGGTGAAGAAGAGACGGTGGAAGTGCCGTATGTCCATGATGATTTCTACGGACAGATCGATCATTTCTGTCAGTTATGGAGAACAGGCAGATCAGAAAGCCCAATCATGACCCGGGAGGCAATGATCCGGGAAGCACATATTCTCGATACCGTCAGAAATGCATTTACCTGCTATGACATGGATGATCTGAAAGTCCTTGAGGAACAGGAAGAAGTTCTGCAGTATCCGTCTTTCACAAGTGAAGATGCACTGTCCCTGGGAAACCGGATAGCGCAGATGGCAAAGGAATATGACCGACCGGTAGCCATCCGCATCCAGGATGAAACCGGACTGGTTGTGTTCCAGTATATGATGGACGGAAAGACCGAAAAGAATGAAATGTATATGCTGGGCAAGCGGCAGTGCGTACTGGATACAGCGCACAGCAGTGCCTGGACATATATCGCCGGAAAGATCGATTCCTGCTATGAAGCATGGTGGAATGACGGGAAACACGCAGTCAGCGGCGGTGCATTCCCAATCAGGGTCAACGGCGAAAGAAAAGCAGTCGTCATGGTATCCGGTCTGCACGAAGGCAAGGACCATGAACTGCTTGTCAGAGCACTCTGTGCAGAACTGAATGTCTCTGCCAGAGTATTCAGAAAGGCTCTTGGATAATGACTGCGGACGGCATCATCTTTGACGTCGACGGAGTCATCGCAGACAGTGAATATTATTTTACGAACAGCTGCGCATTGTTTCTCAATGCCCAGGGTATCGATGTTTCCTATAAGGATATCATCCGGTATCTCGGACAGCCGGAAATGGTCGTTGTCCGGCAGATCCGGAAGGACTGGCATCTAGAACGGTATGATGAAAAACAGCTGTTTGATCTGCTCTATGCGGATTATGTAAAAAAGATGGCATCCGGAGAAGTTCATCCGATGGAAGGTCTGGAAAGATTTCTGGATATCCTGATGCAGAAGAATATCCGGACTGCCCTTGGAACTTCCGGCAGTATTCCCCATGTACAGGAAATACTGAACGGTATCCGCCTGGAAAACCGGTTTGATACATGGGTGACCGTGGAAAAGGTCACAAAGGGAAAACCGGACCCGGAAATATTCAATACTGCGGCAGATGAACTGTGCGCAATGGGATGTCAGAGGGACAGAATCATCGTGATTGAAGATTCACCCAACGGAATCAGAGCCGGAAAGGCGGCAGGTTTATTTACAATCGGACTGAAAGCTTCGCGGATCCCGCAGGATACATCGGAAGCGGACGCAGTCTGCTATACTTATGAGGAAGTAATAAAACTGATCAGTAAAGGAGAATGAAAATGAAAAAACTGGCAATCGGTAACGATCATGTCGCAGTAGACATGAAGAATGAGATCAAGGCATATCTGGAAAGCAAGGGATATGAAGTGATCAATGTCGGAACAGACAGTTCCGAAAGATTCAACTATCCTGTATCCGGATACAAGGTCGCAAAGATGGTTGCGAACGGCGAAGTAGACGGCGGCGTGCTGATCTGCGGCACTGGTGTAGGTATTTCCCTGGCTGCCAACAAGGTTCATGGCATCCGTGCATGTGTATGTTCTGAACCGTATACGGCAAAACTTTCAAGGCAGCACAATAACTCCAATATCATCGCATTCGGCGCAAGAGTCATCGGCATCGAAACAGCGAAGATGATCGTGGATGAATGGCTGGCAGCGGAATACGAAGGCGGCAGACACCAGACCCGTATTGATATGATCAAAGAAATCGAAGAAACAGGATCTCTGAAAGCAGCAGAATAAGAATTCAGACAATGACTCAGCACCGGACCCGGAGGTCAGAAACCTTCCGGGTTTTCGTTAACTAAAATTGCGTGAGGTTTTGCAAAAACCCGCAATAAAATATCGTGATGCTATAACACGAAGAAAAGGCTGTGTTTTACCACAACTCA